>JAJUGG010000008.1 GCA_029268285.1 Ectothiorhodospiraceae bacterium | reverse complement strand
GCGGTGGCGGGCCGTCTTCGTAGACGTGCTTGCAGAGTAGCGCTTTCTGTTCGGCGATGTTGTTGCGCTCGAAGCGTTCGGTGGCGGCCATAAGGCGGTCGCGCTCGGGGCCTGGTGGCGTGGCGGCGGCGCGCTGTTTTGCTTCGGCGATTTGGCGTTTGCGGCAGTTCCAGCGAGCGGCGGCCTGCTGATTCGGGCCTAGATTCGGCGCATCGTCCGGCTCTGGGGCATCTTCCGCTTCCGCCGGAGCTTCTTCGGCAGGTAGTGGCGAAAAGGGCTCGGGCAGAGCCGCCGCGAGTTCGGCCGCCGCCGCGGCTTTATGCTCGTTGTAGTGCTGAACGGCTTGCTGCAATTCGACAAGCTGCAGTAATGCCTTGCCGGAGAAGGGCCCAATGCGCTCGGTGAAGTACAGCTCGGGCGATGCCGCAGCGCTGCGATCGCCGCTCTGCATGAGCGCGAGAACTATAGGCACGTCCAGGCCCAGTTCGGCCTTTACCCGGGTGCGCGGCCGCCGCGCGAGGTCAGCGAGCAGGAAGTCGCGCAACATCCTTTCGCTCGGGTGGTCGGCGCTTAGCTTGCGCAGCACTTCGACGCCGCTTTGCGCTGCCTGCTCGAAAGCTTCCGGCGTCTCGGGAGCACTCAGCCCCAGCTTGGCTAGCTGCCGGCTCGCGTCCGCATAGCGGGTTTGATCCGGGCGGGCAGCGAGCGCGAGTGAGAAGGCGAGCCTGCCATCGACGTCCTCGACGTCGACCCTGCCCAGCCGCTGCAGAGCAGGCAGCGTGTTCCCCCCTTTCTCCCTCGTGCCACGGCCTCGATCAGCGACGAGCTCTCCCAGTTCCCAGGCCAGGGCGTTGCGCCGGCCGTGGATGGCTTGCGTCCGAGACAGCTCTAGGTGTGAATGCCGAAACCGCGGCGGCGCGCAAAAGAAGTGATGGCCAGGATCAAAAACGGCGGCCCAATAATCGGAGGGAAGCCGGAAGACTTGTATCTTCCCGCTCCAAATTAGCTGCTTGAGCCGCTCCGGGTCGTCCTGAACATGGCGGTGAGGGTCGTATCCGCACGGTGCGCCGTAACGCTGCAGCAAGCTTTGCCTGATATGCCCACCGAGCCGGCGGCTGAGCATGTCGAGGCCGCCCATCCCGAACGGCTCCGCCACGCCGCGCAACCAACCGGACGGTTGATACAACGAGCCGGCGAATATCCACAACGAAAGACCATCGTTGTACGCTGCCGGACTACTGAGATGAGAAGCGCCCCCCGCGACTTCAATCAGCCTATCCATCCTGCCTTTCCCTGGCATTATTATTTTTTAGAATTCTTAGGATCTATGGATTTAAAAATCCCATGATCGCGCCGAATTCTAGCCAAGGCATAGCAGCCGGATCAACCCTGAACTTTTGTTTCTATTTATAAATCCGAACTAATGATCTAATAAAAACTAAGGTGCGCGATGACCGCAACGCCAACAGGCGGCGAACTGTCCCTCGACCTGCTCACCACAATCCGGGCAGATCCACTCACTGCCGCTTTCCGGTGCTTGCAGTACGCTTTTTATCAAGTCCATGGCGCGCGCTCTATCCGCATCGTCGCGCACCCAGAGCTCGGGCCAACACTCCAGCGGGGGCAATTCGCCGGCGCCACCGGCAAGAAATGCGTTTTTGACGTAGCAATCGATGCCGTGCTGCTCCAGTACCTGCGCGAGGTGCCCGATAAGCAGGCGATCCGGGTTGCTGTATACCTTCTGCATGAATCTGCTTCCAGATGCTTACAATGTCTGACTAAATGAATACTACCCGCCGAACCGGAAGTGCAAATGTCTGCAGATAAACTCGAAGTATTGCTCGACCGCGCCGAGCGCCTGCTCGCGCGTATCGAACCGCTGTTACCGGCCCCGGCGCCCGAACCGGAGTGGGATACCAGCATCGCATTTCGCTGGCAGCGCCAGGGCAACCGCGGCATCCTCAAGCCGGTGCGCCATCCGCCGAGGCTGCGCCTGGCCGAACTGCGCCATATCGATCGCCAGAAAGCGCTCATCGACCAGAACACCCGCCAGTTCCTGGCCGGGCTGCCGGCCAATAACTGCCTGCTGTGGGGCTCGCGCGGAACGGGCAAATCCTCGCTGGTGAAGGCGCTACTCAATGAATACGCCGACCAGGGCCTGCGCGTGATCGAAGTGGACAAGGACGACCTGCGCGACCTGCCGGAGATCATCGATCTCATCTACGATCGCCCCGAGCGCTTTATCCTGTTCAGCGACGATCTCTCCTTCGAAGCCGGCGACCCGAGCTACAAAAGCCTCAAGGCCGCGCTGGACGGCTCTCTCAATGCGCCTGCCGACAAACTACTGATCTACGCCACATCCAACCGCCGTCACCTCCTCCCCGAGTACATGGCGGAGAACGAACAGGCACGCAACGTCGGAGGCGAAATTCACCAGGGCGAGGCGGTGGAGGAAAAGATCTCGCTGTCGGAGCGCTTCGGGCTCTGGATCTCGTTCTATCCCTTCGATCAGGAAGCCTATCTGGACATCGTCTTCGGCTGGCTACAGGAACTGGGCATTACCCCGGACGACCCGGACGCCGTGCGTGCCGAAGCCTTACGCTTTGCGCTGGGGCGCGGATCCAGAAGCGGTCGCGTGGCATGGCAGTTCGCGCGGGACTACGCCGGGCGGCAGAATCTGCAAGGGAAGGTTTGACCACAGAGGGCACGGAGAAAAGCAGAGCCCGATAAAGAGACTCACAAACCGCCGCGGACCGCTGCCTATCATAGGCATGAGTCCCGCAGAGGTTTGTTGTTTCGCAGGAGCGGCGTTCGACCACATCGAAAATAGCGGCCGGCGCCGCTCCTACCGAAACTGAGTGAGCAGACGCCTCTTTACCCCACCCACTTACGCGCATTACGGAACATGCGCAGCCACGGGCCGTCTTCGCCCCACTCCTTCGGGTGCCAGGAGAACTGCAGGCTGCGGAAGACGCGCTCGGGGTGCGGCATCATGATGGTAAAGCGGCCGTCGGTGTTGCACAGGCCGGTAATGCCGCCCTCGGTGCCGCCCGGATTGTACGGGTAGCGCTCGGTCGGGTTCCCGTGCGGGTCGATGTAGCGCACGCCCACCAGCCCCGCGTCCAGCACCTGCTTAGGTCCTGCCGGGTCGGCAAACTCGGCGCGGCCCTCGCCGTGCGCGACGGCGATAGGCAAGCGGGAGCCGGCCATGCCCTGCAGGAACACGGACGGCGACTCCAGCACTTCCACCAGCGCCAGACGCGCCTCGAACTGCTCGGAGCGGTTGCGCATGAAGCGCGGCCACAGCTCGGTGCCGGGAATGAGCTCTCTCAGCACGGAGAACATCTGGCAGCCGTTGCAGATACCGAGGCCGAAGCTGTCTTCGCGCTGGAAGAAAGCCTCGAACTGCTCGCGCAGCTTCGGGTTGAAGAGCACCGACTTGGCCCAGCCGCCGCCGGCGCCGAGCACATCGCCGTAGGAAAAGCCGCCGCAGGCGACGAGCCCCTTAAAGCCCGCCAAGTCCTGCCGCCCTGCCGCCAGGTCGGTCATGTGCACATCCACCGCTTCGAAGCCGGCCCGGTCGAAGGCTGCGGCCATCTCCACCTGCCCGTTCACGCCCTGCTCTCGCAGAATGGCGACGCGCGGGCGCGCACCGCTGCCGATGAACGGCGCGGCAACATCTTCAGCGGGATCGAAGCTCAGCCGGGTTGCACCCAAGCCGGGGCTGTCGCTGTCCAGAAGGTTGTCGTACTCCTCCTGCGCGCAGTCGGGGTTGTCGCGCAGCGCCTGCATGCGGTAGCTGACTTCGAACCACGCCCGCTCCAGGTCGACGCGCGCCTCATCGAGCAGCGTCTCGCCGCTGTGGCGCACCCGCAGCCGGTCGTCTTCGCGCGGTCGCGCCACGACGTGGGTCAGCGACAGCAGGCCCGCAGCACGTAGGCGCGCCCGAATGTCATCGAGCTCACGCTCACGCACCTGAACCACCATGCCGAGCTCTTCGCTGAACAGGGCCGCCAGCGGATCGCGCCCAAGCGCATCCAACTCGACGTCCAGGCCCAAGCGGGCAGCGAACGCCATTTCGGCAAGCGTCGCGAACAGGCCGCCGTCGCCGCGATCGTGGTAAGCCAGCAGCCGGCCTTCGCGATTCAGCGCCTGAATCAGGTTGAAGGCACGCACCAGTGCGTCCGGGTCATCGAGGTCGGCCGGGCGGCGGCCGATCTGGTCATAAACCTGAGCCAGAATCGAGGCGCCCAGTCGATTCGCGCCCTTGCCGAGGTCGATCAGCAGCAGCACGGTGCCGGGCTCGCGCGAGAGCTCGGGCGTTAGCGTGCGACGCACGTCTTCCACCGCAGCAAAGGCCGAGACCACCAGCGACAGCGGCGACGTAACGGCTTTGTCCTCGCCGTTCTCGCGCCAGACGGTCTTCATGGACAAGGAGTCCTTGCCGACCGGTATAGCGATGCCGAGCCGCGGGCATAGCTCCATGCCCACAGCCTTGACGGTATCGTAGAGGGCGGCGTCCTCGCCGGGATGACCGGCGGCGGCCATCCAGTTCGCCGACAGATTGACCTTGCGAATGTCGCCGACCAGGGCCGCGGCCAGGTTGGTCAGCGCCTCACCCACCGCCATGCGGCCTGAGGCCGGTGCGTGCAGGACCGCAGCCGGGCTGCGCTCGCCCATGGCCATGGCCTCACCGGTGTAGCCGCTGTGATCGGAGGCGGTAACGCCGACGTCGGCCACCGGCACTTGCCAGGGTCCGACCATCTGATCGCGCGCGACCAGCCCCGTCACGGTGCGGTCGCCGATGGTGATGAGGAAGTTCTTGGCGGCCACGGCGGGGTGGCGCAGCACGCGGTAGGCTGCCTCACGGGGCGACACGTCCGCCAAAGCAAGCTCGGGTTTGGCAAAGGGATGATGCTTGACGTCGCGCAGCATCTTGGGCGGCTTGCCGAGCAGCATCTCCATCGGCATATCGACCGGGGTATTGTCGAAGTGCCCGTCGCCTACGACGAGTTCGCGCTCCGTGCTAGCCTCGCCCACGACCGCAAAGGGACAGCGCTCGCGCTCACACAGCTCGGCGAACTGCTCAATGCGATCGGCCGCAATCGCCAGCACATAGCGCTCCTGGGACTCGTTGCACCAGATCTGCATAGGCGACATGCCGGGATCGTCGCTGGGAATGGTGCGCAGCTCGAAGCGGCCGCCCCGCTCGCTGTCGTCGAGAATCTCGGGAATGGCGTTGGACAAGCCACCCGCGCCGACGTCGTGAATGGACACGATCGGATTGTCGGCGCCGAGCGCCACACAGGCGTCGATGACCTGCTGGGCGCGCCGCTCCATCTCCGGATTGCTGCGCTGTACGGAGGCAAAGTCGAGTTCCTCGTCGCTCTGGCCGCTGGCCATGCTCGAGGCCGCACCGCCGCCCAGGCCGATCAGCATGGAGGGGCCGCCCAGGACGACGATCTGCGCCTGCGGAGGCACCTCGCCCTTCTCGACGTGCAGTTCACGGATATTGCCGACGCCGCCGGCAATCATGATGGGCTTGTGGTACCCGCGGACTTCCTCGCCCTCCGGACCCGGCACTTTCTGCTCGAAGCTGCGGAAGTAACCGACCAAGTTGGGCCGGCCGAATTCGTTGTTGTACGCGGCCGCCCCGATGGGTGCCTCCAGCATGATGTCGAGCGCAGACGCGATGCGCGCCGGGCGGCCGTAATCCAGTTCCCAGGGCTGCTCGGCGCCAGGAATACGCAGGTTGGAGACGGAGAACCCGACCAGCCCCGCCTTCGGGCGCGCGCCACGACCGGTCGCGCCTTCATCGCGTATCTCGCCGCCCGCGCCCGTCGCAGCACCCGGCCCAGGCGAGATGGCGGTCGGGTGGTTATGCGTTTCCACCTTCATCACAAGGTGAGCGGGCTCTTCGACCGGGCGGTACACGAGCGTTGTCGGGTCGACCAGCAGTCGCCGCGCCAGCGCGCCTTCGGCCACGGCAGCATTGTCGCTGTAGGCCGACAGCACCCCTTCCGGGCGCGCGTTATAGGTATTGCGAATCATCTGAAACAGCGAGTGCGGCTGGCGCTCGCCGTCGATAATCCAGTCGGCGTTGAAGATCTTGTGGCGGCAGTGCTCCGAGTTCGCCTGCGCGAACATCATGAGCTCGACGTCGGTCGGGTTGCGGCCCAGCGTCTGATAATTTTCGTAGAGGTAGTCGATTTCGTCCGGCGCCAGCGCCAGGCCTAGTTGCCGGTCGGCTTCCTCCAGCGCTTCGCGGCCGCCGTTGGCGAGATCGATGATCCCGAGCGGCGCCGGCTCGGCCTGCGAGAACAAGCCTTCCGCATCATCCTCGTGCAGCAGCACGGTTTCGGTCATGCGGTCGTGAATCAGAGGCGTGATAGCCGCCAAGGCCTGTTCGTCCAAGGCGCCGTCGAGCTCGATATAGTAAGCAATACCCCGCTCGATGCGCTCGATGTCGGCCAAGCCGCAATTGTGCGCAATGTCGGTCGCTTTGGTGGACCAGGGCGAGATCGTGCCGGCACGGGGCACGACCAGCAGCGTCGGCTCTCCGCCCGGGGCCGGCGCTTCGGTGCCGTAGTCGAGCAGGCGCGAGAGCACCTCGCGCTCCTGCGGGTCTAAGCGGCGCTCTACGGCAATGAAGTGCACGTAGCGGGTAGTCAGTCCTTTGATCTGAGGCGCCGCCGGGCGCAGCGCTTCCAGCAAGCGGTGGATGCGAAACTCGGAAAGGGCGGGGTTGCCAATAAGACGCAGCATGGTCGTCCGTTCAACAGCGGTGAAAGGGTGCCCGCCGCAGCGGGTCGGGAATTACGATCAGCCGAGCGCTAACTGACCGCGCAGCAGTTCCAGAATCCGTTCCGCTCGCGCGGCGGGCACTGCGTCGCCCGCCTCGTCCTGCAATTCGACTTGAGTGAGTTCGGAGTCGATCTCACGCAACCTCAACACGTAGTTGCGCACGGTATCTTCATCGTCGCGCCAAAAGGCCAGCGCGCTCCAAAAGCCGCCGCCCTCGTCTTCGCCGATGAGGCTAGCATCGTAGCGAATGCGGTAGCGGCCTTCGGCGCGGTCGCGAGCCTCGACAGTGAAGCCGAGTTGCTCGAGGGCCGTGCCCACCCGACGCCATGTGCCGGAGTAGCCGTCGGCTACCAGCAGCCGCGCGCCTTGCTCGTCGCTCTCGAGTCGCGCTACGGCATCCGCCGGTTCGGCGGGAGTCTGGGTACCGCTCTGGCCGGTCAGCACGTTCGGCGGGCGGCGCAGAGCTTCGGCGCGCTCAGCCATGGGTTCGTTGCTACCCCAGGATTGACAGCCCCCGACCAGCAGCGCAGCACAAATCCCCAGCAGGCTTAGGCGGATCTTCATCAATTGTCCTGCAGCACGCCAGCAAGAATCATAGCCTGGCGCACCGTCTCGTGATACTCAGGGTTCAGCGGCGTCATGGGCAGACGGATGCCGTCCTGAATCAAGCCCATTTCTTTGACCGCCCACTTCACCGGAATCGGGTTTGGCTCGACGAACAAAGCTTTGTGCAGCGCCGCCAGACGAGCATCGATGCGCTCGGCTTCTTCACGCTCACCGCGTAGCGCGGCGGCGCACATTTCGTGCATGAGGCGCGGCGCAACGTTGGCCGTCACGGAGATAACGCCCTTGCCGCCGGCGAGGATGGTTTCCAACGCATTGGGATCGTCGCCGCTGTAAACGTCAATGCGATCGCCGCAGCGGTCGAGAATCTCCCGCGCGCGCTGCACGGTGCCCTGGGCTTCCTTGATGCCGACGATGTTGGGCACGTCGGCCAGGCGCTCCACGGTTTCCGGCAGCAGATCGCAGGCGGTTCGACCCGGGACGTTGTAGAGAATCTGCGGCAGCGCCACCACATCGGCAATGGTGCTGAAGTGCCGGTACAAGCCTTCCTGGGTCGGCTTGTTGTAGTAAGGCACCACCAGCAACACGGCATCGCAGCCTACCTCCATCGCATGGCGGCTGAGCTGGATCGCCTCCTGTGTGGAGTTGGAGCCGGTACCGCCGATGACCGGAATACGGCCACGCGCGAACTCCACGACTTTAGAGATAACCTCGCAGTGCTCGTTGAAATCCAACGTCGGTGATTCACCGGTCGTGCCTACGGCGACAATGGCATCCGTACCATTTTCGACGTGATAGTCGACCAAACGTGCGAGGGCGTCGTGATCCAGCCGTCCGTCCCCATGCATGGGGGTGACGATCGCTACCATGCTTCCGCGGAACATTGCCGTTATTCTCCACCCTGTAAAAACGAAAGATGCATACTACTTCCGCACCCTGGGACTGACAAGCGAGGCAAGCACGCCTCCATGCTACACTGCTTCGCTGGCGGCCGGCGGGCCCGCCCTTTATCAGTACCACATGTGCGCTGCGGCGCCACCTTGAACCGGGTTAGTTAGCAATGAAGAACCTGCTGGTGATCACTGCGCTGGGAGAAGACCGCCCGGGAATGGTCAACGACCTCTCGCGCGTCATCGCCGAAGCCGGCTGTAATATCGAAGACAGTCGCATGTCCGTGCTCGGCGGCGAGTTCGCGTTGATCTTGCTAGTTTCCGGCAAGTGGAACGAACTCGCCAAGCTCGAAGCCGGCTTGCCGATAGCAGCCCGCAAACTGGACCTTCTCCTCAACGCCAAGCGCACAGAGGCCACCCGTCGCCGCGGCCATATGCTGCCCTACGCCGTCGAAGCCGTAGCGCTGGACCAACCGGGCATCGTCCACCAACTGGCGAATTTCTTCTCGCACCGCGAAATCAACATCCGCGACATGAATACCGCTAGCTACGCCGCCGCTCATACCGGAACGCCCATGTTCTCCGTGCACATGACGGTCGATGTGCCGGCAGGCACCCACATCGCCGCGCTGCGCGAGGAATTCATGGACTTCTGCGATCAACTCAACCTCGACGCTATCATCGAGCCGGTAAAAGTATAGAAAAGGAGAACGGCATGGTAACGGTCGGAGAACACATTCCGTCCTTCAGCGTCGCCGCCACCGGCGACCAGATCATCGAATCCGAACAACTGCGCGGCCGCGCGACGGTTCTGTATTTCTACCCGCGCGCCAATACTCCCGGCTGCACCCAGGAGAGCCAGGACTTTCGTGACCTTTATGCCGAGTTTCAGCAAGCCGGCGCTGAGGTCATCGGCATCTCGCGGGACAGCATGAAGGCGCAAGAGAACTTCAAGGCCAAGCACGACCTGCCGTTCGCGCTCATCAGCGACAGCGACGAACAGGTCTGCAAGTTGTTCGACGTCATCAAGGAAAAGAACATGTACGGCAAGAAGGTGATGGGCATCGAGCGCAGCACCTTCCTCTTCGACTCGGAAGGCGTCCTGCGTCGCGAATGGCGCAAGGTCAAAGTGCCCGGTCATGCCGCCGAAGTACTGGAGGCGGCGCGGGAACTCTAAGTCGTGGCCGAGTCGCGCGCTAGCGCGGTTCGTGCGACTCGGCTTCCGTAGCGGCGTCCAACTCCTCCGCCTCGGGCGCGCCAGTCTGAGGCGGAATTTGAGGCCAGGCCTTGAGCACGGCCTGCACCAAAGTCGCCAACGGGATGGCGAAAAACACACCCCAGAACCCCCACAAGCCGCCGAACACCAGAATTGCGACGATGATCGCAACCGGGTGCAGATCCACCACCTCCGAGAACAGCACCGGCACCAGTACGTTGCCATCCAGCGCCTGGATGATCAGATAGGCGACGATGACAGTAAGAAATTCGCTGCCCATGCCGAACTGGAAGTAAGCGATCACGGCGACCGGCAGGGCCACTACCGTCGCGCCCACATAGGGCACAATGACCGAGAGCCCGACCAGCAGCGCGAGCAGCATGGCGAACTTGAGCTCGAGAATGAAGAAGGTCACGAAGGTCACGGCCCAGACAATGACGATCTCCATCACCTTGCCGCGGATGTAGTTGCCGATCTGGCGATCGGCATCGCGCCAGACGGTGCGTGCCAGGTTGCGATCGCGCGGAAGATAGCGGCTGAGCCACGCCAACAGCAGGCTTTTGTCCTTGAGGAAGAAGAACACCAGAATCGGCACCAGGATGACGTAGACCAGCAGACTGACCAGCGTCACCACCGACTCGAGCGACAGCAGGCTGAGCAGCCGCAAGCCCATGTCGCGCAGCTCGCGCTCGATGGCCGCGATCACTACGCGGAGCTTCTCCGCGGTATCGGCCTCGGTACCGTCACCGTCCGGGAACAAGGCCGGATAAGCCTCGACCAACTGCTCCAAGGCCGTCCGCCCTTCGGCGATAATCACCGGCATCTGCTCGATCAACTGCGCCACCTGACGCGCGAGCAAGGGCACCAGCGAGAAGATGGTGGGCAGCAAGACCGCCATGAACAGCATGAACACCACCAGCACCGCCCACAGCCGCGATAGGCCCGTGGCTTCGAGCTTGCGCACCAAGCCTTCGAGCAGATAAGCGATCACCAACGCGGCGATAACCGGTGCCAGCACATCACCGAGAAAGAGCACGACTGCGGTGCCGGCCAAAAGCACCAGCGCCAGGCCTACAACCTGCGGATGGTTGAGGTGGCGGCGGAACCAATCACGAATGATCTGCATCTAGATGTTTACCACTGCTGATGCCGGGCGAACGCTTGCTGCGCCGCCGGGCACCTAATTGTTCGTAAGAGCGCATCAGCCTGCCACGAAACCGGCTCCAGCGCATGGGGGACGAAGAGCGTTCAGGTATTCTCGATGAAGGGCGACTCGGCCAGCAAGCGCTCGAAAGCGAGCACGGCATCGGAGCCGGTCAGGAGATCGCCGCAATCGCGCCCCCAATCTTCCGGCTCAATCCGTACCAGCCAACCACCGCCATAGGGATCACGGTTGATCACCAGAGGGTCTTCCAAGGCGCGTTGATTCACCTCGACCACGACGCCCGTCGCCGGGGACCTGGCTGGCTCCACCCAATGCGCCGACTGCAAGGTCGCGCAAGACATGCCCTTGCGCACCGCCTTGCCGACACGCCGTGGCGTGAAACTGAGGATCTCGCCCAGAGCCACACAGCCTGGACTGGCGTAGCCGACCCACACCGTTCCGTCTCGCTCGGGCCGCGCCCAAACGAAGTGTTCGACCTTGTAATAGAGCTGTTCGGGTATTTCACAACCGCGAACGATACTCATCCTGCCTCCATTTCACGCCGCCCGCATCGCCGAAGATGAGCTTGGCACTGGAACCTTCGGCCGTCCTGAAGGTTCTAACGAAGTGCTCATGTCGCGCCCACACGCAGAGCCGTCGAGGCATTGGCCGGCCCGCCCGTATCGTGAGCGATGCCGCTGAAGCTACCTGCATGATCGCGGCAGGGGGGGCAATAACGCGACGACGTCGAACCAAGTTACTCGGCTTAGTATGCAGCTATTCTGGTGTTTTTCCAGCAAAATGGGGCTCGGCTATACTGCGCCCGAACCACTACGCATGACGCCTGACGCGCCATCACTCGCTTACGGGACGGCTTGCCGTCAACACCAGAGGTTTTCGTGAGAATCGTCTCCGCCGCCCTCCTCCTTCTGAGCCTTGCACTCGCGCCTGCCGGTGCCAGCGAACTCGATCTGCGGCTGCCCGACATCGGCGACCCCGCGAGCCGAGTGCTGTCGCCTACCAGCGAGCAACAACTCGGCGACGAAATCATGCAGGAGCTACGCAACCAGCTCCCACTCGTCGAAGACGCCGAGGTGCGGGCTTATATCGAGGACCTGGGCGCCCGGCTCGCGAGCTACAGCAATCGCGCCACCTACGGCTTCGAGTTCTTCGTCGTCGATGCGCCGGCCATCAATGCCTTCGCGCTGCCCGGCGGCTATATCGGCGTCAACAGCGGGCTGATTCTGGCCGCAGAGAACGAAAGCGAACTCGCCGGCGTCATGGCACACGAAATCGCTCACGTCACCCAGCGCCACATTGCCCGCCGCATGGCCGCGGCCTCGCGCCTCAATGTCCGCTCCATCGCCATGGTACTCGCCGGTATCCTGATCGGCACCCAGGATGCCCAGGCCGGACAAGCCGCCATCATGGCCGGCACCGCCGGGACCATTCAGCAGCAGTTGAATTACTCCCGGGCGCACGAGCAAGAAGCCGATCGCGTCGGACTCAAATTGCTGGCCGATGCAGGCTACGACCCACACGGCATGCCTAATTTCTTTGGCCGGCTAATGGATGCGGCCCGCTATGCCGGACGCCCACCCGAGTACCTCAGCACCCACCCCATGACGCAATCGCGTATCGCCGATACTGCGGCGCGTGCCGAGGGCTTCGCGACCGAGGACGCGCGGGAATCGGCCAGCTTCAGCCTGATCCGGAGCAAACTCCTGACGCTCGAGGAGCCGCCGGAGCAAGCTGCCGGCATTTTTCGCGCGGCCCTGAAAAAAGAAGGCGGGGATGCCGCGCATTACGGTCTGGCGCTCGTACTGACCAACACTGGGCGGTACGACGAAGCGCGGGAACAACTGGACGCCATCAGCGCGGCCTTATCCGAGCACCCCACTGTACTGGCGGCGCGGGCGCGGCTGGAACGGCGCGCGGGCCATCCCGAGCACGCCGAGCAGCTATACCGGGACGGGCTGTCGCTCTATCCCGGTCACCTGCCGCTACAGCTCGAACTGGGCGAGCTACTGCTAAGCACCGGGCAGGCCGACAGGGCGTACGCATTGCTGGCATCGGAAGCCCGTCGCTCGAACTCGACGGCGCTACAGCGGCTTTATGCTCAAGCCGCGCGCGCGGCCAACCATCCCATCGAGGCACGCCTCGCCATGGCCGATTACTACCGTCTGCAGGGCGACTGGCACGCCGCTCTCACCCAGTTGGATCAGGTTCTGGAAGCTCAACCCACGCCCCACCAGGCAGCACGAGCCAGCGCGCGTCAGGCTGAAATCAAGCAAGCTCTGCAGGACGCTTACAGCGGTCGTTGACGCACCGCGCACCGATTGTCGCTGGACAGCCTCGGCTCCTGACGACAGACTTGGGGCTGACCACACACTCGACATCCAGGCCTTATGGACGACTTCAGCGACCGCCGTGATCCTGCCGATTTGCTAGGCCATCTTCCCCTGCAGATTCTCGAACAAGGCTGGCGCTTGTTTCAGCAAGCAAGCTCGGCGGGAGCCTCGGGAACCGCAGATTACGCTCAAGCCTTGCAGAGCCTGGGCGACCAAACGCGTCAGCTACTCGAACAGCTGACGGCGCAGCATGAACAATGGCATCGCGCGCTCAAGGGGCTGCTCGAGGCCGGTGATGCCTTCTCAGGCATTCCGATAGACGAGAACGCCACGGCCGCCTGGCCCTGGCTTGCGCCGATGGCTTCCCTGTTCGGCGCCGATCAGCTCAAGCAGCGCCGCAGCGGGCTGGAAAAGCTTTCAGCTGCAGCGGAAACGTTGCGCGATGCGCAAGCGCATTACCTCCGGCTACTGGAAGAGATGGCCGACGAGTCGCAGCAGGAAGTCGAGCGCCTGCTCCAGCCGGACGAACGCCGACAGCCCCTCACGCTGGAGCGCCTTTACGCGCTATGGGTCTCTGCCGGCGAACGTGCTCACGAGAGATTTCTCGAATCGCAACGGTATGCCGACGCGTTCTCGCGCCTGGTGAATGCTCACACCGCGTTCGCCGAAGCGCTGCAAGGGATGTTCGAGCAGCTAGCAAAAACGCTGGACCTGCCCACCCGCCAAGACTTGCTGGAAACCCAGCGAGAGCTTCAGGAGCTGCGACGTCAGATGCACCGGCAGGATAAAGAGGCGCGGCGCCTGGAGCTGCTGGAGGCGGAGGTAGCGGAGTTGCGGCAAGCGCTTCGCGCCCTGAGCCAAGCCGAAGGATTGCGCACGGATGCCGAGTAGCGCTTCGACGGCCGACGCTCACAACGAGCTGAAAGCGGCGCGCCGCAAGCTATTGCGCCTAATTGCGCGTACCCGCCGCGTCGGCTCCGTAACTCTTGGCGCGACGCCGCGAGAACTCATCCTCGACAACCAGGGCTTTCGCCTCTACTACTACCCGGGCTGCGCTGAGGCTGCCGCGCAGCGTCCCTTGCTCATCGTCTACTCGCTGATCAACCGGCCTTCCATACTCGATCTAAGTGCTAAACGTTCGCTAATACGCGCCTTCCGTGACCGAGGCCGTCCCACCTACCTCATCGAGTGGAAAGATCCGCGCCCGCACGACCGCTTCGTCAGCCTGGACGACTACATCTGCGATTACATCGACCGCTGCGCCGATGTCCTCGCTGAACGTCACCCGGGCCGCGAGCTCGACCTGCTGGGGGTCTGCCAGGGAGGCACCTTCGCGGTTTGCTACGCAGCGCTGAACCCGGAACGCATCGGCAAGCTGATCACGCTGGTCACACCGGTGGATTTCCACGCCGGCGCGAGCACACTCTACCGCCTTGCGCGAGACGTCGATTTCGAGCGACTCACCCGCGTCAACGGCATCATTTCCGCCGACACGCTGAATTCCGTGTACGTCGGCCTCAAGCCCTATCAGCTCTTCGCCCAGCGCTACGTGGCCATGCTCGACATGAACGACGATGAGGCCCTGGCGGACTTCCTGCGCATGGAGCGTTGGATGTATGACAGCCCCGATCAGACGGGCGCGGCTTTTTGCCAGTTCGCACGCGAGCTCTACCAAGAGAACCGCTTGGTCCGCGGCAGCTTCGAGCTGCAGGGGCAGCGTGTCGACCTAGCCCGCCTGACCATGCCTATCCGCAATGTCTACGCCGCAACGGACCATTTGATTCCCGCCCCTTCCGCTCAGGCCCTCGGCAGCCACTGCGCCAGCAAGGATTACGACGAGCTGGTGGCATCCGGCGGCCACCTAGGCGTATTCGTCAGCGGCGCATCGCACAAGCGGCTATTGCCGGCGCTGGCGGATTGGCTGAACCAGCCGATCTGAGCGCGGATGGGCGCCCTGAGGCTGCTGCGCCGCAGCAACGAAAGTGCTTGCGAAGTAGGTCCGCCTAGTTACAATGCCCTTATCGTCTCTCGGAAATAGCGAATGGAAATCGCGCCGAGAGGGGAGGAAGAGCGATGGAAAACATCGCCAGGAGGAGTCTAGCAGCGGAGCTAAATAACCTTAAGAGTTATTCCGCAAAGCGCTCCCGCTCCACAAGAGCGAAAATGAACAACAAAACATAATAAGAAGAGCGCGTCACCTGCCGGGGAGCAAATTGCTCCCATTTTTTTAACTTCCTCTTGCTGCTATGCAGCATTCCCTACCGCAGCAAGCATCGCGCCCAATTCAAACAATCAGAAACTGCAGAAGAGCGCACCGTTAATTGGAATCAGCGCACCGTTGATGTATTCGGACTCGTCGGCAACGAGAAAGGCCACCACGCGGGCAATTTCATCAGGCCGCCCCATGCGCCCAGCCGGCACTTTGGCGAGAATGCCCTTGCGCACATCTTCGGGAATCGCTTCGGTCATTTCAGTAGCGATATAACCCGGCGCCACAGTATTGGCGGTGATGCCTTTCCGCGCGCCCTCTTTGGCTAGCGCCATGGTGAAACCATGCAAGCCGGCTTTTGCGGCGGAGTAGTTGGTCTGGCCAAACTGGCCCGTCTGACCGTTGACCGAAGCAATGCTGACGATGCGCCCGAACCCACGCTCGCGCATGCCGTCGATAAACTGGCGGGTTACGTTGAAGGCGCTATTGAGATTGACTGTGATGACGGCGTTCCAATTGTCCACGTCCATCTTGTGCAGAAACGCGTCGCGGGTGATGCCGGCGCAGTTGATCAGCACCTCTACCGGGCCGTGCTTGGCCTCGACTTCCTTTGCCATAGCGGCACAGGCGTCGAAGTTCGCCACGTTGCACTCGACCCAGTCGACTTCGTACCCGTCCTGGCGCATCGCGGCCTGCCAGTCTTCGATCCTCTCGCGTTCGGCGTCGACGCAAGTGGTTACTACGCGATAACCCGCAGCCGAGAGCGACTTGCAGATTTCGGTGCCTATACCACCATTGCCGCCGGTAACCAGCGCTAATCGATTCGCCATCTCTGGATCCTCTTGTGACTAAGAGCCTCGGTGGGAAGCCCGTGCCGCGCATACTGCACGGCCAGCGCCGCCGCGCCGTTTTACGATGCACTGCACCATCAGAGAATCATAGGAACGCCGCGGGCATGGGTCAACCACGCAGCTCACCCAGACGGCATCGAAGCGCGCAATTTTTTTACGCGAAAGGAAGGAGCCTGAAAGCGCGACCGCGTCAGCTCTTTTTCTTCTCGGAGGACTCCGGGGACCGACGCTTCTTGGCAAAACCGGCTTCCAAATCGGTGCCGATCCCGCTCATTGCCTGCCACATGGCGAGGTTGCGCTCGGCGATCTGCGTCAACACGCTCATCGGGTTGTCCATCAGCGTCCGAGTCTGCTCGCGGAACACCCGCTGCTGCTCGGCCCACAACTCCATGCTCTTCTCCAGATAACTGGTCAGCATGGTCTGCTCATTGCCGCCGTAGGAGCGAATGATCTTGGCCAGCAACTCCGAACTGAAGATGGGCTCGCCGCCCTCCTCCTCTTCGCTGATGATCTGCAGCAGAATGGTGCGAGTGAGGTCGGCCTTAGTCTTGGCATCCACCACCTCGAAATCGACCCCGTCCAGCACCAGGTTCTTCACGTCCGCTAGCGTGATATAGCTGCTGATGGCGGTATCGTAGAGGCGCCGGTTGGGGTACTTCTTGATGACACGCGGCTCGCTCATGAAATTGTCTTCCTCCGAGACGACGGCCACCACGCCTCGTTGCGAGGCTGCGGCAAGCGCACAGGTGCGACATCGGGCACTTCCGCGCTAGCCGCACTCCAACCCGCCGTCATCTA
This sequence comes from Ectothiorhodospiraceae bacterium, assembly GCA_029268285.1. Lineage (GTDB taxonomy): Bacteria > Pseudomonadota > Gammaproteobacteria > Nitrococcales > AK92 > JAJUGG01. The sequence continues at coordinate 15,062 of JAJUGG010000008.1, read as the reverse complement.
TGCTTGATAACGATATTGTCCGTGCGGACGGATTCCGAACTCCCTTCGGTCGTAACGCAACATAAGCAAACTCGTTGCGCGACACCATCTTCCGCACGATAGGCTCAGCGCCGAAGCGCTGTCAAGGCGATTCCGAGGTGCAACAAAAGTCCTCACCCGCCTCTATCAAATCCAAGAAAGCCCGCGCCTTGTGCTCGGTTTCCCGGAACTCCTCCTCCTCGGTGGAATCGATGACGACCCCACCTCCCGCCCAGTAGCTCATCTCGCCATCCGCGCAGACAGCAGTGCGGATGGCGACATTGGTATCCATCGCCCCATCGTCGCTGATATAGCCGATCGCGCCGCAATAAGGCCCGCGCGGCTGCGGCTCGAGCTGCGCTATCAGGCTCACCACGTGCCGTTTCGGCGCCCCGGTAATGGAGCCGCCCGGCAGACAGGCCCGCAGCAAATCCACTGCATCGCGCCCCGGTTCGAGCGTTCCCGTTACAGTGCTGACCAAGTGGTGGACCAGCGGAAAACTCTCCACCGCGCACAGCTGCGGAACCCGCACACTGCCTGGCCGGCACACTTTGCCGAAGTCGTTGCGCAGCAGATCGACGATCATGACGTTCTCCGCTCGATCCTTAGGGCTGGAAGCCAAACTCTCGGCCAGGAGCCTGTCCGAAGCCGAATCGCTGCCGCGCGGACGCGTGCCCTTGATTGGCTGCGTCAGCGCCTGCCCTCCTCGCAGGGACACGAAGCGCTCCGGCGATAGTGACAACAGACTGGCAAAGGGCAGGCGCAGAAAGGCGCCGTACGGCGCGGTGCCGCGCCGGCGCAGTCGGCGGTAGGCCTCCCAGGGATCGCCGCGATACGGCACCGCAAAGCGACGAGCAAGGTTGATCTGGTAGCAGTCTCCGGCGCGCAGCCACCGCTGCACGCGGGCAAAGCGCTCAGCATAGCCGGCACGGTCGGGTTGCTCGCGCAGTCCGCCTGCTATCGCGAAGGACGCGGCCGGCGGCGGCTGTTGCAGTAACGCCCGCAGCCAAGGCAGCACGGCTTCGGCACCATCGCGACCGATCCAGTAGCGCTCTTGCCGTGCGTGATCCGTGATCACGGCCCAGTCGTAAAACCCGACCGCCATCTCCGGCAGCCTTGCACCCGGCCGCGTTTCCTCGACACCCTCCAGGCGCTGGCCGAGGTCGTAGCCAAAATAACCCACCGCCCCGCCGCAAAACGGCGCATCCTGGGCTTCGACACCGCGCGCGCTAAGCGCCCGGCGCAATACTTCCAGCGGGTCCTCTCGCACTAGGCGGCGCTCACCACGCTCCCGCCACTCGCACAGGCCGTCGCGTGCCACCAATGTTGCACTTGGGCGCGCGACCATGATGTCGTAACGTCCCAGCTCGGCACCGGGCTGCCCGCTATCCAGCCACACCCCCCAGGGCTCGGCCACGAGGTGCGCCGCTAATTGGATATCGGCTGCAGCATACGGAAGCTTGTAGCGATTGATCTTCATCAAATTAGTAGTTACAAAGGTTGTTCGGTAATAGTATCTCGCCCCGCGGCTTGTTTTTTGCCATACGCGGGGCAAGTCACTCAGGCCGAACCGCACAATAAAAAATTTCGCAAAAGCGATCGACAACAACGCTGGAGGACATGCACATGGAGGAGACCAAGGATTACGCAGCTTTCTACGATGCCCAGCCCTGGGCCGGAGAATGGGGCCCGGGCGTTCCGAAAGAGCCCGAGCCGCTGCCCTACCGCAACATGGCGGAGCTGATTCGGCGGGCCAGCATCGACTATGCTGGCAACACCGCCTTCACCATCTGCCTCGACAACGGTATGGACGCATCGCTGAAGTACCACGAGGTCGATCAGCTTTCGGATCGTTTCGCCGCTTACCTGCGTCGCGAGCTCGGTCTTGCCGCCGGTGACCGGGTGGCGGTGCAGATGCCCAACTGCCTGAGCTTCCCCATTGCCGCTTTCGGCATCCTCAAGGCAGGCTGCGTTCTGGTCAACGTCAACCCGCTCTACACCGCGCACGAGATGAACCACCAGTTCAAGGACAGCGGCGCCAGCGTACTGGTGATCATCGACATGTTCGCGGACAAGCTGGAGGAAGCTCTCAAGGGCACCGACATTAAAAAGGTGCTCACCGTCAGCATCGCGGAGTTCTTCCCCGCCGCCAAGCGCACGCTGCTTAAAACCGTGCTCAAGCTCAAGGGCATGGTGCCCAAAACTACGGTAACGACCACGCCGTTTGCCGAAGCCCTCGCGCTGGGCGCGAAGCAGCTTGGCAAAGGCCCTATCGCTGATCTCGGCAACCGCGCGCCGGACGATACGGCCGTGCTGCAGTACACGGGCGGCACCACCGGCGTTGCCAAGGGCGCCGAACTGATGCACAGCAACCTGCTGGCCAATGTAGCGCAGGTCATTACGCTGTCGGGGCCGGTCATGCGCTACGGCGAGGAGACGGTGATGACGGCGCTGCCGCTCTATCACATCTTCGCGTTCAGCTTTAACCTGCTCGGCTTCTACGTCACCGGTAACCGCAACATTCTCATTCCGAGCCCGCGGCCGGTGTCCAACCTGCGCAAGGCCTTCGAGAAGTTCGAGATCAACAAGTTCGCCGGCGTGAACATTCTGTTCCAGGGCTTGCTGAACGAGGAGTGGTTCCGCAACAATCCGCCGAAGAAGCTCGACCTCACGATCTCCGGCGGCACTGCCCTGCACAGCAGCGTCGCTGCCAAGTGGCAGGAGGTTGTCGGCAGCCAGATCCTGGAAGGCTACGGCCTGTCCGAGACCAGCCCGACGCTGTCGGTCAACCCGGTCCAGGGCGAGAATCGTATCGGCACCATCGGCGTTCCGGTTCCGGGCACCATCATCCGCATCGTCGACGAGAACGATAACCCGGTTGCACCGGGCGAGGTCGGCGAGATCGTCGCCAAGGGCCCGCAGGTGATGCGCGGCTACTGGAACCGCCCCGACGAATCGGCCAAGGCCCTCAAGGGCGGCTGGTTCCACACCGGCGACATGGGCTACATGGACGAGCGCGGCTACATCAAAGTCGTCGACCGCAAGAAGGACATGATCGACGTCAGCGGCTTCAACGTGTACCCGAACGAGGTTGAAGACTGCCTGAGCGCCCATGAGGACATCATGGAAGTGGCCGTGATCGGCGTGCCCAACGCCACCGGCGGCGAAACGGTGCGCGCCTATATCGTCTCGCGTAACCCGAGCCTCAAGGCTGAAGACGTTATCGCCTTCGCGCGCGAACGCCTAACTGCCTACAAGGTGCCCAAGGAGATCATCTTCCGCGATGAGCTACCGAAGACGCCGGTGGGCAAGATCCTGCGCAAGGACCTGCGCCAGGAAGCGCTGCAAGAAGCCAACGCGGCTTAAGCGCTGGGTGCGCGCCGCCTAAGCGCGGCCTGAACCGACGGGAGCGGCATGATTGCCGCTCCCGTTTTTCGTGGGCCAGGACGCGACGCGTCTAACCCATTAGCAAACTCTGCACCTCGGCGATTTCGCCGCGCGCCTCGTCGATCAGCGCACCAGCACCCGCCGCGCTCAAGCCGGCCGTCTCCAAAGCCTTTACCACCGGTAACTCGCCGATGGCCTCGGTATCGATCCCGCCCGCGCTGCTCAAGGCCAGCTGTTTGGCGAGCACGATCAAGTCGGCATAATCCGCCCTGCCGGCGTGTTCACGCTGGCGATTGTCGGCCTCGAGCGGCACGACGACCAAATCATCCGGGAAATTCCAGCGCCGCAGAATCATCGAGCCGATCTGCCCCCGGTATTCCTGAATGATGGCTTCCAGCGCCGCCGGGTCGCGCGCCAGCTCCGGATAATCGCCGGCATGCGCCAACATGGGCACAACGCCGATGTCGTGCACCAGCCCCGCCAGCAGCGCCCGATCCGACGAGAAGCCTTTGAGCTTGCGCGCGAGTACCGCCGCGATCGCGGCCACCAGGGTGCTGTGCATCCAGACCTCGACCATGCGTTTATTCAGCAGCGGGTTGCGCGTCTGGAACACCTCGCGCATGGTCACTGCAGTCACCACTTCGCGCGTGTTCTTCACGCCCAGGCGGACGATGGCCGCGGTCAGGTTGTCGGCAGGGCTTTGGCCGGCGAACAAGGCGCTGTTGGCGGCCTGCACCACACGCGCGGCAACGGCCGGATCGTTTTGCAGAATCTTCGACAGTTCGGCCGGCCCGGCATCGCGCTCACTGATCGCCTCACGTACGCGCACCGCGATATCCGGCATGCTAGGCAGCTCCAGGCGTTCCTCCATGAGGTCCTGGACCAAGCCGAGAAAGAGCTGAGTGCCGGCGTCGCCTTGATCGCTGATCTCATCGACCTCGTACTCCGGTGGCTGGTTCGCCTCCAGCAGCTCCGCTATACGAGCGCTGCGCAGGCGCAGCAGGCGACACTCGCTGTAAGCGATCGCCGTTTCCCGGTGCGGCTGCTGCAACCCCAGCGGCTGGGCCGCATCGGCATCCTCCGCGGACAGCAGCAAGTGGCCCTCGTCGTCGCGCTCGACCAGCAGCACACTGCCCGACAGAAGGTAGCGAACCCAAACATCCTCGGCATCCTTGCGGTAAATAATGCTGCGCGCCGGAACGTCCTCGATTTCAGCCTCTTCGGCCAGCGCCTCCAGCGCCTCGGGCGTCAGCTCCCTGAGCGGCTCCAGACCTTCCAGAACCGCCGGGGTGATCGATGCTGACTTATTCATATTGTTTGCTGTTTCATCGTACGAGGGAATTAGGGACTAAAGCACAATAACACGGCGCAGCCGCCGGAATCCGTGTCCCAGATCAACTGTCCGACGCACGACCTCATCGGCGCGACGCGATGGGAATTTCCAACTCCTGCGCTTCGATTACGCGCACAAGCTTAGGCACGGCCCACGCGATCCTGTCCTCCACGACAACCTCGAAGTGATACATCGGCTGCAAGGCTTGGTGATCTTCCGGGCGGATGTAGAGCTCGCCTTTCGGCGACCGGAAGCGCAGGCCCTCGAAGGCCTCGATCAACGCTTCGGTATCGGTGCTGCCGGCCTTCTCCAGCGCGGCGACGATCGCCATCGCTTCCGCCATGCCCTGGGCGGTAAAGAAATCGGGCGGCCGGTTGTAGCGCTTGAAGTGCTCCACGACCAACCAGTAGTTCACCGCGTTGTCGGGATGCTCGTAGTAGTAATAGGTAGCACCTTGCAGGCCGGGGAAACGCTTGTAGTCCACCAAGGCATCAAGCACGTTGCCGTTGGTCGAGAGCTTAATATCATGCTGCTTGAGTTCCAGCTTCTGCAATTCGCCAAACGGATCGCCGGCCCCGGCCCAGATGCCGTAGATGACGCGCGCTTCGCAATCTTCGGTCTCGCGCAGCGCATCGAACACGCGCTGCATGGGCGTCATTAACTCCCGGCTGCCGCTTTCCACGTATTCTTCGTGCACGAAGCGCGCACCGTGCTTCTCCGCAGCTTTCTTGTACATTGCGATGCCGTCACGCCCGAAGGGATAGTCCTGCGCGAAGGCGGCGATGCAGGTTCCCGGCGCGGATACGGCGACGGCGTTGGCAACGGCGTCGTGTGCCGCGCTGCGGCCGATGCGGAATAGATAGCGGTTCCAATGCTCACCGGTAATAACATCCGCTACCCCTTGCGGGATCAGGATCTTGCGGTACTCGGCCGCAATCGGAAGCATGGACAGCGCGACGCTGGAGGACAAGTCGCCCACCGCCAGCACCACGTCATCTTGGCCATAGGCCTCGGCCAACAAAGCGCGCGCGCGATCGCTGCGCAGTCGAGTATCCTTCTCGATAATCTCCAACGGCCGGCCCAACACCGTCATGGTGCCGTCCGTGGCATACTCGAAGCCCATGCGCAGCCCGGTATGCAGTTGCGCGGCGTAACTCGCCAAGGGCCCGCTTTTGCCGTAGACATGGGCAATGCGGATCGGCTCCGCGGCCTGCGCCGCGCCGAGTACCAGCATGGCGGCGATCCATATAGCCAGAAGAGGAATTCTCATCGGTGCGCTCCTCGTATTGTTCTTGTCCGAACGGCTCCACGGTAGCATGGGTTCGGCACACGGAACCCATCACGGGATGTGAAGCGGTTTCGGTTAACATATTGCGGTCAATATGACCGGAAGCTAACAAGCAAGGGTTAGGAGCAATGGCAGGACATAGCAAGTGGGCTAATATCCAGCACCGGAAAAAGGCCCAGGACGCCAAACGCGGCAAGATTTTCACCAAGCTGATTCGCGAGATCACCGTAGCCGCCCGCATGGGCGACCCGGACCCGGCGACCAACCCGCGCCTGCGTCTGGCCGTGGACAAGGCGCTTGCCGCCAACATGCCCAAGGACAACATCGAGCGCGCCATCAAGCGCGGCGGCGGCCTGGACGACAGCGTTAGCTACGAGCAGATCCGCTACGAAGGCTACGGCCCCGGCGGCACCGCGATCATGGTCGACTGCATGACCGACAACCGCAATCGCACAGTCAGCGAGGTTCGCCATGCCTTCACCAAGCGCGGCGGCAACCTCGGCACCGACGGCTGCGTTGCCTACCTGTTCAAGGAGCAGGGCGTCTTCACGTTCGAGCCCGGCAGCGACGAAGACAAGATCATGGAAGCGGCGCTGGAAGCCGGTGCCGACGACGTGATCACCAACGAAGACGGCTCGGTGGAAGTCCTGACCGCCCCGGAGGCGTACCACGAGGTCAAACAGGCACTGGAGGCAGCCGGCCTGGAAGCCGTGGACAGCGATGTCACCATGCGTCCCGAAACGCAGGTCGCCGTCAGCGGCGACGATGCGATCAAGACGCTGAAGCTGCTGGAAATGCTGGAAGACCTGGACGACGTGCAGAATGTCTACACCAATGCCGACATCCCCGCAGAGGCTTACGCCGATGCGTGATGCAAGCTGAAGCCGGGGCCGCCATGTCCCGCATACTCGGCATCGACCCCGGCTCGCGCATCACCGGCTACGGACTGATCGAATTCAGCCGCGACAAGCCGCGGTACGTCGCCAGCGGCACCATCCGCGTCGAAGGCAAAGCGCTGGACGAGAAGCTACGCTGCATCTACTCGCAGCTCACCGAGCTGATCCAGCTGTATCGCCCGGACGCCATGGCCATCGAGCAGGTCTTCGTGCACCGCAATCCGGACTCCGCGCTCAAGCTGGGTCAGGCGCGCGGCGCGGCGATTTGCGCCGGCGCCATGGGCGGCCTGCCGGTGGCCGAATATACGCCTAGCGAAATCAAACAATCAGTAGTCGGCAGCGGCCGTGCCGACAAGAGCCAGGTGCAATACATGATCCGCGCCCTCTTGTCGCTGACCGGCACGCTGCAAGTCGACGCGTCCGACGCGCTGGCCGTGGCGATCTGCCACGCCCACCGCCGGCACCTGGAACGTCGTCTTGCGAATGCTGTCCAAGGGGGGTAAGACATGATCGGACGCCTGCGCGGGACCCTGCTGGAAAAGCGCCCGCCCATGTTATTGGTGGATGTTCAGGGCGTCGGCTACGAAGTCGAAGCGCCGATGTCGACGTTCTATGAACTCCCGGCGCTGGGAGAAGCCGTATCGCTGCGCACTCACCTGGTCATCAAAGACGATGCCCACAGCCTCTACGGCTTTGCCAGCGAGCAGGAGCGCAGCCTGTTTCGAGCGCTGATCAAGGTCAGCGGCGTCGGGCCGAAGCTGGCCCTGACGCTGCTATCGGGCATACGCGCGGAAGATTTCGTGCGCTGCGTCGAGCATCAGGACATCACCGCGCTGGTCCGCCTGCCCGGCATTGGCAAGAAGACCGCGGAGCGCCTGCTTATCGAGATGCGCGACCGGGTACAGAATCTCGACTTCAGCGCCACGCCCTCGCTCCCCGGCGCGGCGCGGCAACCGGCACCGGTTAGCGCGGAGGATCATGTTGGCGACGCGGTCAGCGCCCTGATCGCGCTCGGCTACAAGCCGGCAGAAGCGAGCCGCCTGGTGCGGGAGGTCGAGACCGACGGGCTCAGCAGCGAGGAGATCATCCGGCAGGCCCTGCAGCGCGCCATGCGCTGATGCCTGCCAGGCTCGGCCGCTAGACCACTTATCGCGAGACAGCACCGATGATCGAAGCAGATCGCCTCATAACCGCCCACGCCAGCCCCGAAGACGAGGCCGTGGACCGCGCCATCCGCCCTAAGACCCTGGCCGACTACACCGGCCAACCGGTGGTGCGCGAGCAGCTCGAGATCTTCATCGAAGCCGCGCGGCGGCGTAGCGAGCCGCTCGATCACGTGCTGCTGTTCGGGCCTCCAGGTTTGGGAAAAACCACGCTGGCCCACATCATTGCCAATGAAATGGGGGTCAATCTGCGGCAGACCTCGGGCCCGGTGCTGGATAAGCCCGGCGATCTCGCCGCCATTCTGACCAACCTAGAGCCTAACGATGTCCTCTTCGTCGACGAAATCCATCGCCTCAGCCCGGTCGTAGAAGAAGTCCTGTACCCGGCAATGGAGGACTACCAGATCGACATCGTCATCGGCGAAGGACCCGCGGCTCGCTCGATCAAGCTCGACCTGCCTCCGTTCACGCTGATCGGTGCGACCACTCGCGCCGGCCTGTTGACCTCGCCGCTGCGCGATCGCTTCGGCATCGTGCAGCGCCTGGAGTACTACAACGTGGCGGACTTAACCGCCATCGTGGAGCGCTCGGCACGGCTGTTGAACGTGGAAACCGAGCAAGAAGGCGCGCGCGAGCTGGCCCGGCGCGCCCGCGGAACACCGCGTATCGCCAACCGCCTGCTGCGGCGGGTGCGCGACTACGCACAGGTCAAGGCCGACGGGCGCATCAGCGCGGACGTCGCCGCGCGCGCGATGGATTTGTTCAACGTGGATGCCAATGGCTTTGACGATCAGGACCGCCGCCTGCTGCTGGCGATCCTGGAGAAGTTCGACGGCGGGCCGGTGGGCCTGGACAGCCTGTCGGCGGCCATTGGCGAAGAACGCGGCACCATCGAAGACGTGCTCGAGCCTTATCTCATCCAGCAAGGTTTTATGATGCGCACGCCCCGAGGCCGGGTCGCCACGCGCAACACATACTTGCATTTCGGGCTCAAGCCGCCGGCCCGCAACAATGACAACACGCCGGATCTGTTTCAGGACGCTTCCGACTAGCCCGGCGCCCGTGCTTTGCGCTTAGAGGAGAGGCGCTCTGTATCACCCGAAGACCACACTGCGGTTGATTCTCTACGGCTTCGCCTTCGTCGCGTTGCCGCTGGTGGCGGCGCTCGCCCTGGCGGTGGCCTCGATCGACCGTCTTTCCTATCAGAGCCAGGACGCCGTCTATCGCGCCGCCCAAGCCACCCGCGACAGCCGTATCCTGAGCGGCCAGATCACCGCCATGGAGCGCCAAGCACGGCAGTATCTGGTGCTCCGGGACCCGGTCTTACTGAATGCCTACCGCGACACTCGGGCAGGCTTTCTGGAAACCGCGGCCAAGCTGCTCGAGCTGACCCGTGGCACACCGCAAGCCACGCTGCTGGGCGACCTGCTGCAGCGCGAGCAAAAACTGCAGCAGCAGATCGAACGCGCCCTCAATGCCGACGATAGCGCCGGCGTGGCCGAGGGCATTGCTTCGGAATTCGCGGAGTTGGCGCGCCAGGCCGACGCCATCCTGACCGGCAGCAGCCGTCTCATCGACGAAGAAGTACAGGCCATGGAACAGGAAGCCGGCCGCGCGCAAAGTCTGGTGGTCGGCCTCGCCTTTGCGCTGGTGCCGCTCAGCCTGCTGTCGGTGGCCGTGTTCACCGCGCTCATCGCGCAACCGATCCGCCAGCTGGGACGCGCCATCCGCCAACTCGGGGCCGGCGACCTCGGGCAAGCCATCCATGTTTCAGGGCCGCACGACCTGCGCGCGCTCGGCGCGCACCTGGACTGGCTGCGCGAGCGCCTGCGCGAACTGGAGGAGCAGAAAACACGCTTTCTCCAACACATCTCTCACGAGCTGAAAACGCCGCTTACCGCGATTCGCGAAAGCGTCGACCTCATCAGCGAGCGCGCCGTCGGGCCGCTCAACGCGCAGCAGGCGGAAATCGCCCAAATCCTTCGCTCCAACGCGCGTGAACTGCAAAGCCTGATCGAGGATCTGCTCAATTTCGGCACAGCGCGCAATCATGGCATGACCCTGCAGCTCAGCCACCTCGATCCGCGCGAGATCATCGAGCAGATCGCCCAGAACCACAAACCGACGTTGATCAGCAAGGACATCCAGCTCGATATGCGGCTCGAAGCGCTCAGCATCGACGCCGATGCCGAGAAACTCGCCGTTATGGTCGACAACCTGTTCTCCAACGCGGTCAAGTTCACGCCACCAGGGGGTACAATTCAGGTACTGTTGGCAGAGCGCGCGGGCCAGATCGAGCTGTCCGTAACCGACAGCGGCCCCGGCGTGCCGGAGGAAGAGCGAGAACAAATCTTCGAAGCGTTCTTCCAGGGGCGGCAACGGCCGGAGGGCTACGTACAGGGTTCTGGCCTAGGGCTGTCGATCGCGCAAGAATATGCGGTTGCCCACGGCGGCCGCATCATCGTGGCCGACCATGACGGCGAAGGCGCGCGCTTTCAGATTCAACTGCCTCGGCAAAACGAACGAAGTAAGAAGGCAAACGCATGATTCGGTACTACGCTATCGCTCTTTCACTTGTGCTGCTGGGCGGCTGCCAAGCGCTGCCGGAAGGCGGCCGAGCACCGTTCGGTACCGCGGCAAGCTCTCCTGCCGCCGACGTTCCGCGACTAATGGCGTATTATCGAACCGCGGCCGCCATGGATTCCCCCGCGCTGGACCGGGAACTTAAGCGCTATCGTGGCATGCTCAGCGACGGACGCTGCGACGAGAGCCGCATCCGCCTGGCCTTGGTCATGCTGCGGAAATCGACCCCGGGCGAAACGGGACTGCTCGCCCCCTGCCTCGTAGACGACCGCGCAGTCGATACCGAGGTTCGCGACTTCGCGTTCCTGGTCGATGCGCGACTAGACGCGCTACGCACCGCCGACCGTCGCTATGACGCCGCACTCGCCGAGATACAGCGGCTGAAAACCGAAAACCGCAAGCTCAGCCAGCAGGTAGAAGGGCTGAAAAGCATCGAGAAGAGCCTGCAGGAACGCGACCGCCAGCGCAGCGGCGACTCTTCCAGCTAGCACCTGCGCAGCTTGCCGACAACGAGGGACTGACATGTCAGCACGGACCAGAATTCTTATCGTGGACGACGATCCGCACTTGTTGCGCTTGTTGTCCATTCGCCTGCAGACGGCGGGCTTCGAGCCCATTCCAGCGGAAAGCGCTGAGCAGGCCTTGGCCAAACTGCCCGCGACCAAGCCCGAGCTGGTTATCACCGACCTGCGCATGTCCGGCATGGACGGCATGGCGCTGTTCGACCAGATCCGCCAGCGCTACCCCTTGCTACCGGTCATCATTCTCACCGCCCACGGCTCCATCCCGGAAGCTGTCGACGCGACCAAGCGCGGCGTGTTCACCTTTCTCACCAAGCCCTTCGACAGCGGCATTCTGCTCGAGCAGGTCCGTCGCGCCCTGGCCTCTTCCGGCGGCTGGCAGGACGATACCGAAGACACGGGCGATGAGTGGCGCGCGCATATCGTCACGCGCAGCCCCCTGATGGAAGACGTGCTGTCGCGAGCGCGCATGGTGGCCAGCAGCGACGCCAATGTCTTCATTCATGGCGAGAGCGGCACCGGTAAGGAGTTGCTCGCCAAGGCTATTCATAAAGCGGGCCCGCGCGCGGACAAGCCATTCATCGCCATCAACTGCGGCGCCATCCCAGAGAACCTGCTGGAGTCGGAGCTGTTCGGGCACCGCAAGGGCGCTTTTACCGGTGCCACCAGCGATCACCGCGGCCTGTTCCTGGCGGCCGACGGCGGCACCCTGTTCCTGGACGAGATCGGCGACATGCCGCTATCGCTTCAGGTCAAACTGCTGCGCGTGCTTCAAGAGCGACAGGTACGGCCGGTGGGCTCCGCCGACTCGGTGCCGGTGGATGTGCGTGTCATCTCCGCTACCCATCGCGATTTGGAAACCGAGATGCGCGAAGGCCGCTTTCGGGAAGACCTCTACTACCGCCTCCATGTCGTGGGCCTGGAACTGCCCCCGCTCGCGGAACGGCGCGAGGATGTTCCTCTGCTAGCCAACCACTTTCTACGCGAGCTGGCGGAGAAATACGACAAAGACCTCAGCGGCTTTGCCGCGGAAGCGATGGAGCGCCTGGTGAGCGCCCCCTGGTCTGGCAATGTGCGCCAGCTCTACAACATCGTCGAGCAGGTGGTCATCCTCAGCACCACCCCTATTATCTCGGAAGCACTGGTGCAGAAAGCGTTGCGCGAAGAGGACGATGGGCTACCGGCCTTTGCCGATGCCCGCCGCGATTTTGAGCGCGAATATCTAGTCAAGCTGCTGCAGATTACCGAGGGCAACGTCAGCCAGGCGGCACGACTCGCCAAGCGCAATCGCACCGAGTTTTACAAGCTGCTACATCGCCATCAGCTAAACCCTTCCGTCTACAAGCGCGCCCAGCACCACTGATGCTTATCTGGCCGTCGCCTCACAGCGACAGCCGCTTCCTCTTTACGAACAATCGCTTGCGTTTCATACCTCGGCAGTCGTCTCCCTCCGGCGACGACTGCCGCCTCCTCTTTACCCTAAGTTATTGATTGTTTAGAGCGCCTACAGTTGGCACAAGCCTTGCTACCTATGCGCCGTATTGCGATGCATGGAGGCTTGGATGCGCAAAACAATGTTTATGCTGCCCCTGCTATTCACGACGGGCAGCGCTTTGGCCCAGGACTCACAACCACGCTTCAGCGACCTGGACCGCGATGGAGACGGCGTGATTACGCGCGAGGAGGCGGAACGCCATTCGGTTCTTGCCGAGCGCTTCGAAGAAGCCGACCTCAACCGGGACGGCAGCATTGATCGCGCGGAATACGCTCGCAACAGAGGTCCACAGGACGTTTGACAACCTGACTGCGGCCTCGGTTTCAGTGAATAACCGCGCCGTAGCGGCATGGGGTTATTCGGGTGAACGACATGGCACGTTTCGGGGTATGGGATGGAGTTTGCGCTCCAGCCCCAGAACCGGCCTCAACGGTCCGGCCGGTTCTGCAAGGAAAGCGCCTCGGTATCAGGGACGAGGACGGCATTGCCGAGGCGCGCCCCTTCTTTTTCGACCCCAACTAAGCAGGCCGAGCGAAAAGCGAACCACGGCCTCGCCGCACCCGGGCGAAAGACCGATCGCGGCAAAACGCGGTGCCGACCGAGTAACCGCGGTCGACACAACTTAAGAATGCTTAGCGAGAACGATTGTGAAAGACCTTCTATTCATACTTGCGACGCTGCTCGTTCCCGCCGGCGTCACCGCTTACGACTGGGCCTATCCGGACGGCGCCGACCGCGCGCCGACTCTGCAGCAAGTCGCCTCGACCGATTAAACGCCTAGCCGTATATCTCGGACCGCCGCCTAGGTCATGGGCTATACCAACGGGCCATAAATGCACCTAATTTCGACCTACTTCACAGCTTGAGCACGGGAGGGCGGTGCCTGCTTGCTCCGGTGGTACATGCCGGATACATTGAGCCGGGACCTTTCTCTCTGTTCGGCCAAGGATTCATCAACGAAGTGGATACCTTCACGTGGCCGGTTCGCGTCTATTATGAAGACACGGACAGCGGCGGACTCGTCTATCACGCCAATTACCTGAAGTTCATGGAACGAGCGCGGACGGAATGGCTGCGCCGGCTCGGCTTCGAGCAGCGGCGCCTGCATGAGGAACTCGGTGTGATTTTCACGGTCCGCTCCTTAGACATCGATTACCGCAAGCCCGCGCACTTCGATGACGCGCTGCGGGTCAGTGCGCGCGTAACCGAGCAGCGTGGCGCCAGCTTGGTTTTCGAACAGGCAATCGCCCGCGAACAAGCACTCGAAGACACCCTGGTACGCGCCACGGTCAAGGTAGCCTGCGTTGATGCGGCCACCTTGAAACCCCGGGCCATTCCCGAGACGATCAAAACGGAAATAGCCAATGTCGGTTGACCTTTCGATTACCCATCTGATTCTCGAAGCGAGCCTGATCGTCAAGCTCGTCATGCTGTTGCTGTTCCTGGCCTCAGTCACCTCCTGGGCCATGATTTTCTTCAAGCACCGGCAGCTCAAGCGAGCCACTCAGGGTGCCGCGCGTTTTGAAGAGCGCTTTTGGTCCGGCGGCAATCTCGCCGAGATCTACGGTCAAGTGAACCGCACCGAAGCTGATAGCGGTGGCCTGGAGCGCGTTTTCCGCGCAGGCTTCAAGGAGTTCAGCCGCATGCGCAAGCAGGCTGCCAGCCCCGACTCGGTCGTGGACGCCTCGCAGCGGGCGATGCGTGTCGCCGTATCCCGCGAGCTGGACGAAGCGGAGAGCTACCTGCCATTTCTTGCAACTGTCGGCTCGACCAGCCCCTACGTCGGCCTGTTCGGCACGGTCTGGGGCATCATGAACTCCTTTATGGCGCTCGGCCAAATGCAGCAGGCCACGCTGGCAACCGTCGCCCCCGGTATCGCCGAGGCCTTGATCGCCACCGCCATCGGCCTATTCGCCGCCATCCCAGCGGTCGTGGCCTATAACCGTTTCTCCAGCCAGGTCGATCGACTCGGCAACCGCTACGAAATCTTCATGGAAGAGTTCGTCAGCATCCTGCAGCGGAACAGTCATGCGCCGGTGAGCGCCGGCGAGCGCAACGCCGGTTAAGGCAGGAGTCGAGGACGTGGCCAGCCCCTTACCTAACACCCGCCGCGCCCGACGTCGGCCCATGGCCGACATCAACGTGGTGCCGTACATCGACGTCATGCTGGTGCTGCTAGTGATCTTCATGGTCACCGCGCCCATGCTGCATCAGGGCGTCGAGGTAGAACTGCCCCAGACCAGCGCAGAGCCGCTGCAGGATCAGCAGCAAGATCCCGTCATCGTCACTGTAGATGCCGACGGCAATTATTCGCTCAGCGTGGGCGCAAAGCCGGGCGAAGCAATCGACGCCGATCAGCTCATGGTGACCGTGGCCGC
>JAJUGG010000007.1 GCA_029268285.1 Ectothiorhodospiraceae bacterium | reverse complement strand
TTCTGCCGCTTGGCTCATGGCGGGCAGCACCGGCTTGAGGTAGAGCTGCAGTACGCGGAACAGGTTGAGGCCCATGGTGCAGATGGCCTGAAGATCGGCTTCGCGGCCTTCTTCCTTGGCGATAATCCAGGGCTTTTTCTCATCGATGTACTGGTTGGCACGGTCGGCGAGGGTCATGATCTCGCGCACCGCGCGTGAGTACTCCCGCGCTTCGTAGAGGCCGGCGATGCTCTCGGCGTCGGCGGTGAACTCGCGGAACAGGGCCGGGTCGGCTAGGTGATCGGCCAGACGGCCGTCGAAACGCTTGTTGATGAAGCCCGCGCACCGGCTAGCGATGTTGACTAGCTTGCCGACCAGGTCCGAGTTCACGCGCTGGATGAAGTCTTCTAGGTTGAGGTCGAGGTCGTGCACGCCGCCCGATAGCTTGGCTGCGAGGTAGTAGCGCAGGTACTCGGGCTGTAGATGCTCGAGATAGGTGCGAGCCATGATAAAGGTGCCGCGCGACTTCGACATCTTCTGGCCGTTGACCGTGAGAAAGCCGTGCACGTTGATGCGGGTCGGCATGCGGAAGCCGGCTCCGTGCAGCATGGCGGGCCAGAACAGGCAGTGGAAGCGGATGATGTCCTTGCCGATAAAGTGGTAGAGCTCGGCGTCGGAGTCCTGCTGCCAGAAGCTATCGAAGTCCAGCCCCGCGCGCGCGCACAGGTTCTTGAACGAAGCCATGTAGCCGACCGGCGCATCCAGCCAGACGTAAAAATACTTGCCTTCGACGCCGGGGATTTCGAAGCCGAAGTAGGGCGCATCACGGGAGATGTCCCAGTCGCGCAGGCCGCCCTCGAACCATTCGTGGACCTTGTTGGCGACCTCAGCGTCCATGTGCTCGGCGCTGACCCATTCGCGCAGCATGTCTTCGAAGTCGGCCATCTTGAAGAAGTACTGCAGCGATTCGCGCTCAATCGGCGCTACGCCGGATACCACCGAGACCGGGTTCTTGAGCTCGCCCGGCGTGTAGGTGGTGCCGCAGGCTTCGCAGTTGTCGCCGTACTGATCGGGGGCGCCGCACTGCGGGCAGGTGCCCTTGATGTAACGGTCCGGCAGGAACATCTTGGCTTCGGGGTCGTAAGCCTGCATGACGCTGCGGCTGACGATGTGGCCGCTGTCGCGCAGGCGCTCGTAGATCAGCGAAGCCAGTTCTTTGTTCTCTGGCGAATGCGTCGAGTGGTAGTTGTCGAAGCCGATCAGGAACTCGTCGAAGTCGCGACGGTGCTCGCGCCCGATGCGCTCGATCAGTTCCTCGGGGCTGATCCCTTCCTGGCGCGCCTTGAGCATGATGGGCGTGCCGTGGGCATCGTCGGCGCAAACGTAGTAGCACTCGTGGCCGCGGAGTTTCTGAAAGCGCACCCAGATGTCGGTTTGGATGTACTCCACCAAGTGCCCCAGGTGGATGGGCCCGTTAGCATAGGGCAGCGCGCTGGTAACGAGGATTTTGCGACTCATGGAACCTGCTGTTCGTTCGGAACTAAAGGCGGGATTATGCCAGATTCCAGCAGACCCTGGCGAAGACGCGCGCGGGTTTTGAGAAACGCGCAGCGGCTTTGAGGTGGAATCTCAGTCCGCCGGGGAGGCAAGCAGGGTCGCTTCTGCTTTCTCGGCAGCTGCCTGCGGCCCTGCCAGAGGGAGTTCCACTGTAAAGGTGGAGCCTTCGCCGACGGCGCTGTCCAGCGAGATTTGCCCGCCCAGCAACTGCACCAGTTCATGCACGATCCAGAGGCCGAGGCCGTAGCTGCCGGATTCACGGTCAGCGTCGGCGCGTTGGAAGCGCTGGAAGATTTGCTCGCGCTTGTCCGGCGCGATGCCGATGCCGCGGTCGCGCACGATGATTCTTGCGGCGCCTGCGTCCGCTTCGACGATCAGGTCCACCGGTTTGCCGGCGCCGTATTTGACGGCGTTGGACAGTAAGTTGGCGATAACCTGCTCGACGCGCATAGGATCCCAACGACCAATGACCGGTTCGTCCGGGATGCTGATGTTCAGCGCCGAGCCGGATTGTCCTAACTGCTCGACAAAGCGGTCCAGCACTACGTGCGCGAGCGCGCTGAGGTCTACATCGTCGAGCTTGAGCGAGGGCGTGCCGGCATTGATCTGGGAAATGTCCAGCAGGCCCTCGAGCAGGCTGATCATGCGCCGCACCAGTTGCGATATTCCGTCGAGCTGTTGCGGCAGCGCGTCCGGGTTGGACAGGCCGCGTTCGGCAGCACGGCGCATCATCTCGACCTTGAGCTGCAGCGCCATCAATGGGGTGCGCAGGTCGTGCGAGGCAATCGCGAGGAATTCGTCGCGTGCCTGCACCGCCTCTTTGAGTTCCTGCTCCGCGCGGCGCAGGCGTAGCAGCGCCGTTACCGTAGCCAGTAAGACCTGTGGCGCCACCGGCGAGGTGAGATAGGCGTCGGCACCGGCATTCAGCCCGTAGGCGCGGGCGTCGGCATCGGTATAGCTGGAGGAAATCTGCAGTACCGGGATGTGGCTGGTGGCAGGGTCTTCTTTTAGGCGGCGCGTAACTTCAAAGCCGATGATGTCCGGCAGTTTGACGTCGAGCAGGATAAGATCGGGTTGCTCGGATACCGCGGCATCCAGGCCGCCCTGGCCGGTGTCGGCCTCGAGTATCCCGTGGCCGCCCGTCTTGAGGATGCGCACCAAGGCATAGCGATTCGCAGGGGTATCGTCGACGACGAGGATCTTGCCGGTCGGCTGTCGCATCATATTGCCTGTTCCTCTGTGAGTAGACCCGCCTCCCGGAGTGCTTGGCGCAGCATGAGGCGGGCGCTGTCGCGAGTGCCGCCGTCCTTGCGCAGCACGGCAACGGCGCGTAGGTGCTCTTGCTCGGTGCGGGAAAGCGGCCGCGAGCTATAGGCAAATACCCGCATCGATGCCAGTGTCGGATCGTTGCGCAGCGCGGTGATCAGGGTATCGAGTTCCGCTGCATTCGTCATGGGGTCCAGGAAGATGCCGAGCGGGCGATGTCGGCGCGCGGCCAACAGGCCTTCGGCCGGGTTGGTGGTCTCAATGACCGCAAAGGGCTGATCGGCGAGCAGGTCGCGCAGCAAATAGCGCGAGATTTCATCGGGGTCGACGATGAGCAGCTTATCCTGGCGCCCACTGAAGCGGTCGAGGGTGGAGAGCAGCCACTCCCGGTCCACCGGTTTGACATGGAACGCGTCCGCGCCCAGTCGGCGGGCCAGGGCTTCGTTGTCCACCACGGTTGCAACGATGATCGGTAGTTTAGCGGTTTCCGGCGCGGCTCTGAGTTCGCCGAGGAAATCCCAGGTGTTCTCGGTTTCCAGCAGCACGTCAAGGATGACGGCAACGGGGCGAAGGCTCTCCAGCCAGCTGCGCGCTTCCTTCAGCGTGCGCGCCGGTAGCATTTGATAGGGACTGTCCTCGAAGCACTGTTGATACAGGTAAAGCCATTCGCGACTGTCCTCGACCACCAGGACCGGCTGGCGCCCCGGGTCCAGGCAGGTGATGTCCGGTCCGCTGGCTTCCTTGCCGGCGTTTTGGTAACGAACCGGCAGGACGGTATAGAAGGTCGAGCCTTCCCCGAGCGTGCTGCGGACGCCGATGTTGCCGCCGAGCAGTTGCGCCAGCCGCCGTGACAGGGGCAGGCCGAGGCCGGTGCCCTTGATGCCGCTCTGCAGCGGTGAATCGAGTTGCGTGAATTCGTCGAAGATGCGCTGCTGATCGGCCCGGGCGATGCCGATGCCGGTGTCGGTTACGGATAAGACGACGGTGTCGCCGGTGCGCGCCTCGGCTTTTACGCGCACCTCTCCGCGCTCGGTGTACTTGATGGCGTTGGAGATGAAGTTGCGCAGGATCTGCGAGACTTTGGCCTCGTCGGTGTAAAGCGTCGGCAGCCCCCGCGGCTGCTCGAAGATCAGTTGTAGATCGGGCTTGTCCGCAAGCAGCGGGCGCAGCATGCCTCGCAGCGTCGAGAAGAGGTTTTCGATGCGAAACTCGACAGGCTTTATCTGAACCTTGCCGGCATCGACCTTGGCGAGGTCGAGCAGGTCGTTGACGAGTTCGGACAAGCCCTCCGCGGCCTGCTGAATGAAGCGAATCTGCTTTTCCTGTTCCTCGGTCAGAGGGCCGTCCAGGCGTTGCAACAGGATATCGGCGAGACTGAGGATGGAGTTCAGCGGAGTGCGGAACTCGTGCGTCATGTTCGACAGGAAGCGACTCTTGGCTTCCGTCATGCGTTGCTGGTACTGGGTCCGCTCCTCGAGTTCGGCGTAGAGCGCCACGACGCCGCGGTTGGTTTCTTCCAGCTCGTCGTTGACCTGCGCCAGTTCGTCTTGTTGGCGCTCGAGCTCGCGCAGCAGTGCGATTGTGTGAGCGTTATGGGCTGCGAGGGCCTCGGCGGCGTTGGGTGCTTCGTCGGCTAGGCAGTTGCGCAACCGCGCAGCGGTCTGTTCCGGATTGCTTAGCCCGCGGATCGGTAGGCAGAGCCGCTGGACGTCAGCGTCCTGCACGATGCGGCTCAACGCCATTGCGTCTTGCTCGGACGCGAGCCGGATGGCTTCGCCTTTCGCTTCGATGATTAGCTCGCCGGGGGCAGCGCGTAGCGCAAAGCTGAGCTGCCCGCCACCCGATTCGGCAAGCTGACGTGCCCATTCCAGCGCGGCTGCCGTCACAGCGGCGCGCTCGCGCACGGGGAGTTGCAGTTCCGCAGTCAGCGCTTCGGTACCGACCTGCAGGCGCGGCAGATCCGCCACGCTGCGAACGGCTACTGCGGCAATGGGGATCATGGCCTATACCTCACGGCCAATACGGCGACATCGTCGCGCTGCCGGCTGTGATCGCGATAGAGCACGGCCGCGGCGATCGCAGGATGATGTTGAAAAATACCCGGATAGTCATCGAGACTCCAGCGCGTCGAGAGGCCGTCGGAATGCATGATCAGCAGCGCGCCGGCCGGGTAGGGGTAGGTGAAGGCGCGCAACTTGCGCAACTCATGCCCGACCGTGCCGTTGAGCGACACCAGACTGCGCGAGCGAGACGGCGCGACCACGGCACCATAGATGTTGCCTATGCCGCAATACTCGAGCTGTTGCCGGCCCATGAAGACCTCCGCAACCGCCATGGTGGCGCCGCGGGTGTCGTGCAGCGCCTCGTGCGCCTTACCGAGAATCTGCTCAGGGGTCTCGGCGTGATGTTCGCGGAAGATTTGCAGCGCCTTCTCCGCCGCGATGGCCGCGGCCGCGCCGTGGCCGAGGCCATCGATGACGGTAACCAGGAGGCGTCCCGGTTCTACATCCACAGCCCACGCATCCCCGGGTAGCTGCTCGCTGCCCATCGGCAGGCAAATGCTGCCTACTTGGCAGCTGGGATTGATCGGTCCGCCGCTCTTCCAGACCCGCGCCATGACCACCGTGCCTTTATCCGGGTACGAGTAGATGTCGAAGGTATCCGACAGCCGGCTCATCGCGCCTAGCCCGGTACCGGCGCTGCCGGCCGTGGAAAAGCCGTCGCGCAGACAGGCGTCAGGGTCGGCCATGCCCGGCCCGCGATCGATCGCGAGCGCTTCTATGCCCGGACCTTCGTCGCGCAGCGCTCGTAACACCACTTCGCCCCGACCGGCATGCTTGACGATGTTGCTGGCCATTTCGGTGGCGATAATAGCCAGCTTCCCCTGGGTGGTTTCGTCCAGTCCCATCTGGTTGCTGAGCGCCACCGCGGCGCGTCGTACCTGTCCGATTTGTGTGTGATCCGATACCGGCATTGTGAGCTGACGGTGCAGCTGGTCTACTTCCATCGGGTTATGACGACTCGTGTACCTTGCCCCGGGCGGGAGTCGATTTCGAAGTCGTTGACCAGCCGCCGCGCGCCGCCCAGGCCCAGGCCGAGCCCGCTGCCGGTGGTATAACCGTCCCGCAACGCCAGCTCGACGTCGGAAATACCCGGTCCCGCGTCGACGAAGCTCAACCGCAGGCCTTGGCGGTCGCCGGCCTGAACCATCTCGATGTCGACGGTGCCTCCGCCCCCGTAAACGACGGTGTTGCGAGCGATTTCGCTCGCCGCCGTTACCATCTTGGTTTGGTCGACGAGGCTAAACCCCAAATCAGCGGCCCAGCGACGCGCCTGTTGGCGGATTTTGACGATTTCGTCTTCGTCCTGGATGCGCAGGGACTCATGTCGGGTGACGATCACCGCCTTGCTCCTCAACGGCTTTCGCCAGCGTCCCTCGCAGGACTTCCATCCCCTTGTCGACGTTCAGTGCCGTCAATACGCCGGGGAGCTCAAGACCCAACTCCACTAGGGTGATCGCGACGGCAGGCTGCATGCCCACCACCACGGTCTGCGCATCCAGCACACGCGACATGCTGGCGATGTTCGCCAGCACGCGCCCGATGAAAGAATCGACGATCTCCAGCGAGGAGATATCTATCATCACCCCGCGCGCGCCGGTTTCGGCGATCTTTTCAGTAAGATCATCCTGCAGGCGCATGGCGAGCCGGTCATGCATGTCGACCTGGATGGTGACGAGCAGGAACTCGCCCATGCGGAGGATGGGTATTCTCTCCATCGAGAGCCTCTCCGTCAGGATTCGCTGCGTATGGGGGTCGTGGTCATGCCCACTCTGCGCAGCGCGTACTCGAAGGCGCCGGCGAGGTTGCCCTTGGTGACGATGTCGCCGAGGCCGACGCCGAGGTGGACGATCGTCTGTGCGATTTGCGGCCGGATGCCGCTTACGACGCACTCCACACCCATGAGCTTGGCGGCGGACACCGTCTTGATCAGGTGCTGCGCCACCAGGGTGTCGACGGTGGGTACGCCGGTAATATCGATGATCGCGACTTCCGAGTTGGTATCGACGATGCGCTGCAGAAGGGTTTCCATGACCACTTGCGTGCGGTTGGAATCCAGCGTGCCGATCAGCGGCAGGGCAAGGATGCCGTCCCACAGTTTCACCACCGGCGTGGACAGCTCCAGCATCTCGTCCTGCTGGCGCGCGATGATTTCTTCGCGGCTCTTCTGATACACCTCCATCACATAGAGCCCGAGGCGATCGAGTAGCGCCGTGGTCTGCCAGATCTGCTCGACCAGCATGGAGTCGTTGCCGGAGCGCTCCTGGAGATACATGAACAGGGGTTTCTTCAGCGAGAACACAAAGGTGGCCGTGTCGGCGGGCGAGAAGCCGAGATTAGCGCGGCGCTGCGAGACTTCCGTCAGGTAGTCGCGCACCGGCGTCCAGGAAGGGGCGCCGATATCTTCGAGTTCGCCGTGCCGGATGGCGTGCTCCAACCGCATGAGGAACTCTTGGCACTGACCCTGCAGCTCCGCCTCGCCCATCAAATTCGTCCGCTTGACGTCGATGGCCAACTCGCGCATCCAGGCCGCGCGCAGGGTATTCGGGTTTTCGGCAATAAGATCCGCCAGTGCCTTTTGCTTGGCATCCATTACTTACGGTCCTTTTCTTGTAGGTTGCAGAGGCGCGGGTATCTCTCGAAGCCGAATCTTTTATGTCCTTCACAAAGCAAAAGGCTGGCCAGGCTGCGACCAAGCCTTCGCGGCTTCGAAACTCGGCAGGAGTTTACCGTTTTTGACTTCTTTCAAGATGCGGGTGGAGCTAGGGATGGTCCTAGGCAGGGCCCAGCCGGCACCCGTCTGGGTCGGAGCTGGGCATGGACTGGGTTAGCATCCAAGATGCACGCATTGGCTCGGGGGTGGCGAGCCTTTATTTTTTGACGATGACCCAAACAGCGTGGATGATGCCGGGAACGTAGCCCAGGATCGTGAGCAGGATGTTGAGCCAGAAATGCAGGCCAAAACCCACCTGCAAGAATACGCCCAGGGGCGGCAAAATGATTGCCAGAATGATTCTTATCACGTCCATGTCGTTCTCCCAGTAATACGAAACCGAAACGGCGCTTCGTCCGGTTACGACGATAACCGTCGCGGGCCGGTCGTTCGGGCTCTTTCCACCCCCGAGTCGCCATAGCTCTTGAAAATGTGCTGTTGAGTTGGCCGGAATCAAGCAGGTCGGTGAATGAAAATCCGTTACATCAAGCATGTTCCCTATGAGGGGCCAGGGGCTATAGCGGACTGGGCCGCCGCGCGAGAGTTCGAGTTCAGCGGCGTCGAGATCTTCCGTGGCGAGCCGCTGCCCGAGCATGGGGATACCGATGCGCTGGTCGTCCTGGGTGGGCCGATGGGAGTAGGGGACGAGGCCGAGCATCCCTGGTTGATCGAAGAAAAGCGTTATATCGGAGAGTGGATCGACAACGGCAAGCCGCTGCTTGGGGTTTGCCTGGGCGCGCAGTTGATCGCCAGTGCCATGGGCGCGGGGGTACGCCGTAACGCTAGCCCCGAGATCGGTTGGTATCCGGTCCGCCGCCTGCCGCAGCTTTCCGTGACTTACCTCGACAGATTGTTGCCGCCGAGCCTCGAAGTCTTCCATTGGCACCACGATACCTTCGAGGTACCGCACGGAACGATCCCCATCGCCTACAGCGAGCTTTGCGCTAACCAGGGTTTCGTTTACCGCGACCGAGTCATTGCTCTGCAGTTTCACCTGGAAATGGACGAGTCCACGGCACGTGACTTGATTGCCAACACCAAGCAGTCGCTCAACCCACGGCCGGGCGTGCAGGGGGCCGGCGAGATGCTGGCCGATCCGCAGCGTTTTTCGCGCATGCACGACTATCTGGAGCCGCTGCTGGACGCCTGGGTGGATAGCTGAGTCGTTTCACGCCCTAAGACGGGTCTTGCACCACAAGAGACTTGTTTGAATGCGATTGAACCACGGAGGTTCGCCGGCACGGAGAAAGGCCAACGCGTAGGGCGCAATGCTGCGCGATTGCGCCCTACGGCGCTGGCGGGACGGGCAGCGAGCGCCTCCCGTAGGGTGCGCATCACGCATCATCATCGGTCGGCTCGGCTGGAACGGTGCGTGACGCACCACTACCGCGACCGCGGCTATTCGGTGCGTCTCCTTGTAAGGTGCGATCGCGCATTAGGGCAACTAGCGCGAACCAGGGAGGGCCAGCATGCTCGCCAGCGAGGCGTGCTATAGCGTTCGGTTTTGGTTTAACCCCAGAAGATGAATGCGCCACGGAACGCACAGAAAGCGCAGACGGACACTGAAATAGTTGCTTCTTTCAGTGTTCATCTGTGTTTTCTGTGGCAGGGATTTGCCTTCCACGACTAGGGTGCACGGGCGCACCCTAGGGAAACGAGCTTTTCTTAGGTCGGACAGCAGTCGGTCCTACGGGTGCAACCGATATTCTTGGCCAATCACTTTCCCATGTAGGAGCAGCGCCTCGCCGCGACCGTTGCGACGAGGCTAGGTGTCCTAGTCGAAAATAACCGTGCGGTTGTCGTAGCTCAGCACCTTGTTTTGGATATGCGCATAAACTGCGCGTGCCAACACCAGCTTTTCGAGGTCGCGGCCCTTGCGTACCAGGTCCTCGACCGAATCGCGATGACTGACATGGGTGACGCCCTGGTCGATGATGGGGCCCGCATCCAACTCGCTAGTCACGTAGTGACTGGTGGCGCCGATGATTTTTACACCGCGCGCATGGGCGGAGTGGTAAGGCTTGGCGCCGGGGAAGGCAGGCAGGAAGGAGTGGTGGATGTTGATGATCCGCTCCGGATAGCGGTCGATGAATTCCGGCGACAGGATCTGCATGTAGCGAGCGAGCACGATGAAGTCGATGTCGTGCTGCTGCAGCAATTCGATCTCGCGCTCTTCCTGCTCGCGCTTATTTTCCTTGGTGATGGGCAGCACATGGAAGTCGATGCCGAAGCGCTCCGCTACCGGCCGCAGGTCTTCGTGGTTGCTGATGATGAGCGGCACTTCGACCTGCCATTCGCCCGACTGGTAGCGCGCCAGCAAGTCGAACAGGCAGTGCGAGAGCTTGGAGACGAAAATCGCCATGCGCGGCACTTCGTTGGAGAAATGCAGGCGCCAGCTCATGTTGAAGCGCTGCGCCAGTTCCGCCTCGAAGCGCGGCCCGATTTCCTCCGCTGGAATGGCGAAGCGCTCCAGCTCCCATTCGATGCGCATGAAGAACACCTGTTTCTGGGCGTCCACGTGCTGGTCGAGGTAGATGATGTTGCCGTTGTGGGCGGCGATGAAGTGCGTAATGGCGGCAACCAAGCCTTCTTGGTCGCGGCAGTGGATCAAGAGCGTGGCTGATTCGGCGGGGCAGGGCTTGTGGTTCATGGTCGTTGGTCGGTCCCGTTTACATTGAACGGAAGTGCTCGGTCGCAGAAAGAAGAGGCCCGTCTTCGCGGAGCTGCTCGTTGTGCAGAACTCTTCGAAGCCGGGCCTTCATGCTCATCAGCTCGCCAGGCGCTTGTACTTGATGCGGTGCGGCGTGTCGGCGTCGTCGCCGAGTCTACGCTTGCGGTCCGCCTCGTACTCCTGGTAGTTGCCCTCGAACCACGTTACCTGCGACTCACCCTCGAAAGCGAGGATGTGAGTGGCGATGCGGTCCAGGAACCAGCGATCGTGCGAGATGACGACAGCGCAGCCGGGGAAGGTGAGCAGCGCTTCTTCCAGGGCGCGGAGGGTCTCCACGTCGAGATCGTTGGTGGGCTCGTCGAGCAACAACACGTTGCCGCCGCTCTTGAGCAGCTTGGCAAGATGCACACGGTTGCGCTCGCCGCCGGAGAGGTCGCCCACTCGCTTCTGCTGGTCCGAGCCCTTGAAGTTGAAGCGCCCCACGTAGGCGCGCGAGGGCATCTCCCATTTGCCGACTTGGACCATGTCCAAGCCGTCGGTGATCTCTTCGAACACCGTCTTATCGCCGTCGAGCGCATCGCGGCTCTGGTCGACGTAGGAGAGGTCCACCGTTTCGCCGATGCGGATGCTGCCTTCGTCCGGCTGTTCCTGACCGGTGATCAGGCGGAACAGGGTGGTCTTACCGGCGCCGTTGGGGCCGATGACGCCGACAATGCCGCCCGGCGGCAGGCTGAAGCTGAGCCCGTCGTATAGCAGCTTGTCGCCGAAGGACTTGCGCACGCCGTCAAACTCGACGACCTGATTACCGAGACGCGGCCCCGGTGGAATGTAGAGCTCCTGGGTCTCATTGCGCTTCTGGAACTCCTGGCTCTGCAGTTCCTCGAAGCGGGCCAGGCGCGCCTTGCTCTTGGCTTGGCGACCCTTGGGGTTCTGGCGCACCCACTCGAGCTCGGCCTCGATGGCCTTCTTGTGCGCGGCCTGAGCTTTTTCTTCCTGAGCCAGCCGCTTTTCCTTCTGCTCCAGCCAGGAGGAGTAGTTGCCTTCCCAGGGAATGCCGTGGCCGCGGTCGAGTTCGAGAATCCAGCCGGCGACGTTGTCGAGGAAGTAGCGATCATGGGTAACCGCCACGACGGTACCCGGATACTCCTTCAGGAAGCGCTCCAGCCAAGCAACGGACTCGGCGTCGAGGTGGTTGGTTGGCTCGTCGAGGAGCAGCATGTCGGGATTGGACAGCAGCAGGCGGCACAGCGCCACGCGACGCCGCTCACCGCCGGAGAGCTTGGTCACGTCGGCGTCCCAGGGCGGCAGGCGCAGCGCGTCAGCCGCGACTTCCAGCTTGCGCTCCAGGTTCCAGGCGTCACTGGCGTCGATCTTGTCCTGCAGCTTGGCCTGCTCGGCCATGAGCGCGTCGAAGTCGGCGTCGGGCTCGGCGAACTTGGCAGCGACCTCGTTGAAGCGATCGATCAGCGCCTTGGTCTCGGCGACGGCCTCTTCGACGTTACCGCGCACGTCTTTGTTGGGGTCGAGTTCGGGCTCCTGCGGCAAATAGCCGATCTTGATGCCCGGCATGGGGCGAGCTTCGCCCTCGATGTCCTTGTCCACGCCGGCCATGATGCGCAGCAGGGTGGATTTACCCGCGCCGTTAAGGCCGAGCACGCCGATCTTGGCGCCCGGGAAGAAGGACAAAGAAATGTCGCGCAGGATCTCGCGCTTGGGGGGCACGACCTTGCCCACCCGGTTCATCGTATAGATGTACTGGGCCATGGAGTCCTAACCGTTAAAGGAGTGAACACGGCATTATCGACTAAGCCGCGCGTGCTTTAAAGGGCAGGGTGGCGGCGAAGGCGAAGAAGCACTGCAGGGCACGAAGCTGCTCGGAGGGGGTGTTGATAATTAGTCCCTCTGTTCTCGGTGTCCTCTGTGCCTCGGTGGTGCCTCCTGGTCGGCCGGCGTGGCTAGCCGCGGCCTCGGGTTTTGGTTTTGCCCGGCTTGGCGTTCTTCTCGATGAACTCAAAGATGAGGCCGGCAATGTCCTTGTTGGTCGTGGCCTCGATACCCTCCAGTCCGGGGGAGGAGTTGACCTCCAGCACAACGGGGCCGTGGTTCGAGCGCATGAGATCGACGCCGGCAACATTGAGGCCGAGGATGCGCGCAGCGCGGACCGCGGTCGAGCGCTCTTCCGGGGTGATGCGTATGGGACGGGCGCTGCCGCCTCGGTGCAGATTAGAGCGGAATTCGCCCTCCTGAGCCTGGCGCATCATCGAGGCCACCACCTTGTCGCCGATGACGAAGCAGCGGATGTCCGCGCCGTTGGCTTCCTTGATGAATTCCTGCGTAAGGAAGTAAGCGTTCAGGTTACGGAAGGCGTCGATGACGCTCTCGGCGGCCTTGTCTGTCTCGGCCAGCACCACGCCTTTGCCCTGAGTGCCCTCGAGCAGCTTGATGACCAGCGGTGCTCCGCCGACCATCTGGATAAGGTCCTGAGTATCGTCGGGCGAGTAGGCGAAGCCGCTCACCGGCAGACCGATGCCCTTGCGGGCCAGCAGTTGCAGCGAGCGCAGCTTGTCACGCGAGCGGCTGATGGCGACCGACTCGTTGAGCGAAAACACGCCCATCATCTCGAACTGACGCACAACCGCGGTGCCGTAGAACGTGATCGAGGCGCCGATGCGCGGAATGATGGCGTCGAAGGGGCCCAGCGGCTCGCCCTTGTAGTGGACCCCGGGCCGGATGGGATTAATGTCCATATAGCAGCGCAGTGGATTGACGACACGCACCTTGTGGCCGCGCGCCTCGCCGGCTTCGACCAGGCGACGGGTCGAATACAGCTTGGGATTGCGTGACAGCACCAGAATGTTCAGGGGCCTGTTCATTTATCGCTCCCAGGTAAATGCTCGTCGTGACGGCGGCTGGCGACGGGCTGATCCGCAGCTCCGGCGAGGTAGGATGCGCTCGGGTCCACCAGGATGCGGCCGTGCATGGCCGAGCGGCCTAGTAGCATGCGAAAGCCCATGGTGTCTCGATTCGCCAAGGTTAGCTCGATCGGCCACGTGCGGCCGGCTACCAGCAGCGGCGTGCGGATGACGATGCGCATCTCGCGGTGGCCAGTCGAGCTGGTTACATGGCGCTCGTCGTGGATGTCCGCCACGCAGCGCACGGTCACGTCGGTGCGCTTTTGCAACGGATGCACTTCGAACGCAACCCGGTCGCGGCCGTTCTCCTGGAAGCGCGAAATATGGATCGCATGGAGAGCCGAGGTGCTAGCGCCGGTGTCGATTTTCGCCTTGATGGTCTCGATCCCAAGCCCGGGCAGAGCCACCCATTCTCTCCAGCCGACCCAGTGGCGAGGTTGGAATTTACGCCTCATATGAACTTTTCGAAGTGTTGGGTAGTTTTCGCGAGCATCGGGGCGGCCCCGTTACACAGGCGAAGTGCCTGCCGACGGCGAGAGAAGCCTTGCTGCTTCCCCGGAGCCGGAGCGGCAGGCACTTTGTAGAGCAAACATGGGGACGTGACAAGCGAAATCCACAAAGCCGGCGGGCACTGTTTTTTGGTAAAAACAGGGAAAACATCAATTTGTATTAAAACGGTCATATGCGTGCCTGATCATGAGTCGCTGGAATTCGGCTCTTGAGACAAGGACATGCATGAGAGAAACGTTCAGGCTCTGCTCTGGCCCTTCATTAACAGCTACAAGAAACATACCGGCGAGCAGATTTCCTATGTGAGCCTGCGTCAGCAGCCCGAGTTGCTCAAGCGCTGCTTGCAGCGTGCGAAAAACCTGGGCGTCGAAGAGTTGCGCGAGCAGGCCGAGGCGCTGCTGCCGTGGCTTGAGCGGACGGCTGCCGACGCCGTTTCGGTGACGAGTTCGAGCGCCCATAAACAGGGCGTTTCCCGAGCGCGCGCTCAGGTGGCGCGCGAGCACTACGAGCAGGCTCTGGATGCCGTGTTGTCGAGTCCGCCCCTGAGCGTGGATGGGCGGCGGACGCTGGATCAACAGTGCCGCCTTCTGCGTATCGACCTGCGCAGCGCGGAGACGATCGAGAACGAGCGGCGCGAGGCGCTGGGGCTGCCGATTCTGAATTGGGGCGATGAATGCCGAGGTGCGGTGCGTTTGCTGCAGCGGGACGGCGTGCTGGGTGAGAACGATCGCCTCAAGCTGTTCGATACCTACCTGCGTAGCAGCCGCTTATCTATTCGCCACGCCCAAAACATCCTCGAAGAAGAGTTGGCGCGGGTGCGGCCGACCGTCGTGGTGTCGCAGCAGCGTCGTTCCTTGGCCTGGCCGCTCGCGATTGCAAGTGTGGTTGGCGCGGTGGGCGCGCTGCTCTGGATGCAGCTGGGTGCACCGTTTGCTGTTGTCGATAGTGCGATCGCGGAGCACCCGCAGGAGGTCGTGGAAGAGCGAGTCGCCGGCCCGATTCGCAGCTCCACGGTCTGGCGGGCAGAGCAGACTTACCTGCTCGAAGGCCTCGTTTACGTCGAAGGAGATGCCTCGTTGACGATAGAGCCCGGTGTGCGCGTGCTCGGCGAGCAAGGCTCGGCGCTCATCGTGACGCGTGACGCGACCTTGTACGCGCGCGGCACGCCTGATCAACCCATCGTTTTCACTAGCGCCGCGCCGGTCGGGGAGCGTCGTCGTGGCGACTGGGGCGGTGTCGTGCTGCTAGGTAATGCACCGGTGAACGAGGAAAGCGCCTTCATCGAGGGCATCGTGGACAAGGACCCTCGAGGCGCATTCGGCGGCAGCGAAATAGGCGCAAACTGCGGTGTTCTTGAGTACGTGCGCATTGAGTTCGCGGGTTTCGAAGCCTTTGCGAACAATGAGTTGAACGGGCTTACCTTGGGCGGATGCGGGCACAAGACCATCGTGCGCAACGTTCAGGTGCATAAGGCGCTGGACGACGGCATCGAGCTGTTCGGGGGAGACGCCGATCTGCGCAATATCGTGATCACCGGCGCCGGCGACGATTCCATCGACTGGGACTTGGGCTGGCAGGGTCGCGGTCAATTCTTCATTGTGCAGCAACACGGCGACGCCGGCGATAACGGTTTCGAAAGCGACAACAACACAGACGATCACGACGCTTTGCCGCGCTCCGCGCCGGTGCTCTACAACGTCACGCTGCTCGGTTCGGGGAGTCGAAAGATTGCCCAGCGCGGCATGACGCTGCGCCGGGGCACGGGCCTTACTCTACGGAACTTCATCGTCAGCGGTTTTGGCTTGGAAGCGATCGATGTTCGCGATATCGCGACCAGTTTGCTTGCCCAAACCGGCGCGCTTTCACTGGCCCACGGCATCATTTTTGACGTCGGGCTTGAGGGTGCAACCTATGCGGCCGACGAAAGCGGCGACGATGATGGCGGCTTCGATGAAGCCTCCTATCTGCGCGACCCAGCGCGCTTTATCGGACTGGGCGTGGACCCGATGCTGTCGTCGCAAGCTTTCGACCCGATCATGCCCGATTTCGTGCCTCATAGCGGTTCGCCGGCGCTGAACAATGCCGCTCCCATTCCCAAGGAAGAATTCTTCGATGAGGCTGCGACCTTCCTGGGCGCCGTGCGGCCCGGCAGTGTCCGGCCCTGGTATGCGGGCTGGACGGCCTTTCCGGTGGACTGATCGAGAGCGGCTTTGCCCTTGCTTGCCCGGCGCCTTTGCGGAGGCACCGCCATCAGTACACGCTTTTCGCAAAACAGCGAAGGTCGGCCGCAAGCGTCGGCCTTCGCTTGAAGCTTTTGTCGTTCCTCCGCAAACTCATGCAGTCCCCGGGGATATCGTTTATAATTTCGCGCCTTTTCTTGCCCCGGACCCATCGAGAGGAACCCGCATGTTTTCCAGCGACATGAAAATTGCCGGCTTTGATCCCGAGCTTGCCGATGCGATTGACGGCGAGCGCCGCCGTCAGGAAGAACACATTGAGCTCATTGCCTCGGAGAATTACACCAGCCCGCGCGTGCTGGAAGCGCAGGGCAGCGTGCTCACCAACAAGTACGCCGAAGGCTACCCGGGCAAGCGCTATTACGGTGGCTGCGAGTACGTCGACATCGCCGAGAGCCTTGCTATGGAGCGTGCCAAGCAGTTGTTCGGGGCCGACTATGCCAACGTGCAGCCGCATTCCGGTTCGCAGGCCAACGCCGCCGTCTACATGGCGCTGTGCGAGCCCGGTGACACCATCCTGGGCATGAGCCTGGACCACGGCGGCCACCTGACCCACGGCGCCAAGCCCAATTTCTCCGGCAAGATCTATCACGCCGTGCAGTACGGCATCGACCCGTCCACCGGCGAGATTGCCTATGACGAGGTCGAGCGCCTGGCCAAGGAGCACAAGCCGAAGATGATCGTGGCTGGCTTTTCGGCCTACTCGCGCGTGGTCGATTGGCAGCGCTTTCGCGACATCGCCGATTCCGTCGGCGCCTATTTGTTCGTAGATATGGCACACGTGGCAGGGCTGGTCGCCGGCGGCATGTATCCGAACCCGGTGCAGATCGCCGACGTCACCACCACCACCACGCACAAGACCCTGCGCGGCCCGCGCGGCGGCCTGATCCTGGCCAAGGCCAATCCCGACATCGAGAAGAAGCTCAATTCGCTGGTCTTCCCCGGCACCCAGGGCGGCCCGCTGATGCACGTGATCGCCGCCAAGGCCGTCTCCTTCAAGGAGGCGTTGGAGCCGAGCTTCGCCGACTACGCCAAGCAGGTCGTCGCCAATGCGCGCGCCATGGCCGAAGTGATCCAGGAGCGCGGCTACAAGGTCGTCTCCGGTGGCACCGACAATCATCTCTTCCTGATCGATCTGATCGACAAGGGCCTTACCGGCAAAGCCGCCGACGCGGCGCTCGGAAGCGCCAACATCACCGTGAACAAGAACACAGTGCCCAACGACCCGCAGTCGCCTTTCGTCACCTCAGGGCTGCGTATCGGTACGCCGGCCGTGACCACCCGAGGCTTCAAGGAAGCCGAAGTGCGCGAACTGGCCGGCTGGATCTGCGATGTGCTGGATAACATCGAGGATCAGACCGTGATCGAGCGCGTGAAGGGGCAGGTGCTGGAAATCTGCCGTCGCTTCCCGGTGTACCGGGGTTGATGAGCGACTAAGGGAGACGGCATGCGCTGCCCATTTTGTCAGGCGCAGGACACGCGGGTCATCGACTCGCGCTTGGCGAGCGACGGCGACCAAGTGCGCCGTCGCCGCGAGTGCGTCAACTGCGGCGAGCGCTTCACCACTTACGAAAGCGCCGAGCTGGTGTTGCCGCGGCTGGTCAAAAGCGACGGCAGCCGCGAGCCCTTCGACGAGCAGAAGCTGCGTACCGGCATGTTGCGGGCGCTGGAGAAGCGGCCCGTTGCAACCGAGGCTGTGGAGGCCGCCATCAACCGCATCAAGAAACGCCTGCAGGGCAGCGCCGAGCGCGAAGTGCCGGCGCGCCAGCTGGGCGAGTGGGTGATGGACGAATTGCGCGAATTGGATCAGGTCGCCTACGTGCGTTTCGCCTCCGTTTACCGAAGCTTTCAGGACGTCAGCGCTTTTCGCGAAGTCATCGAAGGGCTGGAGAGCAAGCCTGGAACGGCCGGTTCGGAGCCTTCCACGGACTAGCGCCGCCTGAGGCGCATGTTCGGAGCGGCAGGCCCGCAGAGGTTCTGCATCCGGTAGGATCGATAATGAATTTCAGCTCCGCCGACCATCAGCATATGGCGCGCGCTCTGCAACTGGCCGAGCGCGGGCTCTACACCACGCGACCTAATCCGCGTGTGGGTTGCGTCCTGGTGAAGGAGGGCGTGGTGGTCGGCGAGGGCTATCATCGCCGTGCCGGCGGTCCTCACGCCGAAGTCGAGGCGCTGCAAGCCGCCGGGGAGCAGGCACGCGGCGCCACAGCCTACGTTAGCCTAGAGCCGTGCAGCCATTTCGGTCGCACCCCGCCTTGTGCCGATGCGCTTGTCGAAGCCGGCGTCGCGCGGGTGGTCGCCGCCATGGAAGATCCCAATCCCCGCGTTGCCGGTCAGGGCCTGCGCCGTCTGCAGGAGGCGGGCATCGAGGTTGTCGCGGGCCTGATGGCTGCGGAGGCCGAGGCATTGAACGTCGGCTTCGTCTCGCGCATGCGCCGCGGCCGGCCTTGGGTAAGAGTCAAGCTCGCCAGTAGTCTGGACGGTCGCACAGCCATGGCATCCGGCGAGAGCAAGTGGATTACATCGGCTGCAGCGCGCCGCGACGTTCACCGGCTGCGCGCGCGCAGCGATGCTGTTGTTACCGGCATCGGCACGGTGCTAGCCGACGATCCCAGCCTCACGGTGCGCGATTTCGAGCTGCCTGCCGCTGGCTCCGGGCAGCCACTGCGCGTTGTACTGGATCGCGGCTTGCGTTTCCCCGCTGCGGCGCGAATGCTCGGTTGCGAGGGCGAGACCCTGATAGTCTATGGACCCGAGGCCGCATCGCGCGATATTTCCGGCGCCGAATTGCTGCGCTTGTCGCGGCCCGATATCGGCGCAGTGCTCGAGCTGCTGGCGCAGCGCGAGATCAACGAGGTGCTGGTTGAATCAGGGCCAACCCTGGCGGG
Organism: Ectothiorhodospiraceae bacterium; assembly: GCA_029268285.1. Classification (GTDB taxonomy): domain Bacteria; phylum Pseudomonadota; class Gammaproteobacteria; order Nitrococcales; family AK92; genus JAJUGG01. The sequence goes on along the minus strand of JAJUGG010000007.1, from coordinate 13,324 downwards.
TGCCTGTGTGATGGAAGGCTGGGCCGACGAACTCGTCTTCTACATGGCGCCGCATCTAATGGGACACGACGGCGCGCCCTTGTTGCGCCTGCCCGGCATCGGCAGTATGGCCGAGCGCATCGGCTTGGATATCATCGAGGTGCGCAGCGTCGGGCCCGATTTGAGGATCACAGCAAAACCGTCGCAGGCGGCGGGATAGGTACAGCACATGTTTACCGGCATCATACAAGCAGTCGGGCATATTGCCGGGCGTGAAGCGCGCGGCGCGGACATGCGCCTCGAAATCAACACCGGCAACTTGGAGCTAGGCGGTGTGGCCATTGGCGACAGCATTGCCGTCAACGGCGTCTGTCTCACCGCAATTAGCCTGAGCGAACAGGCTTTCGTTGCCGACGTCTCGGGCGAAACGCTGGATCGAACCAGCCTCGGCGCCTTAGCCGACGGCGACCCGGTCAACTTGGAGAAAGCGCTTACCCTCGGCACGCCTCTCGGCGGGCACCTGGTGAGCGGTCATGTCGACGGGCTGGGGACGATCAAGTCGCGCACGCCGGATGGGCGCTCCGAGCGTTTTCGCCTTGAGGCGCCGGCAGCCCTTGCGCGCTACATCGCCGAGAAGGGCTCGATCTGTGTCGACGGCGTCAGCCTGACGGTCAATGCGGTCGATGGGGCCGAGTTCGAGTTCAACCTGGTGCCGCACACGCTGGAGCATACCACCCTGCATACCCGTCGGCCGGGCGACAAGGTCAACCTGGAAGTCGATCTTATCGCCCGTTATCTCGAGCGTCTGATGCTCGGCGACGCGGCAGCGCAGAGCGGCAGCCGATTGACCCTGGACTTCCTGCGGGAGCATGGCTTCGCCAAGTAAGCCGGCACCGCGCGCAACACCGAGTAGATCATGCAACTGAACAGTATCGAAGAGATCATCGAAGACCTGAGCCAGGGAAAGATGGTGGTCATCATGGACGACGAGGACCGCGAGAATGAGGGCGATCTCCTCATGGTCGCAAGCCTGGTTCGCCCTGACGACATCAACTTTATGGCTCGCTATGGCCGCGGCCTGATTTGTCTCACGCTCACCCGGGAGCGCTCTGAGCAACTGCGTTTGCCGCTGATGGTCAACGAGACCGAGCGCAAGCAGTCGACCAATTTCACGGTCTCGATCGAAGCCGCAAAAGGGGTGACCACGGGCATTTCCGCGGCCGATCGCGCGCGCACGATTCAGGCCGCCGTCGCGCCCAATGCCAAGCCAGAAGATCTGACCCAGCCGGGGCACGTATTTCCGCTCATCGCTCAACCGGGCGGTGTTCTAACACGCGCCGGGCACACCGAGGCGGGTTGCGATTTCGCAAGACTGGCGGGCTTCGAGCCGGCTGCCGTGATCTGCGAGATCCTCAACGAGGACGGCACCATGGCCCGGCGCGATAATTTGGTCGCGTTCGCCCGCGAACATGGCCTCAAAGTGGGTACGGTCGCCGATTTGATTTCCTATCGCGTGCGCAACGAGCGCACCGTCGAGCGGGTAGCGGAATGCGAACTGCCTACCGAGTTCGGCCCCTTCCACCTCTACGCCTATCAGGACGTCATCAGCGGTGCCATGCACTTCGCCTTGGTAAAGGGCGTGCCCGCGCCCGACAAGCCGGTGCTGGTGCGCGTGCACGTGCAGAATACCCTATCCGACACGCTTGCCAGCTCTGGACCCCTATGCGGCTGGCCGCTGCGCTCGGCACTCAAACAGGTATCGGAAGCTGGCGAGGGCGTTGTGGTGGTATTGCGCCGGCGCGACGATGTGCCTGATGTGCTTGAGCGCATGCGCGCCTACCAGCGTCGTCCGCAGGGTGAAGACCTGCCGCACGGTCCCGGTGAGCGTAGCCAGGAGTTGCGCACCTACGGCATCGGCGCGCAGATTCTGACCGATCTCGGGGTGGCGAAGATGCGCGTGCTGTCGTCGCCCAAGCGCATGAATGCGCTGTCGGGGTTCGGCATGGAAGTCGTCGAATACGTGGAGCCGGAAGTCTGATCGCGGCGAGAGCCCGCGTTTTTGGAGAGCGAGAATGAAAATCATCGAAGGGGATTTCACCCGTAGCGAGGGCCGCTTCGGCATCGTGGCCGCCCGTTTCAACGGCTTCATCGTGGAAAGCCTGGTGGAGGGCGCACTGGATACTCTGCGTCGTCACGGCGTGCAGGATTCGCGTATGCAGTTGGTCCGGGTGCCGGGCGCGTTCGAATTGCCGCTGGTGGTCAAGCGCATGGCCGCTCAGGGCGACTTCGACGCCATTATCGCCCTGGGTGCGGTCATACGCGGCGGCACCGCGCACTTCGAATACGTCGCGGGCGAATGCGCCAAGGGCGTGGCCCAGGCTCAGCTCGAGTACGATATCCCCGTGGCCTTTGGCGTGCTCACCGTCGACACCATCGAACAGGCGATCGAGCGGGCCGGCACCAAGGCCGGCAACAAGGGGGCGGAAGCCGCGCTTACCGCGCTGGAGATGGTCAGCCTGCTACGCAAGTTAAGCGCCTGATGTCGAAACCGAAGCGTACTCCTTCTTTGCAGCGCCTGCGTGGCCGCGGTCGACGCCGCGCCGTGCAGGCCTTGTATCAGTGGCAGATTGCCGGTCAGGACCTGATCGACATCGAAGCCCAGTTTCGTGACCAGATGGAGTGGGACGGCGAGGACTGGGAGTTCTTCGTGGCGCTGCTGCACGAGGTGCCGAAGGCCACCGATCGACTGGACGAGTTGCTCGCCCCGCGCCTGGATCGCGCCGTCGCGGCGCTGGACCCGGTCGAGCGTGCCATTTTGCGTATCGGTACATACGAGCTGATCGAGCGCCTGGATGTGCCGTACCGGGTGGTGATCAACGAAGCGGTTGAGCTGGCTAAACAGTTCGGCGCTGAGCAGAGCCATAAGTACGTCAACGGGGTGTTGGATAAAATCGCCCGTGAACAGCCCATGCGTGCCGCGGAGATGGGCGCGCAGCGTTAGCCTCAGCCTCGACAAGGAAACCGAACCATGCCGTTACCCGAGCCCCAAGCGCGCACGCTGCGCCATAGCCGGCGGATTCAGCTCGACGGATACGAGCGCGAGGATGGTCTGTGGGACATCGAGGCTCGTTTGGTAGACACCAAGGGCTATGACTTCGACAACCAGTTCCGCGGCACCATCCCTAGCGGCGAGCCCCTGCACGACATCTGGATGCGCATCACCGTCGATGACACGCTGACCATTCGCGAGGTGGCGGCATCCATCGACAGTCATCCGTTTCCTCCCTGTCCCGGTGCGGCGGCGGCCTTCCAGCAGCTGGTCGGCATGCGGATCGCTTCCGGCTGGACCGAGCAGGCGAAAGAACAGATCGGGCAGGTAGCGGGCTGCACGCATCTCTTTGAACTGCTGCGACCGCTGGCGACTACCGCGATTCAGACCATCGCCCCCATTCGCCGTCCGGTCGGCAGCGGTGATGCGCCGCCGAAGTATATCGTCGACACTTGTCGCGGCTGGGCGGCAGACAGCGTGACCATCCGCACCCTTTATCCCGGTTGGCGCCGGGATACCGCAGATGACGATGCTTGAGTTCGAACTCAGCGAGCGCTTTTTCTCAGCCTGGGGCGGGGGCGAAGGCGTCGCACTTGGGTACGGCGACGATGCTGCACTGCTGGATCTGGGGCCGGGGCTGGCCATGTGCCTCGACACCCTGGTGGAGGGCGTGCACTTTCCGGTCGATACTCCGGCCGATGCGGTGGGGCACAAGGCATTGGCCGTCAATCTCAGCGATTTGGCCGCAATGGGAGCAGAACCTGGCTGGGCGCTGCTCGGGCTGACGCTGCCGGACAACAGCGCCGCCTGGGTGGCGGGCTTTGCCCAGGGCATGCGCGCGCTAGCCGAACGCACCGGCGTAGCCCTGATCGGCGGCGACACGACGCGTGGCCCGCGCACTATCACTGTTCAGCTCACCGGTTGCGTGGCGCCTGATCTCGCCTTGCGTCGCAGCGGCGCCCGCGTCGGCGATGAGATTTACGTTAGCGGCTATCTTGGGGATGCGGCGCTGGGATTGCGGCTCTGGCAGGCCGGCGAGCGGGCAGGGCCGGCGGTCGGGCGCCTGCTGCGGCCGGAGCCGCGCTTGGCACTGGGACGGGCCTTGCGTGGGCTTGCCACGGCTGGCGTCGACGTTTCCGATGGATTGGCCGCCGACCTTTCGCACATCCTCAGCGCCAGCGGTGTCGGCGGCGTACTCGATGTCGAGCGCTTGCCGCTGTCGCCGGCCCTGCTGGGGCGCGTCGGTCGCGTCGAGGCCGAGGCCTTGGCCTTGACGGGGGGCGACGATTACGAGTTGTGCTTCACCGCGCCGCCAGAAGCCGCAGAGGTTCTGCGCAAGGTGTCCGAGCAGTTGGCCCTGCCGATCACCCGTATCGGGCGCATTGAGGGGGGTGGCGCGCTGCGCGTTCTACGCCAAGGTCGGCCGATTCGACTCGACCGGCTGGGCTATCAGCATTTCGCCGGCGCTGGAGGCAGCGATGAAGCCTGAGTCAGCGCGGCAAGGCATGCGGCTCAGCCACCCGGTCCACCTGCTGGCGTTGGGCTTCGGTACGGGGCTGGCGCCCAAGGCACCGGGGACAGTGGGTACCTTGGTCGGTCTGCCTTTTTATTGGCTGTTTTGCGACCTGGGCCTTTTGTCCTACGCCTTGATCGTCGCTGCCATGTTCGTCGCCGGGGTTTATATCTGCGATGCCACGGCTCGTGCGGCCGGCGTACACGATCATCCTTCCATCGTCTGGGACGAGGTCGTCGGCTATCTGATTACCATGTTCGCAGCACCGGCCGGCTGGTACTGGCCCCTCGTGGGCTTTCTCGCTTTCCGCGTGTTCGATATCGTCAAACCCTGGCCGATCAGGCTGCTCGACCGCCATGTGGCCGGAGGGTTCGGCATCATGATCGACGATGTGGTGGCAGGCTTGTTCGGGCTCGCGGTCATGCAAGCTCTGGCATGGTGGTTGTAGCCTAGCCCCAATGCTCCCCACAGCCCGCGCCGTGGCTGCCGGATTCTGTGGCGTCAAGCCCACACTTTAGCGTTTTCCCTTAGTTTCAAGTACTATGGGAGCGCCCGCCGGTACACATGGGCGGGGATTCCGGAGCACTTTATGGCCTCTGATCCGCAGCGCAAAGTCGTTGATATCTCCACTATTCGCCACGCCTGTTGGGACTGCAGCCTGGGGCAGCTCTGCCTGCCGGTCAGTCTCAGCCCGGATGATGTCGAGCAGGTTGACGACATCGTGCGGCGGCGGCGGCCGATGGCGCGAGGTGATCATCTCTATCGCGCCGGCGATCCGTTCAAATCGATCTATGCCGTGCGCGCCGGCGCGCTCAAGACTTCCACCGTGTCCGTAGACGGCGTGGAGCAGATTACCGGCTTTCACCTGCCGGGCGAACTGGTAGGCTTCGATGCCATCAATCGCGGTACCCACCCGTGTAGCGCGGTCGCGCTGGAAACCACCAGTGTCTGCGAGATTCCTTTCGAGGACCTGGAGACGCTGGCAGCGCGCATCCCTGGGCTGCAGCGCCAGTTGCTCCGGATCATGAGCAAGGAAATTTTCCAGGATCAGGAAATGTTGCATGCAGTCGCCAAGCGCACTGCTGAGGAGCGGCTGGCTATCGCTTTGCTGAGCTACTCGGACCGCTATGCGCGGCGCGGGCTGTCGGCAAAACGCTTTCGCCTACCGATGTCGCGCAGCGACCTCAGCAATTACCTGGGCCTTGCGCCGGAGACCATGAGCCGCCTGTTCCGGCGATTCCAGGATCAGGGGTTGATTTCGAGCTCAGGCAAGGAAGTCGTCATCGAGGATGTGGACGAGCTGCGTCGCATTTCTGGGCAGGTTGCCGCCAAGGACGAGAGCTACTCTGGCAGCACGCGCTGAATCCGGCCATCGCCATCAAGGCAGCTTAGCCGGTCGAGCAGCCGCCGCTCCGTGGCTGTGATCGACCTCGCGCTCCAGGGCGGCGGCTTCACGGCTTTCGGGATAGTCCTCAGCCAAACGGTCGATGTGCGCTGCAAGCAGCCGTAGCTCCGCGCTCTGCGGATGGCGTTGCGCTTCTGCCCACTGCCGCTGCAGCGTCTCCAGTTCGCCGTCGATTTGTTCTTTGGCCGCCACGCCGGCGAGCACGCTGAAGCCCAGGAGCGTGAGAAACATTTTCGGCAATAGGTGTCGCATTTTCCTTCCTTGTGCGTGTAAGTTGCTCGGCGAGCTCTGTGCGGCTGTAGCGCGACGCGCATCCCTCTCACCGCGCAGCCACAACGCTGCTCATTCAGCGTGTTCGGATAGGCTGTGTTGTCGATAAGTGTTTATCCTCGCTTGCTGCCTTCTTTTCAGGCAAGCCGCGATCGCTTGGTACACCGTCGTCGTGTGGGTACAGTTTTCACGGGCGGTGTGACAATTTGCTGAGGCTGCGATGACAATCAAACGACGGTGGGCGCTGTTGCTGGTTTTGCTGCTGCTGGGCGGAGTGCTCGCAGGGGCTCAGGTCTTTTTCACGCATCAGGCCGAGCAGCGCGTCGCCGCGGCGCTTGAGCGCCTCCCAGCGGGCGTGGAGGCACGCTACGAGAACCTGGAAACGGGCTTGTTCGGGCGCAGCTTACGAATCCACGACCTGGTGTTGAGCCACTACGGCGAGCCGGCGTTGCACGTCGACGAGATCCATGTGATGGACTACGACAGGTCCAGCCAACCGCCTCATCACATGAGGCTCAAGGTCTCGGGCGTAGAACAGAATCTACGCGCTCTGCCGCAGGCCGAGGCGAAGACGCTGGAGCGCCTGGGTTACACCACCTGGCGCGGCGGCTATGTGATCGACTACGACTACGACCCCGATACCCGCATACTTGAGCTGCATGAATTCTCCGGCGAACTGGAGGGCATCGCCACGCTGCGGGTTGCGTTGGATTTACACGATTTCGACCTTGCGCAGGCGACGCGGGTCGACGCGCCGCGCTTGCCGGAGTTTCGCGTTGCGCGAGCGCAGGCCGTATTCCGCGACTACAGTTTTGCCGCGCGCCTGATCGAACAGGGCGCGCGTGAAGCGGGTATCGGCGAGGAGCGCTATCGCGCGTTGCTGGATGCCGAAATCGCTGCGCGCGTGGATGCTTGGAACACGCCGTTCGCGCGCCAGCTTGGCTCCGTGCTAAGGCAGCACCTACAAGAGCCGGGCACGGTGGTGATCCGACTAGAGCCAGAGCGGCCGGTGTCGGTGTATGAAGTCATTACCGCCGCCATCATCGACCCCGCCGGTTTGCCGGCGCGTCTAGGGATGACGGTGGAGGGCGGCGAGTAGGCTCCCAGCGGCAGCGGGGCGTCTGATCGGGGCGGTGATGCGGGGCCCCGCTCCCCCGCGGGCGGCCTACTTTTTGGCATGCCCCAAGAAGTAGGGAGAAAAGCGCCACGTAGGTCCGATTTCAGTCGGACGCCTCGCAGAAAACGTCCGACTGAAGTCGGACCTACGAAGAACCCGCCTTGAAGGGCCGGCCCAGCGCCAATCATAGCGGCCTGTGCAAGCCGCCGAGCGTTCATGGCCTACCGCGCCCGCCTTTCCATCCCGGCGGGACGCAATGTCGCAAGCGCTGAACGGATGAACCCTCTCGGGCTCTCTAGTTCTTCGAATACTTGGCCGCCAGCTGCTCGAGCTTGCGTCGAGTACGATCTTCGTCGGTCTCGCGCTTACGCGGCGCGCGGCGCGGCCGCTGCGGCTTGCGTGCCGCGCGTCGTGCTTCGATTTCCGCCAGCTGCTGCTCGGCATGTGCCTGTTGCTGATCGTCAACTTCGCCGGCATCGCTGCCGTCGAGGTTGACCCGTCGCTGCTTTTCGACGATGGCTTTCAGGTAACGCGGCCGGCGAACGTACTGGGCCAGGGCCTGACGGACTAGCCAGCCCGGAGTGTCCTGCAGTTCCGGATCGTTTGCGAGATCGGCACGCAGGGCTTGCTGAATACCGATGGCGAGCGGGCGGATGCGGGCCGGATCGCTGGTAAAGCAGTTCGGATAGCGCTCGGCGAGACGCGCCAGCAACTCACGCGCACGCTCGGCGCGCTGGCGCTTCTCCTCAATCTTCTGGGCTTTCTTCTGCTCTGCGTCTTGCTCAGTCATCGGGGGTCTCTATTACCTTGGTCCTCGGTGGTCCGCTCAAGCGAGCGGGCGCTCTTCTGTGCTTCGGTGCTGACGCCGATATGCGCCAAGCCGCGCTGCTCGGCGAGCTGTACCTGCCGCCACCGCGCGCGAGCGCGCGCTTCGCGGGCCGGATTCTCGCCCTTGCAATAGGGGCAATGCACGCCTTCTTCGTAGTCCGGAGAGCGGCGATCTTCGGGCGAAAGCGGCCGGCGGCAGCCGCGACAACTGGTGTGGCTTCCCGGCTGTAGACCATGGCCCACTGTAACGCGTTCGTCGAACACGAAGCACTCGCCCTGCCAGAGGCTGTCTTGCTCTGGCGTTTTCTCGAGATAGTTCAGGATGCCGCCCTGTAATTGATAAACCTCTTCAAAGCCGCGTGTCAGCAGCCAAGCCGAAGCCTTCTCGCAACGAATGCCCCCGGTACAGAACATGGCGACGCGTTTGTGGCGCTGTGGATCCAGTGCCTTATCCATGTAGGAGGGGAGGTCGCGAAAGCGGTCGATGCCAGGATCCACGGCGTTGCGAAAGGTGCCGGTTGCAACTTCGTAGCGGTTTCGGGTGTCGAGCAGCAGAGTCTTCGGATCTTCGATCAGAGCATTCCAGTCTTCGGGCGGGACATGCACGCCGGTAGCGCGGATTGGGTCGATCTCGTCGGTGCCGAAGGAAATAATCTCGCGCTTGAGCTTAACCTTCAGACGCAGGAAAGGGGGACCGATCACGGGCGAGAGGCGAGGCATCAGCGCCTCGAAGCGCTTGTCTTCGGCCAAGGCGTCGAACCAAGCCTGCAAGCCTGCCTGCGGCCCCGACAGAGTCCCATTGATGCCCTCGGGTGCCAGCAGTACCGTGCCCTTGAGCCCCAGCGCCTCGGCCCGCTCCAGCAGCGGCCGGCGTAGCGCCTGGTAGTCGGGCAGGGGGACAAAACGGTAGAAAGCGGCAGCTAATTGCTTGTGCACGATGAGTTCCGCGGATTCGAAAGTGGCAAGTATGCGTGCAGTCTGTGCAGGGTTCAAACCCGCTTGCGATTGAAGGACGCAGGCACGAGGACGGCTAAAGCCTTTTCGGGGGCGCGCATTGTTCGACTGGCACGGCCGGTGGGCGTGCCAGTCGAACTGTTAGCCATTCTCCCGGTCCCGGGTGTCTGCGTGTTCAATCACAGCATAGGCAACCCGACTATGGCGCACTGCTCAGGCGGTGGTTTCCAGACTAGGCGCGCTGGGCGAAATAACGCTCCAGATACTGATCGAAGCTCAATTCGTCTTGTGTCTCAAGAGCCGCTTGCTCAGCCAGCGATTCGGCGGCGATGCGTTCCATCTCCCGCTGTTGAGCCTCGGGTAGCGGGCGGCCGTGGAAATAGGCCGCATGCTGGCGGGAGAGCCGCATGGCGAACTGCACGAAGGTCTCGCTGTGCTTACGCATTTCGGTCAGAGCGCGCGCCGAAGGCGTCTGCTCGGGGTGCTGCAGGGCGAGGAGTTGCGCGCGCACGGCCTCCGTGTAGGGCGCACCCTCCGCGTCCTGATCCAGGACCTGACAAATGGGCAGTAGTGCTTCGCCGATCGCCAATCCCCACTCCGGCAGCGGCATAGCATGACCGTCCCGCATCAGTGTCAAGCCGGGGCGCCGCCCCTCGCGAGCGACCAAGGCTTGGTTTTGGTCGATCTCCCGTTGCTCACGCGCGCCGATGACGGGGCTGTCGTGGAGTATGCAGAAGATCAGCAAGGCCTCGATGAAGTAAAGCTGGGTAGCAGCGACGCCGACGGGATCGAAAGCGTTAACGTCCAGCGCGCGGATCTCGACATAGTGCACGCCGCGCCGACGCAAGCCGATCGAGGGCTTCTCGCCGCTTTGCGTAACGTTCTTGGGCCGCACGAAGCTGTAGTATTCGTTCTCGATCTGCAGGATGTTGGCGTTGAGTTGGCGGTACTCGCCGTCCACTTTCACGCCGATCTCCAGGTACTCCGGGTCGGGAGTTTCGATCGCGTGCGTCAAGCTGTCCAGATAGCTTTCTAGGCTGTCGTACGACACTTTGAGATCGGCCTGCGCACGGTTCTTGTAGCCGATATCGCTCATCCGCAGCGACGTGGCATAGGGCAGGTAGTAGGTGTAGTCGTCGAAGCTGTCGAAATCGTCGCGCGGGCTGAGGAAGAAAGATTTACAGACCGCCGGCGAGGCTCCGAACAGATACGGAATCAACCAGCCGAAGCGCTGGAAGTTGCGGATCATGCGGAAGTAGCCGTCCGACTTGATCGTCTGTAGCGGGCGCGGGTCGCCCTCCACGGTACGCCAGGCTTCCCAGAACGCTTCAGGCAGCGAGTAGTTGAAGTGCACGCCCGAGATCGCCTGCATGCTGCGTCCGTAGCGATAGTCCAGGCCGCGGCGGTAGACGTGCTTCATGAAGCCGACGTTGGAGCTGCCGTAACGGGCGATCGGAATCGATTTATCGCCACCGACCACGCAGGGCATGCTGGTGGCCCACAGCAATTCGTCTTCGAGCACCGAGTACACGAAGCGGTGAATGTCTTCCAAGGCCGCCAGCGTCTGCGTCGCCGACGGCATCGGCGGCGTGATGAACTCCAGCAGCGCTTCCGAGTAGTCGGTGGTAATACTCGGATGAGTCAGTGCCGAGCCTAGCGCGCGAGGGTGTTCCGTTTGTGCGATTCGCCCGTCCTGGGTGACGCGGAGGCTTTCCTTTTCGAGGCCTTTGAGCCCGCTGTTGATGGCGCTGTGGCCGGCCTGTTCGATCAGGCGTTCGAGCCGTTCCCGGGTTGAGGAATACAAATTGCGGATCCCCTGTCTGTCGAGCGCGCTACATTTCGCATGCGCGCCGCGCTGCGTCAAGCTTGTGTTGGTCGAACGGAAGCCGTAGGGGAGGCTGTTCGACCAACATTTCGCTGTTGCGGGGCCGCCTGAGGCAGCTTCGGCTCGGGCGACCTACAGCTCTTGCGATTTTAGGCTCAACGCTTGGGATTCAAAGCATTCCCGTCTGCAGCTTCGCTGCTTCGGACATGTGCTCGGGGCTCCAGGGCGGGTCGAATACGACTTCCACGTTAGCTTCGCTGACGGTGGGCACCAGCAGGACCTTGCTGCGGACATCATCGGCGATGATGTCGCCCATGCCGCAGCCGGGTGCGGTGAGGGTCATTTTAATGTCGACCCGGCGCTCGTCATTATCGAGGTGGTGGATGGAGCACTCGTACACCAGCCCCAGCTCGACGATATCGATGGGAATCTCCGGGTCGTAGCAGGTCCGCAGCTGATCCCAGACGAGCTTTTCCACGTCCGCGTCGGTCGCGTCCTCGGGCAAGTCGGGCGCGCGCTGCGGCTCGCGGCCGAGTGCATCGGCATCCTCGCCGGCGATGCGGAACAGATTACCGCCGGCGTAGACGGTGAAGCTGCCGCCAAGGTCCTGGGTAATGGTAACCAGCGTGCCCGCGGGGATGATGCCGATGTCGCCGGCCGGGATGAGCACGGCCTCGCAATCGCGGGTCAGGGTTACGGGTTCTTGCGTGCGCATGCGCATGATCGGATCCTGTGAAAGATGTTTAGATAATGCATATTATGCCAAGACTGGCTGAGCCCTGCATTATCCTGGTTCTCAAACCGGCTGCGAACAAGCCGACGGTGCGGCCTTACATCGCGGGCAGATGTATCGTGACGCGCGCGCCGCCCAGCTTTTCGCTGCGGTCAATGAGCAGCCAGCCGCGGCGCACATCAACGATTTCGCGCACCACGGCCAGGCCGATGCCCTGGCCGGCGACGCGCTCGTCGGCACGGCGGCCGCGCTGCTGAACCGCTTCCGAGAGCTCGGCGGCGATGCCCGGTCCATCGTCCTCCACGGTGAGCACGAGGCCATCGCGTTGTGTTGCTGATACGCGGACTCGGCCTTTGGCCCATTTGCAGGCATTGTCGAGAAGATTACCGAGCAGTTCCAGCAGATCCCCCTCGCTGCCGTGAAAGCTCGCGTCGGCCTCGAGCGCGCGTTCCAGTGTCAGGTTCTTGGCCGCGTAGACCTTGCTCAAGCTGGCTAGGATCCGCTCGGCAGCCGGCGCCACCGGCAGCGGCGGCGCCAATACCGCCGTGCTGGAGGCGGCAGCTCGACGCAGTTGGTAATCGACCGCGGCGTCGATTCTCGACAGTTGTTCCTGCGCCTCCTGGTCCGCTGCCAAGGCCGGATTGCCGCGCAGCACGGCCAGCGGTGTTTTAAGGCTGTGGGCGAGGTTGCCGAGCGTGTCGCGGTAGCGTTGGACGCGCTGCCGCTCGCTGTCGACCAGGGCATTGAGGCTGTCCGCAAGGGGGGTGATCTCGATCGGATAGCGGCCCGATAAGCGCTCCGCCTTGCCGGCGCGGATGTGCTTTAAATCGACGGCAACGCGGCGCAGGGGTGCGAGACTCCAGCGCAGGACACTAAGCTGCAACAACACCAACCCGACCGCCAGCACGCCGAGCCAGCCCCACAGCGTGCGGCGAAAGCTCCAAAGCTGCGCTTGGTAAGCGCTCATTTCCTCGGCGACATAAACGGTAAAGCGCCGTTCCATGTCTGCCTGCTCCCAAGCCAGGCCATAGGCAAGCAGCGCGGCCTCGTCGCCGCCAATCGAGATGTGGCGGAAGAAATGCTCGCCAGGAGGGAGGTTCTGCTGCGGCGAGAAATCGATACCGGTCAAAGAGGGCGAGGCCCAACTGCCTTGTTGCCCGCGCACGAAGACGTACAGCCCCGAGCCGGGCGTGGCCAAGCGCGACTCCGGTAGCTGCGCGGGTATCGACAGCCCGGCCGCTTCCATGCGCGCGGCCGCAAGCACGGTGTAGACCATGCCCAGCAAGCGATCGCGCTGCGCCGCATCCAGGCTGTTCACGAAGGCACGCTCAAGCACCATGCCGGTGCCGCCGATGAAAGCGAGCAGCAACAGGCCGCTGACGCCGAGCAGACGGCGGGTGAGGGAGCTTTTCATGACGCCGGCGACAAGGCAAAGCGATAGCCGCGGCCGCGCAGCGTCTCGATCGGTTGCAGCGTGCCATCTGGGTCGAGCTTGCGGCGCAGGCGCCCGACCAGCACTTCCAGCACGTTGCTGTCGCGCTCGATCTCCTCCTGGTAGAGATGTTCGGCAAGCGCGCTCTTGGAAATGACTTCGCCCGGGTGATGGACCAGGTAGGCCAACAGACGGTACTCGAACGCGGTCAGTTGCAGC
>JAJUGG010000006.1 GCA_029268285.1 Ectothiorhodospiraceae bacterium | reverse complement strand
TACCCATAGCGCAGGATTCAGTGCCGCCGTCGACCCAAAGGCAGAAGAGAGGTTAGCCATGCCCCGCCTCGGCCGAGCCTTACTAACACAGCATGAAGAAATTACACAGCGCTGGTACGAGGCCTGGCGCCGCTCCCAGCACCCTCATCCGGAGATTCAGGAAGCTGCGCTAAAAGACCATCTGTCGCCGCAGCTTCGGCTGATTGGCGATCAACTGCAGAACCTAGAACAGGCGGAACCACCGACACAGATCTGGCAAATCAGCGAGCGACTCGACCCCGAGGCGCGCGTTGACCAAGACATGCCAATTGAGGAAGTGGTTCAGGAGTACGGCCTGGCGCTCGATATCATTAGCCGGTGGATACGGGAGCGCGCGCTGGAGCCGAGCTTCGATGAACTGACCTATCTGCATCAGGCCCTATTCGAACTGGCCGCCGAATCGGTTCGACGCTACGAGGCTCGCCGCCGCGAACAGATGCGCCAAGAACGCTCTACATACCTCGCCGGCCTCACTCATCAAATGCGAACACCCCTCTCCACACTGATCATGCAGTTGCACCTACTGGAACGCCAAGGTCAGATCACCCCTCCGCTGTCCGATCAGATCCAACGCAACCTGAAGCGCTTGTCCTATATGGTCGACAGCGTCATGCGCCTGGAACGCTTTAAACCCCATGAACTACCAGTTCGCCCGCAACTGATCTATCCCGCTCGCTTGATAGATCAGGCCCTGGACGACCGGCAGGCTGATGCCCATCAAAAAGCGTTGCGTCTGGAGGCCGACGTCAACCGGGCGTTAGAGATGGAGATCGACCCCAACCTCTTCGTCGACGTTATGGGTAACCTAGTGGAGAACGCGGTTAAATACACCTCGTCAGGATTCGTGCGAGTAGAAGCCGAGGAGGAGCACGAGTCCGTCATCTTCAAAGTAAAGGACTCCGGACCCGGCATTGCGCCGGATAGGCAGGCGGGGCTACTCGGAACCGTGCAGCCAGGACCACAAAGCGGCGCAGGAATCGGCCTGCACGTGGCATATCGCGCCGTCACCGCCATGGGCGGCAGGATCGGGATCGACAGCACCCCCGGGCATGGAACCACCGTTTGGTTCCGGCTGCCTCGGCGGTGACCGTCAGTTGGACGCGAGCTCCGCATACCACTCATGAGCGTAAGCCCCTACCGCAGTCGTCCTCACACACCCACACACGGTTTTGCTGAGCTGGCGGTAAAGCCGTCAACAGGGCGCCCCCCTGTGACCGCCCGAAGGCCAGCGCCGCAAAAAACGGCCAAACTCGTACGATGGAATATAGAATCGGCCGCGATGCCTGCTGCACCGCCCCTTCGGCCCGTTCGGCGATACCCGAAATGTCTCTAGGCGACCCTAGTCAACCTATAATTGCGCACATGGAATGCAGGATAGGATGTGGGGCATGTTGCATCGCCCCTTCGATCAGCTCACCGATACCTGGCCACCCTGAAGGTAAGCCGGCGGGTGTGCGTTGCGTCCAGCTCGATGAGGACAATCGCTGCAAACTATTCGGCGACCCCCGCCGCCCAGCCGTCTGCAGTCGGCTCAAACCGGCGCCGGATATGTGCGGCCAAGATGCGGCCGAGGCCTTGTCTTTGCTTGCCTACCTGGAGAGAGCCACCGCAAGCGTTTCATCCTAAGCGTTCAAGATCACCAGTATGACGGTGATCGTGTAGACCGCGAGGATGACAACGCTCTCGAAACCGATGTTGCCGAAGCCGCCCACTTGGCGGCGAACCATGCCCAGCAGCAACACGGCGGTCATCAGAATTGCCACCAGCCCCCAAACCACCTGCAATGACGAGATGTCGTGATAGATCGAACCTTGGCGGTAGGCCAGATCGGCGGCGGCAATCACCAGAATGTTGAAGCAGTTGGTGCCGATGATGTTGCTGACGGCGAGCGTCAACGCCCCTGCTCGGATGGCTGCCAGCGTCGTCACCAGCTCGGGCGAGGATGTGGACACGGCCGTCAGCACGCCCCCGGCGACGTTCTCCGACAGCGCTGTGCGATCGGCAATCGTTTTAACCGCTTCCATCAGCAGCCAGCCCGCGAGCGCCGTCACAAGGGTCAGCGCCAGGAACTTTAGCCACAGAGGCGCGACCGAGCCCGCCTGTTCTTCCGAGGCTGGCCTATCGATGACTGTCAGAGGCGTGCGTCGCGGGAACCACATCGGGGATTCCTGGGTCCGGCGGATCAATACGAATCCAAACACATAAGCCGCCACAATCAGCGGCGACGCGGGGTGAACGCCGAACAGCGCAACCTCCGGCGCTTGAGCAGCGATCAGAGGAACGCTCAACAGCGCGATGAGCAGCGCCGCTTGCGCTAGGTTGGAGGAAGAAGCGGCCGCGTGCTCGAGATTGGCCTCACGGTAACTGATGTCGGCAATGCCGAGAAACAGCAAATTGACCGCCATGCTGCCCATGACATTGCTCATGGCGAGTTCGGGACGAGCATCGACGGCCGCGCTCAAGGTAGCGGCAAAATCCGGCAGAGAGGTGGCTGAAGCGAGCAAGAAGGTGCCGATGATCGCTTCTCCGAGGCCGGTTCGGTCGGCCAGCTCATCGGCATAGCGCGCAAGATAGGTGCCGGCTACGGCGATAACGAGCGCAGCCGCGCCGAAGGCTGCGAAGGCTGACGTCAGCGAATCGAGCATTGCGAGCGAGCGGGCGCGGCGACGACCTCGCCGCCCCTGCCTCCTACACCGCCACAAAGCTGTGGGAGTGGGGGCGTCCGCGCATTTTGTCAGCTACCACCGCCGCGGTGAGGCTTGCGCTTCAGGTCCAGTCGGCGAATGAACTCTTCCAGCACGATGCGATACAGCTCGTCCTTGAGGTACTTGTCCTCGACGCCGGCATCGATGTTGGGGTTGTCGTTCACTTCGATGACGTAACAGCCCTTCGCATTCTGCTTGATATCCACGCCGTACAGCCCGTCGCCGATCAGTCCTGCCGCCCTGACTGCGGTCCTGACTACGGCCGGCGGGGCCTCTGCGGTCGGAAAGGTCTTGAATCGCCCCTCCTTCACGCTGCCGCCAGGCTTGTGTTCGTAAATCTGCCAGTGGCCTTTGCTCATGAAGTATTGGCAGGCGAAGATCGGTTTCTTGTTGAGCACGCCGATGCGCCAGTCGTACTCGGTGTACAGATACTCCTGAGCGAGGATCAAATCCGATTTCTTCAGAAGCTCTGCGGCAGCCGCGCGCAGCTCGTCCTCGTTTCCGACTTTCATCACGCCCCGCGAAAACGAGCCGTCCGGGATTTTCAGAACCATGGGCAGCCCGAGCTCGGTAACCACGGCGTCCAGACGCTTGAGGTCGCCACGCTGCAGAATGCGCGTCTTCGGCGCTGGCACTTTGTTCTTGCGCAGCAAGTCGGCCAAGTAGACCTTGTTCGTGCAGCGCATGATCGAGGTCGGATCGTCGATCACGACCAAGCCCTCCCGCTCGGCCTGCTTGGCAAACCGATAGGTGTGGTTGGAAACGGCCGTGGTCTCGCGAATGAAGAGCGCGTCGTACTCGGCCAGCGAGGCATAGTCGCGCTTCTGAATCAGCTCGACATCCAAGCCCAGGCTGCGACCGACGCGCACGAAGTTTGCCAGCGCGCGACGGTCGGACGGCGGCAAGGCTTCGTCCGGGTTGTAGAGGATGGCCAAATCGTAGCGCGACGGGCGCCGCGCTTTCTTGCGCCAGACATAGCGGCTGAAGGCATCCAGCGCCTCGGCGAACAAATCCTCCTGGCGCTCGTCCAGCTTGTGCAGCGCCTTGCTGCGAATCTTACGGATTCGCCAACGCCCGCCGCTGCGGCGGAACTCCACTTGCAGCAGCGGGCTGAGAAAAGTCTCGAACAACTGCCGCGCGAACTCCGCCCACTGCGGATAGGCGCTGCGACCGAAGAAAACGTCTAGCGTAAAAGTATCCGTGTCGGGATTGTCCTCGGCGGCCAGCCCCTGATCGACCAAGGCGTCCAGGTCCTCGATGCCGACGCTGTAAATCGCCTTGCGCGACAAATCGTTGATGCCGCGCACGGACGGAATGACCCGGTGGCCGCGGGCCTCCGCCAGCAACGAGCAATAGTAGCCCAGCGAGAGATACTTATAGCCGCGGCACAGGTTGATGACTCGGGTGCCCGCGGGCGCCTCGCTATGCTCCCCGAACAGGTATTCCTGTGCGGTCACCACGTTGGCGCTGGGATAGTAAGGCTTCCAGTCCTTGGAATCCTCAATGACGATGTAAACGTTGCTCATCGACTGCTGCTTACCGTCTTAGTCTTGATCTGGTGACACGAGCTCTTTGTGAAAACGTAGCGCGTCCTGCCCGTCCTCGTAGTAGGCGGGATACTCACCCCGAGGTTGATAACCGAGCTTGCCGAACAGGCCGATCGACCCCGGATTGTCCTTACGAATTTCCAGCCGAATGAAGCGGCACTGCCGCTGTCGCGCCTCGGCTTCCGCAGCGCGCACCAGGGCTTCGGCCACACCGGTGCGACGCGCTTCCGCGGCTGTTGCAATGGAATATATGCGCGCCCCTTCCCAGCCGCGCCGAAACAAGAGCAACACATAGCCGAGCAGGCGCCCCTGCCACTCGCACACCAAGGTCCGCGCATGCGCTCGCGCGAGCATCTGGCGCATGCTGCGGCGGCTAATCCGGTCGCTGTTAAAACACGCCTCTTCCAGTCGCATCAAGGCATCGAGGTCAAGCGGGGTTGCAGCGCGGATAGCGTAGTCTTGAGAGGGGCGGAAGGCTGTACTCATGCGCTCTTATAGCACGATCCAAAATGCGCGCCAGAATTATTTCGCGGCCACGAGAAGGCTGAGCCGGCGGACGCCAAAAAGCCAGCAACGAGGCAAGGCTAATGGGAGCGACGGCGTAAGGAATCAACCGAGACAATCATTAGGGGCTTTTAAAAATGATGCGCCCGGCCCCACATGGAGAGGTCCGGGCGCATGGCTGCGGGCCGCCGGCAACGGACGGCTTACGCAGGTTCGCTTCGGGGGGTTCCGGGACCTTTAGCTTGCACGGCGTTGACGCGGTGCCGGTTTCTCCCTTGCCTCATTAACACGCAGCGTGCGCCCGCCCATCTCGGTGCCATTGATGGCGTTAATGGCTTCCTCGGCCTCGGAATCGGACATACCGACGAAACCGAAGCCGCGCGGTCGCCCGCTGTCGCGATCACTGATCAGCTTTACCGAATGTACGGCGCCGTAGAGGGAAAACAGCGAACGTACTTCGTCTTCCGTAGCGCTGTAAGGGAGATTACCGACATAGATCGACTTGACCACTGCACTCACTCCATTTTCCGGCAGTTGACGAGAACGCCCGTCCCCGACACGAAACATCCATGCGCTTGGGGCGGTTGTGGCTTGTCGCCTTTTGCAACCGTTGGGCAAATCCACTATCTCCCGGGCTTCTGCGTTTGGCAAGTCGTCAAATTCTGAAACTGCTTTAGGATTCCGACCACACGTGCCGCCAGACGAGCACACGATTGTTGGCCGGCATAGCATGATCATTCACCCGCTCGAGACCTGCACGCTGCGCCAAGCGCTCCAAATCCGCGACGTCGCGCAAGCCCATTGCGGGGTCGCGGCGGCGCAGTGTCTCGTCGAAGTGCCGGTTGCTTTCGCTGGTGTAACGCCCGCCGTAGTTGAACGGCCCGTACAACAGGAAATAGCCGCCGGGCTTGAGCGCCGCACCGACACCCAGAAACATCGCCTCCACGGCCTCCCAGCTCATGATATGCGCAGTATTGGCGGAGAAGACGGCGTCCACCCGCTCTACCGGCCAGCGCGCCGTGACATCCAGCGTCAACGGTCGCGCAAGATTGCCCAAGCGCGCCCATTCCACCCACGCCTCAACGCCGGGCAGATGCTCCGGCCGCTCGGTGGGCTGCCACGTCAGCTCGGGTAGTTGCTCGGCAAAGTAAACCGCATGCTCGCCGGTGCCGCTACCTATCTCGAGCACATGTTCGCCCGGCCGCAAATAAGCCTTTAGCACGGCCAGAATCGGCTCGCGGTTGCGCGCACAGGCCGGCGCGCGCGGCAAATCGGCTGGGGGGTGCGCTTGATGCATGGCTATACCCTTAACGTTGATATCGCTGCTGGCCGTCATCATCGTACATAGGGATTTTCTTGGAGCATATCCGAATCCGCTGAACCTATGCGTATAACCGTTCGTCACAGACACAACCGCGCAAGATCGTGGCGGCGCAGGTTCATTCGGGAAGGCTCTAGTTTTTCGGCGCGCCCAATAGCGTTGCTCCAGACCCCGGGAGACTGATTGCCATGGCCCAAAAAGCGTTAATACCTGCCATCGCCGGCTTGCTACTGTCTGCAACCTTGCCACAGGCCGCCTCGGCGCAAGGCGCCGCCGATACCGATGCGCAACTCCTCAAGCAAGCCAATACCCTATTCGCGCCAATACCGACGGAAGTACCAGAGGTAAAGGGCAACCCAGTGACGCCCGAGAAGGTCGAACTGGGGCAGATGCTGTTCTACGACCCGCGCCTGTCGGCAAGCCAGATCATCGCCTGCAGCACCTGCCACAACCTCGCCATGGGCGGCGACGACAACGTCGAAACCTCGATCGGCCACGGCTGGCAGGCCGGCCCACGCAACTCGCCGACCGTTTACAATTCGGTATTCAATGTTGCGCAGTTCTGGGACGGCCGCGCTGCCGACCTCAAGGAACAGGCCAAAGGGCCGATCGAAGCCAGCGTTGAAATGAACAACCGCCCGGATCGGGTGGTACAGACGCTAAAATCCATACCCGAGTATGTCGAGCGCTTCGAAGCCGCCTTCCCCGATGCCGACGACGCGGTGAGCTTCGATAACATGGCGCGCGCCATCGAAGCGTTCGAGGCCACACTGATCACGCCCAACGCGCCCTTCGATCGCTTCCTCGCGGGCGATACCAGCGCGCTGAACGAGAAAGAAAAGCGTGGGCTGAAGACCTTTATCGATTCAGGTTGCGTAGCCTGCCACAGCGGCCAGAACATCGGCGGCCAGGCCTACTATCCGTTCGGTGTGGTCGAGCGCCCCGGGTCCGATATTTTGCCGTCGGGCGACAAGGGGCGCTTCCAGGTCACCGAAACGGCCAGCGACGAGTACGTGTTCCGGGCCGTGCCCTTGCGTAACGTTGCGCTCACGGCACCCTACTTCCACTCCGGCAAGGTCTGGGATCTGCACCAGGCTGTGGCCATCATGGGTACCTCGCAGCTAGGGCGGGACCTCAGCGACGAGCAAATCGACGATATCGTCGCCTTCCTGCACACCCTTACGGGCGAAATGCCGGAGGTGACGGTGCCGCATCTGCCGCCAAGCACTCAGGACACGCCTCGCCCGCTGATCGAAGTCAACGCGCAACCACCGCAGACGCGATTGGATTAAGAGGAGCGTCGGGCGGGCGTTAACGGCGCTTGCATGCTGCTGCTAACGCTCGCTTTCCCTTGGTTCTATTCCTTGTCTGCCCCATAAGGCGCGGATCGCGGCAATGCCCTGTGCGCGACAGCGTAGAGCCTGCCCAAGCTCGCCTTCGCCGACTCCGCCCAAGGCATAGACCGGCGCCGGGTAATCGCGTACCAGCTCGGCAAACCTCGACCACCCAAGTGGAACGGCTCCGGGATGGGAAGTGGTGGGCTGCACGGGCGAGAGCACGACGAAATCCGCACCACGCTGCTCAGCCAGGCGCAACTCCTCGGCATCGTGGCAGGATGCGGCTACCCAACGCAGCGATGGCCGCCCTGTGAGTGCCCGCAGCCTAGCCGCCGACAGGTGTACCCCGTCGGCACCGACCGCGACGGCTTCATCGGGCGTGCCGTTATAGAGGCTGATCGCCCCGGCGCGCCGGCAACGCGCCACCGCCTCGCGCAGCAGCGCGGGGGACGCCTTAGGCGCCCGCAACTGCACTAGTCGAACGCCGCGCGCGAGCGCCGTGCTCAAGCGCTCGAGGAAATCGGAATCGGAGCGATAAGCGCCGGTAACGAGGTAGCATTGCGGCAAGCGCACGGCATTAACAATCGGCAGGTTGGCCGCAGGGAAGGCATAATCGTCGAGCGCCCGCGGCTCGACCCAGAGGATCGGCTGCCCTTCTCTTCCTATCGCCTCGCCCTCATAGGCATCGACACGCCACACATCCAGCAGCACATGGCGCTCGGGGTAGCGAAACGGTACGCGAATCATGCGGCGCGCGTGGCGCGGTCGGATATGAAGCTCTTCCCAGAGTTCGCGCGAGAGCGCGGCTTCCACGCTCTCGCCCGGCTCCAGCTTACCGCCTGGAAACTCCCACAGGCCGCCCTGGTGGACGTCAACCCGGCGCTGCGCAATGAGCACACGCCCGGCCGCATCGAAAACCGCCGCAGCGGCGACGTGCAGTACCTCGGACGCCGGCTCAGGTGCGGTAATCGGCGTTGATCCGAACGTAGTCATAGGAGAGGTCGCAGGTCCAAACCGTGGCCTGCGCTTTGCCGCGACCAAGCAGAATGCGAATGCTCAACTCGTTCTTGGCCATACGCTCGGCCGCGGCCTCTTCCGAGTAATCCGCGGCGCGGCCCCCGCGCTCGGCGATGCACAGATCGTCGATGAAAAGCTGCACGCCCTCCACGTCCAGATCCGTGATGCCGGCCCGCCCCACAGCGGCCAGAATCCGTCCCCAGTTGGGGTCGCCCGCAAACAAAGCCGTTTTGACCAGCGGCGACTCAGCCACGGCATAGGCCACTGCCTCGCACTCGGCCTCATCGCGGCCGCCTTCGACCTCGACGCTGACGAAGCGGCTGGCACCTTCGCCGTCACGCACGATAAGCTGCGCGAGCTCGGTACAAACCTCCGTCAGCGCAGCGACGAAGGCATCAAAGGCCGCTCCCGATACATCGATATTGAGCGTAGGATGCGCACCGGTTGCGACCACCACGCAGGCGTCGTTGGTCGAGGTATCGCCATCAACGGTGATGCGATTGAAAGAAGCGCGCGCCGCCTGCGCCACCGCCTGTTGCAGCAAGTCTTGGGAGACTGCGGCATCGGTGGCGATAAAGCCGAGCATGGTGGCCATGTTGGGTCGAATCATGCCAGCGCCTTTAGAGATGCCCGTGAGGGTGCACGATTGGCCGTCGATGACCACCCTGCGGCTGGCGCCTTTGGGCAACGTGTCGGTGGTCATGATGCCTTCGGCCGCCTCGGCCCAGCCCGTCGCACTCAAAGCCTCGAGCGCGGCCGGCATGCCAGCCACCAGTCGCTCGACCGGCAGCGGCTCGCCGATCACGCCGGTGGAAAACGGGAGTACTTGTTCGGTATCGCAGCCAGCAAGTTGCGCCAAGGCAGCACAGGTTTCCTGCGCGGCTTTCAGCCCCTCGCTGCCGGTGCCGGCATTGGCATAGCCGGTGTTGATTACCAGATAACGCGGCGCCGCGCTCGCCAGATGCTGCCGGGCGACCTGCACCGGAGCTGCTTGAAATCGATTGGTCGTAAACACAGCCGCCGCGCGGCTGCCCCCGGTCAGCTCGAAAATCACCAGGTCGCGCCGGTTCGGCTTGCGGATGCCCGCTTTGGTAGTCCCCAGCCGTAGCCCTTCGACCGGATACAGCTCCGGCAAGCCCTCATACCCGACAGCCATGGAATGCGCTCCTCAGGCCTGCAAACGGCCGTGGCACTGCTTGTACTTCTTGCCCGAACCACAGGGGCAGGGATCGTTGCGGCCGACCTTTGGCCCCTGGCGCACCACGGTCTCAGGGCGAGCCCGCTGCTGTTCGACGTCCGCTGCTTCTTCTTGCGCGCCGAGCCCACCGGTGTCGGGGTGGTTGAATTGCATCTTGTCTTCGGCCGGACGCCGCTGCTCTTCCACCGCGGCGACATCTTCCTGAGCGCGTACCTGCACCCGCGACACCACCGAGATGACCTCGCGCTTGATGTTGTCGAGCATCTCCGAGAACATCGCGAAAGCTTCGCGCTTGAACTCCTGCTTGGGGTTGCGCTGTGCGTAACCGCGCAGGTGAATGCCCTGGCGCAGGTAGTCCATCGCAGCCAGATGCTCCTTCCAGTGCGAGTCCAGCACCTGCAGCACCACGGCCTTCTCGAACTGGCGCAGCACCGGCTCGCCGGCGCGCTCTTCCTTGGCTTGATAGTCTTCGATCAAGGCGTTGAGAATCTTCTCGCGCAGTCCCTCTTCGTGCAGGCTGTTGTCTTCATCGAGCCACTGCTGCAACGGCAGCTTGAGGCCCAGCTCGTTGGCGAGCGCGTCCTCCAGCCCCTTGACGTTCCACTGTTCGTCGATGCTGCCGGGCGCAATGTATTCGTCGATGATGGCGTTCACGACGTCGCCGCGCATCGATTCGATCATGTCCGAGACGTCCTCGGCCTCGAGCAGCTCGTTGCGCTGCTGATAGACCACGCGACGCTGGTCGTTGGCGACGTCGTCGAATTCCAGCAGGTGCTTACGAATATCGAAGTTGTGACCTTCGACCTTGCGCTGCGCGTTCTCGATCACGCGCGACACCAGGCCGCTTTCGATAGCCTCGCCTTCCTGCATGCCGAGCCGCTGCATCAGCATGGACACGCGCTCGGACGCAAAGATACGCAGCAGGCTGTCCTCCAGGGACAGATAGAAGCGCGTCGAGCCCGGATCGCCCTGACGACCGGAGCGGCCGCGCAGCTGATTATCGATGCGGCGAGATTCATGCCGCTCGGTGCCGATGACGTGCAAGCCGCCCGCTTCAACGACCTGATCGTGGCGCTCCTGCCACTCCGCGCGCAGGCGCGTGAGCTCGTCCTCGGCCGGGTTCTCCATAGCGGCAATTTCGGCCTCGACGTTACCGCCGAGGACGATATCGGTACCGCGGCCGGCCATGTTGGTGGCGATGGTCACCGCGCCCGGACGTCCTGCCTGAATGATGATCTGCGCTTCTCGCTCGTGCTGCTTGGCGTTAAGCACTTCGTGCGGGATCTTGCGCTTGCGCAGCAACTGCGAGACGAGTTCGGAGGTTTCGATGGAGGTAGTGCCGACCAGAACCGGCTGACCACGCTTGCGACAATCTTCGATGTCGGCGGCGATGGCTTCGTACTTTTCACGCTTGGTGAGGTACACCAGGTCGTTGTGGTCCTTACGGATCATCGGCCGGTGGGTGGGAATAACCACCACCTCCAAACCGTAGATGTGCTGGAACTCGTAGGCTTCGGTATCCGCGGTACCCGTCATGCCCGAAAGCTTCTGGTACATGCGGAAGTAGTTCTGGAAGGTAATAGACGCGAGCGTCTGGTTCTCGTTCTGAATCTTCACCCCTTCCTTGGCTTCCACCGCTTGGTGCAAGCCTTCGGACCAGCGCCGCCCGGGCATGGCGCGGCCGGTGAACTCGTCGACGATGACGATCTGTCCATCCTTGACCAGGTAATGCACGTCGCGCTGGAACAGCCCGTGCGCCCGTAAGGCCGCGTGCAGGTGATGCACCAGACTGATGTTGCGGGCGTCATAGAGGTTCTCGTCCTCGCCAAGCAGGCCTTCCTGCTTGAGGACTTCCTCAGCGCGTTCCTGCCCGCGCTCGGTGAGAAAGACCTGCCGCGCCTTCTCGTCGACGTAGTAGTCGCCGGTATCCTCTTCGCCCTCTTCCGTTTTGGCTTCCTGACGCTGCAGCTTGGGCGCGATAGTGTTCATGCGCAGATAGAGTTCGCTGCTGTCCTCGGCCGGGCCGGAAATAATGAGCGGCGTGCGCGCTTCGTCGATAAGGATAGAGTCGACCTCATCGATGAGCGCGTAGTTGAGCGGCCGCTGCACGCGGTCTTCCTTGCGGAAGGCCATGTTGTCGCGCAGGTAGTCGAAGCCGAACTCGTTATTGGTGCCGTAGGTGATATCGGCGGCGTAAGCCTCGCGCTTGGACTGCGGGTCCATGCCCGGCACGACCACGCCGGTGCTCATGCCGAGGAAACCGTACAGGCGCCCCATGGTTTCGGCGTCGCGACGGGCCAGGTAGTCATTAACCGTCACCACATGAACGCCCTTGCCTTCCAGAGCGTTCAGATAGGCGGCCAGGGTCGCGACCAGGGTCTTGCCCTCGCCGGTTTTCATTTCGGCGATCTTGCCGCTGTGCAAGACCATGCCGCCGATCATCTGCACGTCGAAGTGCCGCATGCCGAGGACGCGCTTAGAGGCCTCGCGCACCGTTGCGAAGGCTTCCGGCAGCAGGTCGTCGAGGGACGCGCCCTTAGCGAGGCGCTCGCGGAACTCAGTGGTTTTGGCGCGAAGTTCGTCGTCGGACAAGCCCTCTAAGTCACTCTCAAGCGCATTGATCCTTTGCACACGTTTACGCAGGCGCGCAACGAGACGGTCGTTGCGGCTGCCGAAGACTTTCTTCGCGATCCCACTTAGCATTCGAAACTCCACAGGCGTGGCTGAGCGTCATAAAACGAAAACTTATCATGGAGCCCCTAACGAAACCCTGGCGCCCGTATGCCGGGGGTTTTGCTAGAGACTCTTAAAGTCCCCGCGAAAGGGGCTTACTATAGCTCAACACGGTTCAAATTTTCAGGTACGTAATGGCCAACGGCAGCAACTCGGACAAGGGCCCCATCAGCATGCGACACCTGCTGGCGCCTCGCTCTCCCGGAATCGGCGGTTTGCTGCAAAAAGCACGGGCACTGGAGAGCCTGAGTGAGCGTCTACGCGATGCCCTGCCTGAGACGCTGCGCGGCAATTGGGCGGTGGGGCGCCTGGACGGTAAAACGCTGGTGCTGGTTGCCGAGTCCCCGGCCTGGGCAACGCGCCTACGCTACAGCCGCATGGTGATTCTCCAGGCCACACGAGAAATTACCGGAATCAACGAAATTACCGAGCTCAAGATTCGAATCACCCCGCCGACCCGAAAACGCCCGGCACCGAAACCGCCTTTGCTCGGGCCGCAAGCCATTCAGAGTCTCAGACAAGCGGCGCGCGGCGTCGGTTCCGATAACCCCCGCCTACGGGAAGCGCTGGAGCGTCTTGCCCGCCACGGCGAGGGCAAACCCTGAGGGCCGATTGGTAGCGTGACGACGGCATCGCGGAAGCCCGAAGAACAGCGAAGACATCGTCGCAAAGCTGAGGCCCGCGCCGGTTCGACTTTTAGTCGCGCATCTTCGCTCCGCTAATGACAGGCGCGGCCGCAAATGGCGCCGCAGACGCCACATAAAGCCGGAAACATCGCTACACCCACGGAAGCTCAGACAAACAAAGGCTTTCGCCTTTCTCCGCGCCCTCGGGATCGCTGTGGTTAAAAGCCTTCGCGGGGGATAGAAACGAACATGCCGGTGAGCATTGTCACCGGCATGTCATATAAGAAAGGGAAAATGCTCCCCCATGGATGCTTATCCGATGGGCGGCATGGGGCGCGGCGAGGCTGGCCGCGCCGCAGAATCAGGCGAAGACCGGCTGATCGTAGGAGATCGGCGCGCGGCTGTCGTCCTCGAAGGTCACTTCTTCCCAGGCATCCTGCTCGACGAGCAGCGTGCGCAGCAACTGGTTGTTGAGCGCATGACCAGACTTGTAGCCGTTGAAGTGACCGATGAGGCTATGACCCAGCAGGTACAGATCGCCGATGGCGTCCAGGATCTTATGCTTTACGAACTCGTCGCGATAGCGCAGCCCGTCCTCGTTGAGGATGCGGTAATCGTCGATGACGATAGCGTTGTCGAGGCTGCCGCCAAGCGCGAGATGGCGCTCCTGCATCCACTCGATATCGCGCATAAAGCCGAACGTGCGGGCGCGGCTGACTTCCTTCACGAACGAGGTCGAGGAGAAGTCCACCACGGCATGCTGATCGGTGCTCTTGAACAGCGGGTGGTCGAATTCGATGGTGAAGCCGACTTTGAAGCCCTCGAAGGGTTCGAAACTCGCCCACTTGTCGCCGTCCTCGACGCGGATCGGCCGCTTGATACGGATGAAACGCTTAGGCGCCGCCTGTTCCTGGATACCCGCAGAGCGAATCAGGAATACGAAAGGACCGGCACTGCCGTCCATGATCGGCACTTCCGGAGCGCTGACCTCGACATAGGCATTATCGATGCCCAAACCCGCCATAGCCGACAGCAGATGCTCGACCGTGGACACCCGCACATCGCCATTCGTCAGGCAAGTCGACAGGCGCGTGTCGCCGACGTTGCAGGGGTGCGCCTTGATCTCGACGACCGGGTCGAGGTCTACGCGGCGAAACACGATGCCAGTATCCGGCGCTGCCGGGCGTAGCGTGAGATAGACTTTTTCGCCGGTGTGCAGACCGACGCCGGTGGCACGGATACTGTTCTTCAGGGTGCGCTGGCGGATCATCGTGAGCAGGTGCTCCAAGCTATTTGCCGACTTGTCGTCCCAAATGAGACTCGAAGTCATTTTTGATTGTACTGTGGCTCGCGCATTTTGCATGCGGCGGTGCAACAGCGCAAACGTTTAGTCCACATTTTTGAGGAAAAGTTCCGCTTTCCTCTCAGTAAACGGGTCGCGTTGCGTCCTTGAACGCGTTTAGCAAGCGACCGTATTACCGAGAATAGCGTGCGGATTCCTCCGAAACGGTGCCTTTTTTCACACTACCCTCGTACATGCGCTTGCTAAACACGCTCATAACCCGTCTCTAATCGGCGACAGATCGGGCCGAAGGGAGCGGCATGCGAGCCGCCCCCAGGTCCCGACGAGGCCATCCCTGCCTCTAGCGCACGATCGAGAAGGACTGACTTAATCGGCCTGCCGACGCAGGAAGGCCGGAATGTCGAAGTAGTCCATGTCACTGTCAGCAGACTGCGGGTAGCGGTCGTTGGCCGCCTGCTTGCGAATCACCGTCGGGCGGTCGAGCTTGCCGTAGTCTACTTCGCCGCTCGCCTTCTTGACGGCCACCGGCTCAAGCTTCGGCGTCTCTTCCTCCGCCATGCCCATCTTTCCCAGGCCAGTGGCTACTACAGTGACGCGCAGTTCGTCGGAGAGTTCGGGGTCGATGACAGTACCCACAACCACGGTCGCGTTGTCGGATGCGAACTCCTTGATGGCGTTACCGACTTCCTCGAACTCGCCAACCGAGAAATCGAGGCCGGCGGTGATGTTCACCAGCATGCCGTTGGCGCCGGCAATATCGACGTCTTCCAGCAGCGGGCTGGCGATGGCACGCTCGGCGGCCTCGCGCGCACGGCCTTCGCCGGTAGCGACGCCGCTGCCCATCACGGCCATGCCCATTTCGGACATCACCGTTTTAACGTCGGCAAAGTCGACATTGATCAGGCCGGGCCGCGTGATCAGCTCGGCAATACCCTTAACCGCCCCCAGCAGCACGTCGTTCGCCGCCTTGAAAGCGTCCAGCAGCGTCAGACTCTTGCCCAGCACCGTCAGCAGCTTCTCGTTGGGGATGGTAATCAGCGAGTCGACATGCTTGGCCAACTCCTCGATGCCCTCGCTGGCCACACGCATGCGCTTGGCGCCCTCGAAGGGAAAAGGCTTGGTGACCACAGCCACCGTGAGGATGCCCAGGTCGCGCGCCACTTCGGCCACCACCGGCGCCGCGCCGGTACCGGTGCCGCCGCCCATACCGGCGGTGATGAAGACCATGTCGGCGCCTTCCAGCACTTCGGCGATCCGCTCGCGATCTTCCATCGCGGCTTCGCGCCCGACGCTGGGGTTGGCGCCCGCGCCGAGGCCCTTGGTCATGCCGGCGCCAAGTTGCAGCGTGGTGCGCGCGGCCATGTTCTTGAGCGCCTGAGCGTCGGTGTTGGCGCAGATGAATTCCACGCCTTCGATATCGGCAGCCACCATGTGCTGCACGGCGTTGCCGCCGCCGCCACCGACGCCGATCACCTTGATTACAGCCTCTTGGCTATTGTCCACGAGTTCGAATTGCATGATGCGTTCTCCTTCTCGATCGTGTGTTTTGCGCTAAAAATTGCCCTGAAACCAACTCTTCATCCGGGCTACCAGACCCGGCAAACCTTCACCGCTGTCGAATTCCCGCAGGTGCTGAGACCGGTTGTACCAACCGAACTGAAGCAGGCCGACGCCGGTGGAATAAATCGGATTGCGCACGACATCGGCGAGGCCGGTCATGTTCTGCGGCATGCCGAGGCGTACCGGCATGTGGAAGACTTCCTCGGCAAGCTCGATAACGCCTTCCATCTTGGCGCTGCCGCCGGTGAGCACCACGCCGGCTGCGACCAGATCCTCAAAGCCGCTGCGACGCAGTTCGGCTTGCACCAGGTTGAGCAGCTCCTCATAGCGCGGCTCCACCACCTCGGCGAGGGTCTGACGCGACAGCCGCCGCGGCGGGCGATCGCCTACCGAGGGCACCTCGATGGTTTCCTCGACGCCGGCCAACTGCGACAGCGCGCAGGCATATTTCACCTTGATGCTCTCCGCGTGTTGCGTAGGCGTGCGCAGAGCGACTGCGATGTCGTTAGTGATCTGATCGCCGGCGATCGGAATCACCGCTGTATGGCGGATGGAACCTTCGGTGAACACGGCGAGATCCGTAGTGCCGCCGCCGATATCTACCAGCGCAACGCCCAGCTCTTTCTCGTCCTCGGTGAGGCAGGCGTAGCTGGAAGCGAGTTGCTCGAGAATGATGTCGTCCACGTCCAGGCCACAGCGGCGGATGCACTTGACGATGTTCTGCGCCGCGCTGACCGCGCCGGTCACCATGTGCACCTTGGCTTCCAGGCGCACGCCGGACATGCCGACCGGCTCCCGCACGCCCTCCTGGCTGTCGATGATGAACTCCTGCGGCAGGATATGGAGGATGCGCTGATCGGCGGGGATGGCGACTGCGCGCGCAGCGTCAATGACGCGCTCGACGTCGGTCTGCGTCACTTCCTTGTCTCGAATCGCTACGATGCCGTGCGAGTTCAGGCTGCGGATATGGCTGCCGGCAATCCCCGCATACACCGAATGGATCTGGCAGCCGGCCATGAGCTCGGCCTCCTCGATTGCGCGCTGGATGGACTGCACGGTCGACTCGATGTTGACCACCACGCCTTTCTTGAGGCCGCGCGAGGGGTTGGAGCCGAGCCCCACCACCTCGATGCCGCCCTGCTCGTTCACCTCGCCGACGATGGCCACCACCTTGGAAGTGCCGATATCCAAGCCAACCAGCATGCTGCGATCCGTTTTCTTGGTCATGCCTATTCCTTATTACCGTCAGCCGGGCGGGCACTGGCCCAACCCAGAGAGAATCCATTGGGATACCGCAGATCGATCGTCTCGAGCACGCCGCGCGGCTCGACTGCGGCATACGCTGCCACGAAGCGGCGCACGCTGTGCTCGGCGGGGTCGCTATCGAGCTGCACCCGTACCGTGCCGTCCAGCTGCGCCGTCCAGGCATGGCGCTGGTCAAGCTCTAGGGCGGTCAAGGCGAAGCCCGCTTGTGCGAACAAACCACGCAGGCGGGCAAAACGCTCGGCCACGATCGCCTCGCTGCCCGCCGGCCCTGCGAGGAGCGGCAAGCCCTCGGGGAAGGTTTCCAGCGCCGGCCGGAACAACACGCCAGCATCGCTGAGCAAGGCATCTTCGCCCCAGCGCGCCACCGCCTCGCGCTGGGTCAGCGCGATGGCCAAGGTCGCCGGCCAGTGGCGACGCACCCGCGCCGACTCCACCCACGGCAACGCCTCCAACGAAGCGCGAACCGCGGCGACGTCCAGCCCCAGCATGCCGCGGTCAAGATGCGGCGCGATGGCGGCGCGCAGCTCCGCCTCACCGACATTCGCAGCGGCGGCATCGAGGCGCACCGCCCGTAGCGGAAAGGTCTCCGGCGCCGTCAGCCAATCCCAGGCCGACCATGCCGCGAACAACAGCAGCGCCAGCAGCGGCGGCAGCAGCCAGAACTTGCGCCCGCGGCGCGGCTCAGCGTCGATCCGCATCCTCACATCGCCGGCCAAGGCAGCCATTACCCCTCCCCCTCCAGGCTGGTCGAGAGGATTTCCCAGACCAGCGCTTCAAAGCTCAACCCAGCGGCACGCGCCGCCATCGGTACCAGGGAGTGGTCGGTCATGCCCGGGACGGTGTTGACCTCCAATAGCCATAGGCCGCCCTGCTCATCCCGCATCAGATCGACCCGGCCCCAACCACGCCCTTCGACTGCGCGGAAGGCGTCCAGCGCCAAGCGCTGCACCGTCTGCTCGTCCTGCTCCGAGAGGCCGCTCGGGCAGTGATAGCGGGTATCGTCGGCGCGGTACTTGGCGTCGTAGTCGTAGAAGCTGTGTGGCGTCTCAAGGCGGATCACCGGCAGCGCGCGGTCGCCGAGAATAGCGATGGTGTATTCCGCGCCCTGGATCCAGCGCTCGGCAATGATTTGGTCGTCGTAGACGGCAGCGGCGCGATACGCTTGTTCCAGTTCCTCGGCCGTCTCCACTTTCGCCATGCCGATGCTCGAGCCTTCCCGGCTCGGCTTGACCATGACCGGCGCGCCGAGGCGCTCTAGCACCGCGGCAAAGTCGGTCTGCGCGGTCAGCGTGGCAAAGTCCGGAGTCGGCAGCTCCTGGCCGCGCCACACCAGCTTGGTGCGCAACTTGTCCATGCCCAGCGCCGAGCCGAGCACGCCGGTACCGGTGTAGGGCAGGCCCAGCACGTCCAGCGCTCCTTGGATCACGCCGTCCTCGCCGCCACGGCCGTGCAGCATGATGAAAGCGCGGGCAAAGCCGGCGAGATCCGGCAGCCGACGCTCTTTAACGTCGATCGCCTCGACGTCCACGCCAAGGGTCTTCAGTGCAAGCAAGACGGCCTCGCCGCTTTTCAGGGAGACTTCGCGCTCGGCCGACCAGCCCCCCATTAACAGCGCGACGCGTCCCATGCGCTTGATGTCTGCTTCGTTCACTAACCGCGTCATAGCGCTACGTTCTCTCCGACGATGCGGACTTCCGGCTGCAGGCAAATGCCGAAGCGCTGCTCCACCGTGTCGCGCACTCGTATGATCAGGTTCTCGATATCGGCCGCCGTGGCGTCGCCGGTATTGATGATGAAATTGGCGTGTTTATCGGACACCATCGCCCCACCTTCGCGCAGGCCCTTGAGGCCGGCGGCCTCGATCAGGCGCGCGGCGTGCTCGCCGGGCGGGTTGCGAAATACCGAGCCGCAGCTCGGCTTGCCCATCGGCTGCGTGGCAGCACGCCGTGCCAGCAAGTCCTTGACGCGCTCGCGCATGGCGTCCGGGTCGCCCACGCCAAAGCGGAGGGTCGCCGCGACGAACCACTCGTCCGCCGGCCCGCGCACGGTCCGGTAAGCGATCTCGTAGTCATCCGGGCTGCGTCGGCGCAGCCGGCCCTGGCGATCGACAGTCTCGACACTGACCACACGCTCCCAGGTCTCGCCGCCGAACGCGCCAGCGTTCATCGCGAGCGCGCCGCCCATGCTGCCTGGAATGCCGGCCAGGAATTCACCGCCGCCGAAGCCCTCGCGAATGCAGCGACGAGCCACCTTGGCGCAGGCGGCCCCAGCCTCCACGCGCAGCTCGCGCTCTCCGGTCTGCTCGATGGCGCCAAGCGTACCGTTGGTCAGGACGACGACGCCGCGGATGCCGCCGTCGCGCACCAGCAGATTGCTCCCGAGCCCCACGAAGTACACCGGCTCCTGCGCGGGCAAGCTCGCGAGGAAAACGCACAGGTCGGCCACGTCCGCGGGGCGATAGATCCGCGCCGGGCCGCCGACACGCCAGCTGGTGTGCCGGGCCATTTGGTTGCGGTCGAGGAACTCCCCGCGCAGGGCGTCCTTGTGAGATGCCGCCGCCATCATTGCTTGGCCTCCACTGTGCCGTGGCGAGCCTGCAGCTTGGCGCAGAGCCCGCCTATGCTGCCGGCGCCCATGGTCAAGACCAGATCGCCGCCGCGCACCACGTCGGGTAACAGCGCCTCCAGTTCCTGCAGAGACTCCGCAAATACCGGCGTCACCTGCCCGCGGGCCCGAATGGCGGCCGCCAGGGCACGACCGTCGGCTCCGGCAACCGGCGCCTCGCCGGCTGCATAGACCTCGGTGAGCAACAGCACGTCCACCTCGGACAGCACGCGCGCGAAGTCGTCGAACAGATCCCGGGTGCGGGTGTAGCGGTGCGGCTGGAAGGCCAGCACCAGCCTCCGGTTGGGAAAGCCCGCCCGCGCAGCCGCCAAGGTTGCCGCGAGTTCTTTCGGATGATGGCCGTAATCATCGACCAGCAGCGCGCGTCCGCCCTGGACCTCGATCTCGCCGTAGCTCTGGAAGCGACGCCCGACGCCGTGGAACTCCGACAACGCCTGCTGGATGGCTGCGTCCGCCACCCCGAGTTCAGTGGCGATTGCAATGCCCGCCAAGGCATTGAGCACGTTATGACGCCCCGGCAGATTCAGCTCGATCTCGAGCTCGCTCGCGCCTTTGCGCTGCACCCGAAACGCCGTGCGCACGCCGCTCTGGCGCACATCCAGGGCACGCACATCGGCTTCCGGGGAGAAACCGTAAGTTCGCACCGGACGGGAGACCTGGGGCAGCAAATCACGCACTTCCGGATCGTCCAGACATAGCACGGCAAGCCCGTAGAACGGCAGATGATGGAGGAACTCGACGAAGGTACCGCGCAAGCGCTGGAAATCGCCGCCGTAGGTGCCGAGGTGGTCGGCATCAATGTTGGTGACCACCGCCATCATCGGCTGCAGATAGAGGAACGACGCATCGCTCTCATCGGCTTCGGCAACGAGAAAACGCCCCGTGCCCAAGCGCGCGTTGGTAGCGGCGCGATTGAGGCGGCCGCCGATGACGAAGGTCGGGTCGAGTCCCGCTTCGGCGAGAATGCTCGCAACCAGGCTGGTCGTCGTGGTTTTGCCGTGAGTGCCGGCAACGGCGATGCCGTAGCGGAAGCGCATCAGCTCCGCCAGCATTTCGGCGCGCGGCACCACCGGGAGCCGCGCTTCGCGCGCTGCCACCACCTCGGCATTGTCGTCACCGATTGCGCTCGACACTACCACGGCGTCCACTCCGCGAACGTTTTCGCTGCGGTGGCCGAAGTGAATGGTCGCACCCAGTGAAGCCAAATGCCGCGTCATCGGGTTCTCACGTAGATCCGAGCCGGAGACGATGTAGCCCAGGTTAATCAACACCTCGGCGATGCCACCCATGCCGGCACCGCCGATGCCGACAAAGTGCACCCGTCGCACCCGTCCCATGGCGCCGATGCGGCTATGGTCGTAAGCAGGGGTCGCTTTCGGGTTCATCGTCCAGCCTCCAGGCAAAGCTCGGCAACGCGCTGCGCCGCCTCGGGATGACCGAGCTCGCGAGCGTGCCCAGCCATCGTCAATAATTGATCAGGGTCGCCGAGTAGCTCGCGCAGCACGTTGGCCAAGCGCTCGGGCGTCAAGTGGTCCTGCGGCATCAGCACCGCGGCATCGCGCTCGACCAGGGCCCGCGCGTTGGCGGTCTGGTGGTCGTCCACCGCAAAGGGGTACGGCACCAGGATGGCCGGCACGCCGGCGCTCGAAAGTTCCGCGACGGTTAAAGCACCTGCGCGCGCAATGGCGAGGTCCGCCCAGGCATAGGCTTGCGCCATGTCGTCGATGAAGGCCGTGACCCGCGCATCGTCCAGACCGTGCTGGCGATAGGCGTGCTTTGCGTCCTCCAGCCCGCGGACTCCGGCCTGATGCCATACCTCCGGCTTCAGCGCGCGTTCGAGTTGCGCCAGCGCGGCCGGAACCGTGTCGTTCAGAGCGGCCGCGCCCTGGCTGCCGCCCAACACCAGCAAGCGCAGGCGCTGGCCGGGGCGACGCCGCGCAGTTGGCTCCGGCAGGGCTGCGATGGCGCGCCGCACCGGATTGCCGGTCGTTTCCACCTTGGCTCCGGCAAACACGCCGTCAAAACCGGTCATCACGCGCTGGGCAAAGCGCATGAGCTTGCGATTGGTGAACCCCGCAATGGCATTCTGCTCGTGCAACAGCAACGGAACGCCGAGCAGACGGCAGGCCAGCGCCCCGGGACCGGTGACGTAGCCGCCCATGCCCAGCACGGCGCGCGGCCGGTGTCGCCGCATGGCTGCGACAGCTTGCGCGGTCGAGCGCATCAGCATGAAGGGCGCTCGCACCCAACCGCCCAAGCCCTTACGGCGCAGGCCTTGCACGTCCAGCCATTCGATGGGAATACCGGCCGCGGGAATGACTCGCGCCTCCAAACCTGCGCGGGTGCCCATCCACACCACCGGCACGCCGCGCTCCTGCAGCACCTCGGCCACCGCGAGGGCTGGAAAAATGTGTCCGCCGGTGCCGCCGGCGAGAATCATCACGGGACGCTCGCTCATGCTCGCCTCCCGCGCGTGGGCCGCGCCGCCACCGATGCCACCCGAAGCTCGTGATCGGCCCGCACCAGCAATGCCAGCGAGGCCAGGGTCATCAAGACGCTGCTGCCGCCGTAGCTCATCAAGGGCAGGGTCAAGCCCTTGGTGGGCAGCAAGCCCATGTTCACGCCCATGTTCACGAACACCTGCAGCCCCAGCCATAGGCCTGTTGCGTAGGCGATGTAAGCGCCCATGTGCAAGCCGCTGCGCAGGCTACGGTTGCCGACGTCGAAGGCGCGCCAGACGATGTAGGCATACAGCAGCACGGTAACGGCCACGCCCATCAGGCCCAGCTCTTCCGCCAGTACGGCGAACAGGAAGTCGGTGTGCGCCTCCGGCAGGTAGAAGAGCTTCTGAACGCTGCCGCCTAGACCGACGCCGAACCATTCGCCGCGCCCGATGGCAATCAGTGACTGGGTCAATTGGAAACCGCTATCGAAGGGATCGGCCCAGGGGTTGAGGAAAGCCGTCAGGCGCGCGACGCGGTAGGGCGACGTAAGCACCAGCGCCACGCCAGCCGCTACCACCGGCACGCCGAGGACTACAAAGCGCCCCAGCGGCACGCCGGCCAGAAAGAGCATGCCCATCCCGGTCGCCACCATGACCGCTGCCGCGCCGAAATCGGGCTCGGCTAGTAGCAAGACGGCCGCCGCGAGCATCAGGCCGACCGGCACTAGGAAAGCCTGCCAAGTCTGGCGCACAGCGGCTTCCTGACGCACCAGATAACCTGCCAGGTAGACGAAGATCAGCAGCTTGGCCACCTCCGACACCTGCAGGTTGATGAAGCCCAACGAAATCCAGCGCACGGCGCCGTTCACTTCGCGCCCGATCAACAGCACCAGGACCAGCAGCAAGTAGGCGAGACCGAGCAGCGGCCAACGCAGGCGCTGCAGATAGCTGAGCGGAATCCACAGCAGCGGCGCCGCAAGCACTAGGCCGAACGTCAGGTACAAGGCCTGCCGCTTGAAGTAGAACAGCGGGTCGCCGAAAGCGCGATCGGCAATCGACACCGAGGCCGAGGCCATCATCACCAGCCCCAGCAGGGCCACGGCGGCAATGGCTGCCAACAGCCGATAATCGAGGTTGGGCAACAGCGGCGCTTGGCGCGCTGCGCGCGCAGCAGGGGGTGTTAGCAGCACGTCATTCACGATGCCCACCTCCTTGCCGCCTGTTGGAACACGCGGCCGCGCTCTTCGTAGCCGCTGAACATGTCAAAGCTGGCGCAGGCGGGCGACAGGAGAACACTCTCCCCGGCCTGCGCCAAAGTTCCCGCAAGGCGCACGGCTTCGTCCATGTCGGCGGCATGATGCACCGGTACGACGCCCTGCAAGGCGGCCTCAATCAAGCTCGCATCGCGGCCGATCAGCACTACCGCGCGCGCCTTGTCGCGTAAGGCGTCGCGCAGCGGCGCAAAGTCCTGATCCTTGCCTTCGCCACCGGCAATCAGCACCAGGCGGCCCGGCAGCCCGGCCACGGCTGCCAAGGTCGCGCCGACGTTCGTGCCCTTGGAATCGTCATACCACCGCACGCCGTTGGCCTCGGCCACCCACTGCGTGCGGTGCTCCAGCCCCTGGAAGTCCCGCAGCGCTTCAAGACAGGCCGCGAGCGGCAGCCCCGCCGCCTCGGCCAGAGCCAGCGCCGCCAGCGCATTGGCCAGGTTGTGTCGCCCGGCAATGCGCAGCTCGCTGGTCGCCAACAGAGGCTCGCCGTGACGTGCCAGATAGGTGCGCCCTTGGCGCGCCAGCAAGCCCCACCCCTGCAGCGGCGCCGTTTCCACGCTGAACGGGACGCCGTCGCGCATGGCGCTCACGGCAGGGTCGTCGGCGTTGATCACGGAAGTCTCGGCATGGCGATAAATCCGCGCCTTGGCCGTGGCGTAGGCGTTCAGGTCGGTGTAGCGATCCATGTGATCGGGGCTGATGTTTAGCACCACCGCCGCCACCGCGCGCAGCGTCTCGGTATGCTCGAGCTGGAAGCTCGACAGCTCCAGCACGTATAGCGCCGGCTCGGGCGTGCGCAGCAGCTCCAATGCCGGCGTACCGAGATTGCCGCCGATGGCGGCATCGACACCGGCACGCTCGGCCATGGCGCCGACCAGCGTGGTCACGGTGCTCTTCCCATTCGAGCCGGTGATGGCGATAACGGGCGCACGCGCTACCCGTGCGAACAACTCGATTTCACTCAGCACCGGCACGCCTGCGGCCGCTGCAGCGGCAAGCGCGGGCTCCTCGGGCGACACGCCTGGGCTGATTACGATCTCGGCCGCGCGGGCAAGGCGTTCGGCATCGAAGCCGCCGACGGCTATCGCACTGTCCGGCAACAACTCACGCGCAGCCGCCAACCCCGGCGGCTCGGCCCGGCTGTCGGTCACCGCGACCGGGCGGCCCTGCGCGTGCAGGTGACGCAAACAGGCAAGGCCGGTCTTGCCCAGACCAACCACTACCGTCACGTCGTTTGTTGCGTTCAGTTTCGTCATCAGCGGATCTTCAGACTCGCTAGGCCGATCAACACCAGGATTACCGTAATGATCCAGAACCGCACGATGACCCGCGGCTCGGGCCATCCTTTGAGCTCGAAGTGATGATGCAGCGGCGCCATGCGGAAAATGCGCTTGCCGGTGAGCTTGAACGAGCCCACCTGCAACATCACCGATACCGTTTCCATGACAAACACGCCGCCCATGATGAGCAGCACCAGTTCCTGACGCGCTAGCACCGCCAGAATGCCCAAGGCCGCGCCCAGCCCCAGTGCGCCGACATCGCCCATGAAGACCTGCGCCGGGTATGCGTTGAACCAGAGAAAGCCGAGCCCTGCACCGACCAGCGCACCGCAGAACACCACCACTTCGCCGACGCCCGCGATGTAGGGAATCTGCAAATAGTTGGCGAATACGGCGTGACCGGCGGCATAGATGAAGACAGCCAGCGCGCCGGCGACGAGCACAGTCGGCAGAATGGCCAAGCCGTCCAGGCCGTCCGTGAGGTTGACCGCATTGGACGAGCCGACGATCACGAAGTAAGTGAGCGGGATGAACATGATCCCCAGCGGTATCGCGAGGTCCTTGGCGTAAGGAATCAGCAGCGACGTCTGCGCCGGGTTATCGGCGCCGTAGTAGAGAATCAGCGCCGCGGCCAGCCCGACCACCGACTGCCAAAAGTACTTGGCCCGCGCCGAGAGCCCCTTGCTGTTACGCAGGGTCAGCTTCTTGTAATCGTCGACGAAACCGATGACGCCGAATGCCAGCGTTACGCCCAGCACCAGCCAGACGTAGCGATTGCCGAGATCCGCCCACGCCAAGGTCGCGATAGCGACCGCGATAAGGGTGAGGGCGCCGCCCATGGTGGGCGTGCCGGCCTTGGACAAGTGCGACTGCGGTCCGTCGTCGCGCACTTGCTGGCCGATCTGGTGCAGCGTCAGCCGCCGAATCAAAGTCGGCCCCAGCGCAAAGGAGATCAGCAGCGCCGTCAGCGTGCCCAGAATCGCCCTGAAGGTCAGGTACTGGAACACGTTGAACGCGCTGAACCAGTCATCCAACAGGCCGGCGAGATAGTACAGCATATTAGCTCTCCGCCTCGTTGGAACGCGCCGAGATCTCCGCTACGACCTGTTCCATCGCCATGCAGCGTGAACCTTTGACCAACACCGCCACGTCCTCGGCGAGTACGGCGCGAAGCGCCTCGGTCAGGTCCTGTTTATCGGTAAACGCACGCCCGCCCGCACCGAAGCGCTCGGCAGCGAGGCGTGCCATATCGCCCAGCGCGAACAGTTGTTCGACACCGGCTTCCCGCGCCCAGTCGCCCGCCGCGGCATGCAAAGCCTCGGCGTCGGCGCCCAGTTCCGCCATATCGCCCAGCACCAGAAAGCGCCGCGCAACGGGTTCGGCCGCGAGGACTTCAAGCCCCGCGCGCAGGGAGTTGGGGTTGGCGTTATAGCTGTCGTCGAGCACGTAAGCGCCGCCTTCGGCCGGCACGCGCGCCAGCCGCCCCTTCACCGTCGGCACCGCCTCCAGCCCGGCGACGATATGCTCTAGCGGCACGTCCAGCGCTGTGGCGGCGGCCGCGGCCGCCAACGCGTTGAGAACGTTGTGCCTGCCAGGCAGCGGCAGGCGTACGCGCGCCTCGCCCTGAGGCGTGCGCAAGGTAAAGCCGTCGCTCGACGGTGCGATCGCCCGCACCGCCGCCAGCTTCGAGAGACCGAAGTCCAGCACCCGGCGGTTACCGGCCAGCTCTCGCCAGAGCGGCGCATATTGGTCATCTGCGTTCACCACGGCCGCGGCTCCCGGCGCCAAAGCCGCGAACATCTCGCCCTTGCCGCGCGCAACCCCCTCCAGCGAACCGAAGCCTTCCAAGTGAGCGGGGCCGGCATTGGTGACGACGCCCACATCGGGCTGCGCGATTGTCGCAAGATAGTCGATGTCGCCGATCGCGCTCGCGCCCATTTCGATCACGGCGTACGCGTGCTCGGGCTCGAGCCGGAACAGCGTCAGCGGCACACCGATTTCGTTGTTCAAGTTGCCCTGGGTGGCCAGGGTCGGGCCTACCTGCGCCAGGATGGAGGCGGACATTTCCTTGACCGTGGTCTTGCCGTTGCTACCGGTTACGCCGATCACGCGCGCCCGGCTGCGCTCCCGCACCAGGCGTGCGATCCGCCCCAGGGCCAAGCGCGTATCCGGCACCACGATGTACGGCAACGGCCAGTCGCCCTCGCGCTCCACGAGCACAGCAGCAGCGCCCGCACCCCGCGCCGCGGCAATAAACTCGTGCCCGTCGAAGCGCGGGCCGACCAGCGCCACGAACAAGGCCTGAGCCGATAGCGTGCGCGTATCGGTACAAACGTCCAGGACCTGCACAGCCTCACCGCCGGCGCTCAGCGGCGCCTGCAGGTACTGGGCAATGTCGGCTAGTCGCAGGGCCTGCATCAATTTCTCTCCTGCAAGGCGGCTCTAACCGCCTCGCGGTCGTCGAACGGCAGACACTGCGCGCCGACGATCTGGTAGGTTTCGTGTCCCTTGCCGGCGATCAAGACCGTATCGTTGGCATCGGCATGCGCCACCGCGTAGCGGATCGCTTCGGTGCGGTCGTGAATTACGTGCGCCTCGGCACCGGAGAGCCCCCGACGAATGTCGGCAACGATGCTCTCGGGTGCTTCGCTACGGGGGTTGTCGTCGGTGATGAGCACTCGATCGGCGCCTTCCACTGCCGCTCGACCCATCAGCGGACGTTTGCCCGCATCGCGATCGCCGCCGCAACCGAATACGCACCACACGCGACCTGTGCTGTGAGCGCGCACGGCATCCAGGGCCGCCGCCAAGGCAGCCGGCGTGTGCGCATAATCAACCAGCACGGTGGGAGCGCCGGGGGCACTGAAGCGTTCCATGCGGCCGGGCACCGGTCGAAGCTCCTGCATCGCTTGCGCGGCGGCTTCGTGATCCAATCCCAGCGCAAGCAAGCTGGCCAGCACGGCGGCGACGTTGGCGGCGTTGAAGCGACCGAACAGCGGTAGCGTCATCTGGAACTCGCCTACCGGCGTGGCATAGCGAAGGCGCAAACCCTCCGGTTCGCATTCCAACGCCTTACACACGACCTCAGCCTCGGCGTCGGGACGCAAGCTATAGCGCCAGAGCCGTACATCGGGGTCGATTTCATCGGCAAGACGGCGGCCGAAGGGATCGTCCTGATTGAGCACCGCATGACGCAGCCCGGGCATTTGGAACAAGCGGGTCTTTGCAGCCGCGTAGGCGGCGTCGCTACCGTGGTAGTCGAGGTGGTCGCGCGTGAGGTTGGTAAGCACGGCGACGTCGAAGTCCAGCGCCGCCACCCGCCCTTGCGCCAAGGCGTGGGAGGACACCTCCATCGCCGCGAAACGCGCGCCGGCGGCGCGCTGCTCGGCCAGCAGCCGCTGCACGCGAATTGCGTCCGGCGTCGTGTGGCTGGCTGGCGCGAGCTTGCCATAGAGGCCGTAACCCAAGGTACCGAGCACACCGCACGGCCGGCCGGGCCGACTCAGCGCCTGCGCCAGGAACTGGCTCACGGAGGTCTTGCCGTCGGTACCGGTCACGCCCACAAGCCGCAGGTAGCGGCTCGGCAGGTCGTAAAACCGCCCTGCCATCTCGCTAAGGCGGCTGGACAGGTGCTCAACCGCGATCAAGGGCACGCCGCGCTCAGCACATTGACGCTCGGCCAAAACCGGGTCGACGCCAGCTGAAGGCTCCCAGGCCACGGCGGCCGCACCCTGCTCCAGAGCCTGCGCCAGATGCTCGAGCCCATGCCCTCGGGTACCACTGAGGGCGGCGAACAGCATGCCCGGGCCGACGTCGCGGCTGTCCAACGCCAGGCCGCTGACCTCGACATCCTGAGCGACATTGACTCGCACCCGCCCCATGAGCAACTCGGACAAGCGGCGCGGCGAAGCCGTCAGAGCGATTGCAGCCGTCATGCATCCCTCCTCGTCGCAAGCGCGTGCTGTAGGGATGAAACATCGTCCGGCGGCACGTTCAGAAGACGCAGCGCACCGCCCATGACCTTGGCGAAGATCGGCGCGGCCACCTTGCCGCCGTAGTAATCTTCTACAGGCTCGTCGACCACGACCACCAGCACCAAACGCGGCGCGCTGGCGGGCGCCATGCCCGCGAAAAGTGCCACATAGCGGTTGTCGGAGTAGCCGCCTGCGACCGCTTTCTTTGCCGTACCGGTCTTGCCGGCCACGCGGTAGCCGGGAATCTGAGCGCGGCTTGCCGTACCGGTATCGGAGACGACGGCCTCCATCATGCCGCGCACCCGGCGCACGCTCTGCGCATCGAGAATGCGCTCGCCGACCGGCGCCTGATCAAGCTTGAGGAAAGAAACCGGGCGCTTGATACCGTCCGCCGCCAGCACCGTATAAGCCTGGGCCAGCTGCAGGGGCGTGACGGCAACACCGTAGCCGTACGCCAGCGCCGCGCGGTCAATGCTGCTGCGTGGCGGCATGCCGGAGATGCTGCCACCAGCCTCGCCGGGAAAGGTGGTGCCTGTGGGAGCGCCAAGGCCCAGACGCAGCAACAAGCCCCAGATCGCATCGGCTTCGATGTTCAAGGCCATCCGTGCGACACCGACGTTGCTCGACTTCTCGATGACCGTGGCAACATCGATACGGCCGTAATCACGCGGATCACGAACGGTATGGCCGTCCACGCGCATGACGCCGGGGCTGGTGTTGATGATGGAATCCGGCCCATAGGCGCCGCTCTCCAGCGCTGCCAGCACGGCAAACGGCTTCAAGGTGGAGGCCGGCTCGAAACTGTCGGTGACGG
Organism: Ectothiorhodospiraceae bacterium; assembly: GCA_029268285.1. GTDB lineage: Bacteria > Pseudomonadota > Gammaproteobacteria > Nitrococcales > AK92 > JAJUGG01. Next base: position 2,993 of record JAJUGG010000006.1, on the reverse strand, counting down.
CGCGGTTACGGTAGCGCCCGCCGCTGATCTCGGCGCGGTTATTCGGGTTGTAGGCGGGCTGATTCACCATCGCCAGGACTTCGCCCGTCTGCGCGTCCAGCATCACCAGCGCCGCGGCACGCGCACCGTGCTCCGTCACCGCGGTCTTGAGCTCGCGGTACGCGAGGTACTGCAGGCGACGGTCGATGCTGAGCGTCAAGGCCTCGCCCGGCTTCGGCTCGCGCAGGGATTCCACGTCGTCGATGATGCGGCCCAGACGGTCCTTGACCACGCGCTTAGCGCCAGGGTCGCCGCGTAGCCAGTCGTCGTACGCGAGCTCCATGCCTTCCTGGCCGATGTCGTCGACGTTGGTGAACCCGACGACGTGTGCCGCCACTTCGCCGGCCGGGTAGAACCGGCGATACTCGCGCTGCAGCGCGACCCCCGGCAAGCCCAGGCTTTGCACCTGCTCGCCGAGCTCCGGGGTGACGTGGCGCTTGATGTAAACGAACTCGCGGGAAGCACGCTGCTCCAGGCGTCGGTGCAGAGCTGCGGCGTCAAGCCCCAGCAAGCGGGCGAGCGGCGCAAGGCTTTCGCCCGAGGCCAACAGCTCGCCGGGATTGGCCCAGACCGAATCCACCGGCGAGCTGATCGCCAGTGGCTGGCCGTGACGGTCGGTAATGGCGCCCCGGTGCGCGGGCATCTCGACGACGCGCAGATAGCGCGCGGCGCCCTGTTGCTGGAGGAAGTCTTCGTTCAGAACCTGCAAGTCGAGCGCGCGCCACAGCAAAGCCGTCGCCAATCCGGCGAAGACGAGCAAGAGCACCGCTGGCCTCCAGCGGGACCCTTGGTACGGCTTGTCTTGTCGGCTGTTGCGCAAGGCGACATCCTCAGGGTTTCAAAATCACAATGTCGTCACGTCCCGGCAGGCGCATCTGCAGGCGCTCGCGCGCAAGACGATCGATACGGCCATGCGTGGTCCACGCCGCTTCCTCGAGTTGCAGCATGTTCCACTCCACATTCAGCCGATCTCGCTCTCGGATAAGCTCCTGCGATTCCGAGAACAGGCGGCGGGACTGGTGCTTGGTGTACACCTGCCCCACCGCGCTCGCGGCCACCGCGAGCGCTAGAATCAGGTTCACGAGCAGCAGGGGCTTCATGCCAGCCGCTCCGCTACGCGCAGCACCGCGCTGCGGGCGCGCGGGTTATCGCGGGTCTCCTGCTCGTCCGGGCGCAGCGCCTTGCCGACGCGCTGCAGAGTGGGACGCAGCCCTTCCGGCGCCACCGGCACCCCGGGGGGCAGATAACCCACGCTCGAGCGCTGCTGGATGAATCGCTTGACCATTCGATCTTCCAGCGAATGAAAGCTGATCACCGCCAGCCGCCCGCCGGGTGCAAGGAGATCACAGGCGCCTTCCAAAAACCGGGACAAGTCCTCTAGTTCGCGATTCAGGTGAATTCGGATAGCCTGAAATGTGCGCGTTGCCGGATGTTTGTGCCGCTCATGCTTGGGCACGGCCTCGGCCACCAGCTCCGCCAGCGCGCGGGTCGTCTCCGGCAATCTGTCTTCGTCCCGGTGTCGCACAACGGCCTGAGCGATGCGGCGCGCAAAGCGCTCCTCGCCGTATTCCCGCAGCACTCGCGCGATCTCCTCGGCCGATGCGACCGAGAGCCACTCCTTCGCCGTCATGCCGCTGCTGGTATCCATGCGCATGTCCAGCGGGCCCTCGCGCATAAAGCTGAAGCCGCGCTCGGCTTCATCGAGTTGCGGCGAAGACACCCCCAGGTCGAGAAGGATGCCGTCGAAGCGGCCTAGCAGCCCCTCGGCTTCCGCCAAGTCGCGTAGTTGCGCGAACGATCCGTGGTGAATCACGCATCGCGCATCGGCACCAAAGCGCTCATGCGCGGTAGCAATGGCGCGCGGGTCCTTGTCGACCAGCCACAAGCGTCCCCGGTCGCCTAAGCGCTCCAGGATCGCTGCAGCGTGGCCGCCGCGCCCGAAGGTGCCGTCGGCATACAGGCCGTCAGCCTTGACGGCCAGGGCCGAGACGGCCTCCGCGAGGAGGACCGGCCGATGTGTTTGCGCCTGTGCCATAGCCCCCTCAGAGCGAGAAGTCCTTGAGTTCCTCGATGGATTCGAGGTTCTCCGGAACTTCGAGCAAGTAGCTGTTGCATTGCGAAGTCCACGCGGCTTCGTCCCACAGCTCGAACTTATTGCCCTGGCCGACCAAGGCGACCTTCTGTTCGATCTTCACGAACTCGCGCAAGGTCGGCGGAATCAAAATGCGCGCGCTGCCATCCATGGATACTTCCTGAGCGTGGCCGACGATGAGCCGCTGCACGGCGCGAATCTGGGGATTGAAACTGGATAGGCGCATCAGCTTGCGCTCGATCTCTTCCCAGTCCGGAAAGGGATAGACCAGCAGGCAGCCTCCTTGCGGATCCACCGTCAGGACCAGATCGCCGTTGCAATAGGACTGCAGCCGCTCCCGATAACGACTCGGAAACGACATTCGCCCTTTGGCGTCCAGACTCAGATGGCTAGCCCCCCGAAACAAAGGCTCCCCCTACCGTCCCCCAGCGCTCCATTTTCTTCCACTTTGTCCCACTTCGGGACACTATAGGTAGCGCCTCCCAATGTTGTCAAGCGGCTTCTCAGCAAAATCTTGCTTTACCAACAAGCACTTACGAGCATTAACAAAAGACAAGCCTGTCCCCTTACGGCGACAAGCCATATTCGTCCGAGAAATCATTTGCTTAGGGAGAAAAAAGAGAAAAGCCCTTAACTGAGAGCGCATATGCGTTCTCAACCAAGGGCTTTTTCCGTAATGGAAGGCCATTAACGGCCCTCAATATAGGGCGAATACGAGGGAGTCAGCCTATAAGCCGGGTTCTGTCGAGGACAGCCATTCCTCTGGGACGGACGTCACCGTCCGCCTCTAGCGACCTACCCGGGAGCGACGCGGGCCACGCCAATGCTCCCCTATTTGGTCTTGCTCCGGGTGGGGTTTACC
>JAJUGG010000005.1 GCA_029268285.1 Ectothiorhodospiraceae bacterium | reverse complement strand
GACGGGCAGCCGATCGCTGGAAGCGATCGTGGAATTGCCCAATCCCGGCGGCTGGCGCGCCGGCGCCAGCGTCGTCGGTGAAGTCGTCATCGAGCAGCGTGATAGCGTGCTGGTTCCGGAGAATAGCGCCGTTCGGCGCCCGGCAGGCATCGTGGTGTACGAGATAATCGACGGTGTGGCGCATGCGCGCCAGGTGTCCATCGGTACCCGCAAGCAGGGGCAGGTAGAAATCCTGGACGGGCTTGCAGCCGACGCCGTGGTGGCTGTGGACGGCGCCTCTTTCCTCTCCGACGGCGCGCCGGTCGATGTGGTAGAGGAGCTCTGACATGTCCTTGCCGGGGCTTTCTATCAAGCAACCGGTATTTGCGTTCATGATGAACGCAGTGCTGGTCCTGTTCGGTCTGATCGCGTTCCTGCGGCTCGGCGTCGATCGCTTTCCGACCATCGAGTTTCCTGTCATCGCCGTCACCACCGTGATGCCCGGCGCCAACCCGGAAATCGTCGACTCCTCGATCACCAACGTGATCGAAACGGCGGTCAACAGCGTCCCGGGCATCGAGAACATCCAGTCCTCGTCCTCGCCCGGCGCCTCGGTCGTGGCCATCACCTTCGAGCTCGATAAGAACGTAGATGTCGCCTTCAACGAGGTTCAGGCCAAGATCAACCAGGTCCTCAACCTGCTGCCGGACGATGCCGATCCGCCGGTGGTGGCGAAAGTAGAGACTAATGCCGAGCCGGTGATGTGGCTCTCGCTGCAAGGCGACCGCACGCTGCAGCAGCTCAACCTCTACGCCAATGACGTCATCAAAAAGCGCCTGGAGACCATTGCCGGCGTCGGCGAAATCCGTATCGGCGGCCTGCGCGAGCGCACCATCCGCGTCGAACTCGACCCGATCCGCATGGCGGCCTTCGGGATCACCGCGCAGGATCTGTACGCCGCCTTCCAGCGCGAACATGTGCAGCTGCCCGGCGGCTTCCTCGTCAGCCGCGATACCGAGATGCTGCTCGACCTCGATCTCGAGTTCCACGATATCGACGAACTCGCGCAGATGATCCTTGCCTACCGCGAAGGCGCTCCGGTGCGCCTCGCCGATATCGCCGAAGTCGAAGACGCGCTGGAGGATTATCGCAGCCTTGCGCGCTTCAACGGCGAGCCGACCGTGGGCCTGGGCGTCGTCAAGATCGCCGGCACCAACACAGTCGCCATCATCGAGGAGGTCAAGCGCCGAATCGACGAAGAAATCCGGCCGCAATTGCCGCCCGGCCTCGAAATTCGCGTTGCCTCCGATACCTCCACGTTCATTCTGGAAATGGTGCACGCGCTGGAGGAGCACCTCATCCTCGGCACGCTGCTGGCGGCCTTGGTAGTGTGGCTGTTCCTGAAGAGCATCCGCTCCACGCTGATCATCGCCACGGCCATTCCGGTTTCGCTGTTCGGCGCCTTCGCGGTCATGCTGATGTTTGGCTACACCATCAACACCATGACGCTGCTGGCACTGCTGCTGCTCATCGGCGTGGTGGTCGACGATGCCATCGTGGTGTTGGAGAACGTCTTCCGGCACCGCGAAGAAATCGATCCCGACCCGGTTACGGCAGCCGTCAACGGAACCAATCAGGTCGTGTTCGCGGTGCTCGCCGCAACGCTGACGTTGGTCTCCATTTTCGCGCCGGTGGTGTTCATGGGCGGCATCATCGGCCGCTTCTTCGAGTCCTTCGCAGTGGTCGTCACCATCGGCGTGCTGGTGTCCTGGTTCGTCTCCATGACCCTGACGCCCATGCTGTGCTCGCGCTTCCTCAAGGTCGAGAAGCAGCACGGCAAGGTCTATAACGCGCTGGAGAACAGCTTCCGCGCCATGGAGCGCGGCTATGCCCGCGCGCTACGCGTCGCGCTGCGCTTCCGCTGGACGGTAGTCGGCGCGTCGGCACTGGTAGTCCTCACGAGCGGCTACTTCTTCGCCAACGTCGGCAAGGGCTTCGTGCCGGAAGAGGATCAGGGCACCTTCCTGGTGATCATCCGCACTCCACTCGGCTCGAGCATCGATTACACCGAACAGCGCCTTGCCATGATCGAGGACATCCTGGCGCAGCAGCCGGAAATCGCCACCTACTTCACCGCTGTCGGCATCGGCGAAGAAGGCCAGGTAAACGAAGCCATCGCCGTCGTGCGCATGATTCCGCGCGACGAGCGCGAGATATCGCAGCAAGAGCTGACCGATCGTCTCAGCGGCCTGCTGGCGCGCATCCCCGGCGTACAGGCCTTTCCGACTGCCGTTCCCATCGTCGGCGGCGCGCGCGGCGAACCGCTCCAGTTCGTGGTCAGCGGCCCCGAGCTCGATCGCGTGGCGGACTACGCTCGCCAAGTCTATGAGCGACTCGCCCAGGAGCCGGGCATCGGGCGCCTGGACCTCGACCTGCAGCTCGACCTGCCGCAGGTTCGCTTCGACCTCGACCGCATCCGCGCTTCGGCGCTGGGCATCTCCGCCCAGGACGTGGCCCTGGCGATCAACATGCTGGTCGGCGGCCTGGATGTGGCGAAGTACGATGACGAGATCGGCGAAGGCGAGCGCTACGACATCCGCCTGAAAGGCAAAGAGGATGCGTTCAACAGCGTCGAGGACCTACGGCAGATTTACGTGCGCAGCAACAGTGGCGAGCTGGTGCGCTTGGACAATATCGTCGAGTTCCATCAGGAACTGGGCCCGGCTGTCATCAGCCGCTTCAACCTGCAGTACTCGGCGCATTTCTACAGCACGCCTGAAGTTCCCCTCGGCGAAGCGGTCACCATGGTCGAAAACGTGGCAGAGGAGATCCTCCCGCTCGGTTATCAGGTGCAAATGCAAGGCGAAGCGGAGGAGTTCGGCAAGACCGTCGGCTATATCAGCTTTGCCTTCGTCCTCGCCATCGTGCTGGTCTACATGGTGCTCGCCAGCCAGTTCAACAGCTTCCTGCAGCCGATCATCATTATGATGGCGCAGCCGCTGGCCATGATCGGCGGCGTTGCGGCGCTGTGGCTGACCGGCCACACGCTGAACATCTTCTCCATGATCGGCCTGGTATTGCTGCTCGGCCTGGTGGCAAAGAACTCCATCCTGCTGGTGGATCTCACCAACCAGTTGCGCGCGGAGGGCAAGGCCATCAGCGAGGCCCTGTTGGAAGCCTGCCCCATTCGACTACGTCCTGTGCTGATGACATCGCTGACAGTCATTCTCGCGTTGCTGCCGGCCGCGCTAGGCTTCGGCGCCGGCGCCGACACCAACGGTCCGCTATCGGTGGCCGTGATTGGTGGCATGATCACGTCCACCCTGCTTACCTTAGTTGTAGTACCTGCCGTGTATTCACTGATGGAAGGCGGCGTGGCCCGCCTGCGGCAGTACCGGCAGTCGAGAGGACACTAAGAATGAAATACAGACGCTGTGCAGGGCTTTCGCTGGCCGCCCTGCTGCTCTCAGGGGGAATCGGTGTCGCCCAAGCGGCTCAGGATTTACTGGAGTCCTACCGTCTTGCGGTGCAAAGCGATCCGCAACTCGCGGCGGCACGCTGGCAGCGTGAAGCGCAACGTGAGCGCATCGACCAAGCGCGCTCCCTCTTTCTCCCGGACATCGGGCTGGAGGGCGAGGCGGCCCGCAACGACATCGATTACGAGGCACCGGCCACGCCGGAGCGGCCGGCTGGCAGCGTTTCCGATCGCTACACCAGCACCAGCTATGGCGTCGCCCTGACGCAGCCGCTGTTCCGCGCCGAGAGTTTCGTCGTTTATCGGCAGGCAAAAACCCTGGTGAACCAGGCCGACCTGCAGCTGGGGCTAGCACACCAAAACCTGATCCTGCGCCTGGTCGAAACCTACTTCGCGGTCCTGCAGGCCCAGAACGCACTGGAAACTTTCGATGCCGAGCTGCAGGCCATCGAACAGCAGCTACGCCGGGCACAACGCGCCTTCGAAGTAGGCTCGGGCACGATCACCGACGTCAACGACGCCCAGGCACGCTACGACATTACGGTGGCGCAACGCGTCGCGGCCGTGAACCAGCTCCAGGTCGCCCGCGAGCGGCTGCGCCGCCTTACCGGCGCCCGCGCCGACGAGCTCGCCGACGTGGCCAATACCTTCCAGCCGCAAACACCGGCACCGGAAGCGCCGGACGCCTGGGCCGAACTGGCCGAAGAGAAGAACCTTCAAGTCCTGCTGGCCGCGTCCAACCTCGCGTTTTCGCGGGAAGAGGTGTCGCGTCAACGCGCGCAGCGCTACCCGCGCGTGGACTTGGTCGCGCGCTACGGCAAGAACTCTCCGGCGCCGAGTAGCTTCGACGAAGACAGCGAGGCCACCCAGGGCAGTGTGGGCGTAAACCTCACCGTACCGCTCTACACCGGCGGCGCGATCTCCTCGCAGGTCAGCGAAGCGCAGTACAATCGAAGCGCCGCGCTCAGCCAGCTCGAGGACGCGCAGCGCGAAGCTGCCATTACCGCCGAGTCCGCCTTCCTGGAGCTGCAGGCCAATGTCGAGCAGCTGCGCGCCCTGCAACAGGCCCTGAAGTCCATTCGCCTCAACGAGGAATCCACCCGACGCGGCATGGAACTGGGCTTGCGGACGACCCTGGATGTCCTTGATATCCAACGCGAGCGCTACGCTGCCGAGCGCGACTTGGCCGCCGCCCGCTATAACTACCTGCTCAACTACATCCGCCTGCAAGCGGCGGTCGGTCGCGCCACGGACGAGGAAATCATCGCGCAGGTGAACCAATACCTAGTCGAGGAAGTCCCGACCAGTGCGGAGTAAGCGGCCTTCGAAGAAACCGACCTCAGCAGCGAACGCGTTTTACTGGGCTTAGGGGGCTCCATCTGCGGGAGGAATCATCCCTTCTGCGGTCGCGGCGAGAAGCGCACGACCGCGGCCCCCTCGCCCGCTGGCTCGTCCTCCGGCCATTCCTGCGGAACGAGGGGGTCGCCTTCACCGTCCGGCGTGAACGCACCCGCGAGGTTTTCGAAGTCAAACAGGTCGCGGTCGGCGAGGTGCGAGGGGTTGACGTTTTGCAGCGCACGAAACACGTTGTGCAGACGCTTGGGCTCGCGCGCCTCCCACTCCCGCAACATCCGCCCCACCTCCGCGCGCTTGAGGTTCTCCTGCGACCCGCACAGGTTGCAGGGAATAATCGGGAACTCCATGAGCTGGGCATACCGCTCACAGTAGCGCTCGGGCACGTAGGCCAGCGGTCGGATCACGACGTGCTTGCCGTCGTTGCTGCGCAGCTTGGGCGGCATGGCCGCAAGCTTGCTGCCGTAGAACATGTTGAGGAACAGCGTCGCCAGGATATCGTCGCGGTGGTGACCCAGCGCAATCTTGGTAATGCCCATTTCCTCTGCCGCGCTGTAGAGCGCGCCACGACGCAGCCGGGAGCACAGCGAGCACATGGTCTTGCCTTCGGGCAGAACGCGCTTGACCACGCTATAGGTGTCCTGCTCGAGAATGCGATAGGGCACGCCCAGCCCTTCCAGATACGCGGGCAGCACATGCGCGGGAAAGCCGGGCTGCTTCTGATCGAGGTTCACCGCGATCAGCTCGAAACGCACCGGTGCGCGTTGCTGCAGCAATCGCAATATGCTCAGCAGCGTGTAGGAATCCTTGCCGCCGGACAGGCAAACCATAATTCGGTCACCGTCCTCGATCATGCGGTAATCGCGGATTGCGTTTCCCACCAGGTGGCTGAGGCGTTTTTCAAGGTTCTTCAGATTCATATGACCGGGATTCGTGCAAGCGGCAGCGTAAGAGCCGCCAAGCATAACAAAGGCGCACGAACTACGGATACGCCCCTATAGCACCGGGCCGAGCCCATCATCTATGCTTAACGGGCGGCCTCTGCCGCCAGCGCAGGAAGCGCTGAGCAAGAACAACCAGATACAGAGGAAGGACCCTCATGCGACGCCTACTCGCTCGACACGGAGCGGCCGCAGCCCTGTGCGCGCTGCTCATCTCCGGCTGCAGCTCCGACAGCAACTCCAACCGCAATTTCCAACCTGCCCCCGATCCGGCCACGCCAGCGCGGCTGCACGATCAGCGCAGCTTTACCCCGGTACTGCCGTCGGAGGAGACGCTGGCAGCCCTCGAACTCGAGGGCGCCACGCTCTACTCCGGTCTGCACGAGGGCGAACACGGTCACGCGAGTTATCTGATCCAGGTGCCTGATAACTGGAACGGCGTTCTAGTGATGTACGCCCACGGCTATCGGGGCGAGGAGGAAGCGCTGACCGTACAGCCTCCGGTGATCTATCAGCAACTGATAGATCACGGCTATGCCTGGGCGGCCTCGAGCTATAGCGCCAACTACTATGACGTTCGCGCGGGCATCGAGGACACGAATGCCCTCGCCCTCGCCTTCGAGGCGCTCACCCGCGACGTGCAAGGCAACTCCCCGGGCTCACCCAGCAAGTACTACATCATCGGCCACTCCATGGGCGGCCACATCGCCGGCGCTGCCGTCGAAGCCGAGACGCTGGCAACCGCCAACAACGTCGTGGAGTATGCCGGCGCTGTCCCGATGTGCGGCGTCATGGGCGACACCGAGCTGTTCGACTATTTCGCCGCTTATAACCTGGCAGCGCAGGAACTGGCGGGAATCGATATAGAAGTCACGGCGGAAAACTACGTCGAAGAGGTGCTGCCGCGCATTACTGATGCGCTCTGGATTGGTTACGGCAACGCGCCCGGCGGCAGCACCGGCGTACCGACAGAAGCCGGCATGCACCTGCTTAACATTCTCGAACGACTTTCAGGCGGTGCGCGCCCCACCTACGTGCTGAGTTCGCAAGTCAGGGCTTGGCACGACCTCCTGCTCGGCTTTGGCGTGCCCAACGGCAACGTCAGCGGCATACTCGCGAGCAACGTGGTCGACACTACGGATATTCAGTATCGTTGGAGCGATGGCGCCATCACTGCCGATGAGCGGGCCTTCAATCAAGCGGTTGAACGTTACAGCCCCACGCCCGGCGCCAACGCGCCGCGGCCGGACGGGCTACGCTGGATACCGCAAGTCAACGGCGAGTTCTCCGTACCCGTCGTCACGCTCCACACCTTGGGCGATCTGTTCGTACCCTTCGAAATGCAGCGCATCTATGCGCGAAGGGCTGAAGAAAACGGCTCCGATCAATGGCTGGTGCAGCGGGCCATTCGCGCCGTCGAGCATTGCGATTTCACAGCCGACGAAGAATGGGAGGCCTTCACCGACATGGTCGCCTGGGAATTGAACGGACAGCGTCCTGACGGCGATGAGGTGTTGGACCCGAGCATCGTCGCTGCCAGCGACTACGGCTGTGCCTTCACGCGGGAGAATCGCTTCCCTGACGTAGCCGCTCTGGCCTGCCCGGCGCCGTAACCGCCCGGCACTCGGCAACACCACAAAGCGACTCGCTCGCCGCGGGGGGCACGGAAGGGCCGAGGCACCGCCCTAGCGTGCCCATCCGCGTCTTCCGCGGCTTGTCACTTTCCGCTACTTAAAATTGACAGGTGCCTCTCAGGGGGGGCGTGGAACTATTCCCGCCGCAGTCGATCAAAGCGCAGGTCCAGTAACCGTGGGCGACTTCTCGCAATGTTGCGTGTGCTCGCGTATAGTTCGCCACGCCGAGACCCTGATTTGTCTCGCCCCATCAACGAATTCCGGTATCCCCTGTGATCGAAAAGCTTCGCAATATCGCCATCATCGCTCACGTCGACCATGGCAAGACGACCCTGGTCGACAGTCTGCTGCGCCAATCCGGCACCCTTGACGCCCGCGCCAATCTCGGCGAGCGCGTCATGGACTCCAACGACATCGAAAAAGAGCGCGGCATCACTATTCTCGCCAAGAACACCGGCGTGGAGTGGAACGGCTACCGCATCAACATCGTCGACACCCCCGGCCACGCCGATTTCGGCGGCGAGGTGGAGCGCGTCATGTCGATGGTGGACTCGGTGCTGCTATTGGTCGACGCCGTCGACGGGCCCATGCCGCAGACCCGCTTCGTCACGCAGAAAGCGCTGGCGCAAGGCCTCAAGCCCATCGTGGTCATCAACAAGATCGACCGCCCGGGCGCGCGTCCCGACTGGGTCCTTGATCAGACCTTCGATCTCTTCGACCGCCTCGGGGCAAGCGACGAGCAGCTCGATTTCCCGGTCGTCTACGCATCGGGCCTACAGGGTTACGCGGGACTGGACGAAGAAGTGCGCGAAGGGGACATGACGCCGCTGTTCCAGACTATCGTGGACAAGGTTCCGCCGCCCGACGTCGACCTCGACGGCCCTTTCCAGCTGCAGGTGAGCTCGCTCGATTACAGCTCTTACGTCGGCGTTATCGGCACTGGCCGCGTCAAGCGGGGCAAGATCAAGAGCAACACGCAGGTCACGGTGATCGACCGCGCAGGCAACAAGCGCTCCGGGCGCGTACTGCAAATTCTCGGCTTTCTCGGCCTCGAACGGGTCGAGGTTCCGGAAGCCAGCGCCGGCGACATCATCGCCTTTACCGGCATTGACGAGCTGAACATCTCCGACACTCTGACCGATCCCGCGCAGCCGGAAGCACTGCCGCCGCTGACCGTGGACGAACCGACCGTGAGCATGACCTTCCAGGTCAACACCTCGCCCATGGCCGGCCGCGACGGCAAGTACGTGACCTCGCGCCAGATCCGCGAGCGCCTCGAGCGTGAGCTGGTGCACAACGTCGCCTTGCGCGTCGAAGAAACCGAAGACCCGGACAAGTTCCGCGTCTCCGGCCGCGGCGAACTGCACCTCTCCATCCTGATCGAGAACATGCGCCGCGAAGGCTATGAACTCGGTGTTTCGCGCCCCGAGGTGATCGTGCGCGAGATCGACGGCGTGCGCCAAGAGCCTTACGAGCAGCTCACTATCGACGTCGAGGAAGAAGACCAGGGCGGCGTCATGGAGAAGCTCGGCATGCGCGGTGGCGAGCTGACGGACATGGTGCCGGACGGCAAAGGCCGCGTGCGCCTGGATTTCATCATCCCCTCGCGCGGCTTGATCGGCTTCCGCACAGAGTTCATGACGGCAACCTCGGGCACCGGCCTGATGTACCACGTGTTCGACCACTACGGCCCGGTCAAGAGCGGCCAGTACGGTCAGCGCCAGAACGGCGTCATGATCGCCAACGGCCCCGGCAAGGCGCTCGCCTACGCGCTGTTCAACCTGCAGGAGCGCGGCCGCATGTTCATCGAGCACGGCACCGAGGTCTATGAAGGCATGATCATCGGCATCCACTCGCGGGACAACGACCTCGTGGTCAACCCGATGAAGGCCAAGCAGTTGACCAACATCCGTGCTGCCGGCAGCGACGAGAACATCATCCTGACGCCGCCCATCCAGCTCTCGCTGGAGCAGGCGCTGGAGTTCATCGACGACGACGAGCTGGTGGAAGTAACCCCCAACAACATCCGCCTGCGCAAGAAGCTCCTCAAGGAGCACGAGCGCAAACGCGGCACCCGCGCTGCCAGCTAAGTACCGCGAGCAAAAGAGCCCCGTCCAGCGGGGCTCTTGCTTTAGCGCCGCCGCCTGCCGCTCTCGACGGACAACGCCGCTTGTTGTGCTTGCTCTTCCTCATCCCCAGGTAGAACCCGGGGATGACGCGCTTGAATTGTGATACGCTTCACACTATCTTTCCGCAGCGCGTCGCGTTCGATCAGCTACCGGGAGGCGCGATGGATTTAGCTCGCTCCACACTCATCGTCTTTACTCTGCTCGGCGTCCTGACCTTCTGGTATGTGGACAACAGCCACAATTCCACGCCGGCCCGAGGCGAAGTCAGCATCGACACCGCCAGGGTCGAAGGCAGTAGCGTTGCCAACTAAGATCGCGCTGGAAACGGCGCGATTTCTTTTGATAATTCGTTGAGCCGCCTACGCCGCTGGGGCCAGTCCGGCATCAGGCGCTCCATGTGGGCGTAAAAGCGCGGGCTGTGGTTGAATTCCAGAAAATGACACAGCTCGTGCACGATCACGTAATCGATGAGTTCGATCGGATACTTGATCAGCTCCAGGTTGAGGTTCACCCGCCCGCGACTCGAGCAGCTTCCCCAGCGGCTGCGCATTACGCGAATTCCCAGCTCGGGAAAAGGCACATCGGGCAGCGCGGCTTGCTCATAGCACGCGCGCAAGCGCGCCTGGAAAACAACGCCCGCACAGCGCCGATACCACCGCCGCAGCAAGGGTTCGACGCGCTCGGCCTCGCTCCGCACCCATAGCAGATCGCCGCGCAGGTCGACCCGTTCCGGCCGACGCCGCTCCAGCCGTAAAGCATAGTGCCTGCCTAAATAAGGCTGCAGGCTACCTTCCGCATACTCCGGCAGCGGCGGCGGGGGGCGCTGGGACAGCTCGCGTTGCTTGCGCCGTACCCAATCGCCGCGTTCGCGCAGGAACGCTTCGGCCTGGGCGCGCGTACAACCGAGCGGCACGCGCAGCTCGATGCGCCCGTCGGCAAACACGTGTATAGCCAGGGTTCGGCGACGGCTATAGCTGAGGCGGTACGGCAAGCGCTCGCCTTCGAACTCGAATACGCCCGTTTCGATGAATAACTGTTTGACCGCCATGCGGAACTAAACCATCAACGGCGGCTCATCCAGCAGCGCCGCCTGCTCGCGCAAGGACAGCACATGATCTTCCCAATAGCGGGTGCTGTCGAACCAGGGAAACGCCTGCGGGAAAGCCGGATCCGTCCAGCGCCGCGCCAGCCAGGCGGCGTAGTGAATCATGCGCAGGGTGCGCAGGGCCTCGATCAGGTGCAACTCGCGGCGCGAAAAGTCATGAAACTCCTCGTAGCCCTCGAGAATGTCCGAAAGCTGCAGCGCCTGCTCGGCACGATCACCCGAGAGCAGCATCCACAGATCCTGCACCGCCGGCCCCATGATGCTGTCGTCGAGATCGACAAAATGCGGCCCGGCGTCGGTCCACAGAATATTACCGACGTGGCAGTCCCCGTGCAGGCGAATGGCGAGGTAGTCGCCGGCCTCGGCAAAGCGGGCCCGGATGCGCAGCAGCAGGTCCTCGACCAGGCTGCGATAGGCCTCTTCCAGATGCGCAGGAATCCAGCCCTCGGTCAGCAGGTAATGCGACGGCTCCACGGCCAGCCGCTCGATGTCGATGGCTGGCCGGACCTTATAGTCGGCGGTGGCGCCAAGCGCGTGGATACGACCCAGAAATCGGCCGAGCCACAGTCGCTGATCGGGGTCGTCGAGCTCAGGCGCACGGCCGCCGCGACGCGCGAACAAGGCAAAGCGGTAGCCTTGGAAACGATGTAGCGTCTCGCTGCCGTACACGCTGGGCGGCACCACCGGTATCTCGCGCTCGGCCAACGCCAACGAAAAGGCGTGCTCCTCTAGTATCGCCTCATCGCTCCAGCGCAAGGGGCGGTAGAATTTAGCCACGATCGGCGCCCCATCCTCCAGCCCGACCTGATAGACGCGATTCTCGTAGCTGTTCAAGGCACTGAAGCGCCCGTCGCTGCGCAGCCCCAAGCTATCTACGGCGTCAAGTATCAGCTCCGGCTGCAAGGCTTCGAAATCTTGCGGCTCAGACATGCTCCGCTCTCCTTGCGCGCCCGGTGAGCGCGCTTAATGCTTCTGTTTCCTCAAGTCTGACACAGGCTCGAGCTCGCGGCTCGATGCAGATCACATTCAAGTCCCGGACCTCGGGAGAACGCCTAGCATGTCTACCGGGTCTTATATGTACTTCCACCGGTGAGCGACGTATGCTCGATGCTGGTTGTGACGCGTCGGGATGGTACCGGCAGGTGCATCGACGGTCTCGGCCACGTGTAGCGCCGCTGGCGCGTTGGAATGTTTCGGCCCGGCTGGGCCTGTTTATAGAGTGATTACGGCTTATGAAGTCTATCTATGTCGGAAACCTCCCCTTTTCCTCCACGGAAGAGGAGGTTCGAGACCTGTTCGCGGCTTACGGTGAAGTGGGCTCCGTGAAGCTCATTTCCGATCGGGAAACCGGACGCCCGCGCGGCTTTGGCTTCGTTGAAATGAACGATGCCGATGCCGACTCCGCGATTCAGGCGCTGAATGGCAAGGATCTTGGCGGTCGCACGCTCCGCATCAACGAGGCTCAGCCGCGTACCCCGCGCGCACCACGCTACGCTTGACCGTTCGTCCTGATGCGATCTGAAGCCCCGCTCCACGCGGGGCTTTTCTATTTCCCCCGCCCCCGGTCTGGCGTTCATCAGTAAAAACTTAGTAAAGTCGCCCCCAGCCTGTCCGGCATGGCGCCGATTTCTTATGTAGCGGCCGTAGGGTGAACAGACGTTAGCCCAAAACCACTGCAGAATCCGGGGCATTCGGATAGGCTCTTAACATGACGGTTATTCTCGTCGCTCTCCAGATTCGTACCCAGGGCCTCCGCGCACGAGCGAATACATGCTGCTACAACTTACCGGAATCCATCTTAGCCTCGGCGGCCCTACGCTGCTCGACTCGGTCGACTTCGTCATCGAACGCGGCGAGCGAGTTGCGCTGGTCGGCCGTAACGGTGCCGGTAAGTCCACCCTGCTGAAGCTCATCGACGGCGAGCTGGCGCCGGATGCCGGCCAAATTCAGCGCGCGCCTGGCCTGCGGGTCGCGCGCCTGACCCAAGAGGTTCCGAAGACGACCGAAGGGCGCGTGTTCGATGTGGTCGCCGACGGGCTGGGCGAGCTGGGCACGCTGCTGCGCGAATACCATGAGATCAGCCTCGCCCTGGCTCATGCGCCCGATCCGGCACGGCTCAAGCGCCTCGAGGACATTCAGCACCGATTGGAGGCCGAAGGCGGCTGGTCCTTGCGGACGCGCGTCGAAACCGCGCTGTCGCGCCTTGAACTCGATGCCGATGCCGATTTCTCCGCGCTTTCCGGTGGGCAGAAACGCCGGGTGCTGCTCAGCCGCAGTCTAGTCACGGAACCCGACCTGCTGCTGCTGGATGAGCCGACCAACCATCTCGACATCGAAACCATCGACTGGCTCGAAGCCTTCCTCAAGGGCTTTGGCGGCGCCCTGTTGTTCATCACCCACGACCGTATGTTCCTGCAGCGCTTGGCCACCCGCATCGTGGAACTGGACCGCGGCGTGCTGCGGAGCTATCCCGGCGATTACGCCGCCTACCAGGCGCGCAAGCAGCACGAACTGGAGGTCGAAGAGGCCCAAAACGCCGAGTTCGACCGCAGGCTGGCACAGGAAGAAGTCTGGATTCGGCAAGGCATCAAAGCGCGGCGCACCCGCAACGAAGGCCGTGTGCGCGCCCTACAGGCCATGCGCGAAGAACGCCGAGCTCGCCGCGAGCAGCAGGGTGCCGCCCGCTTGAGCGGGAACGTGGCCGAACGCTCCGGTAAGCTGGTGGTGGAAGCGGACCGACTCGGTTACCGGTACGGCGACCGCACCATCATTCGCGAGCTCAGCACAACCATTCTGCGCGGCGACAAGGTCGGCATCATCGGTCCTAACGGCGCCGGCAAGACCACGCTGCTGCGCTTGCTGCTGGGGCAACTTGCCCCCACGACAGGAACAATAAGACTAGGTACGCGTCTCGAAGTCGCCTACTTCGACCAGATGCGTAGCGACATCGACGACGAGGCGAGCGTGTTCGATAACGTCGCCGAGGGCAGCGACAAGGTTACCGTCAACGGGCAAGCGCGGCACGTGATGTCGTACCTGCAGGACTTTCTGTTCCCGCCGGAGCGCGCTCGCGCGCCTGCCAAAGCGCTGTCCGGCGGTGAGCGCGCGCGGCTGCTGCTGGCCAAGCTGTTCACCAAGCCGGCTAACGTACTGGTTCTCGACGAGCCGACCAACGATCTCGATGTCGAAACGCTGGAGCTCCTGGAGTCGCTGCTGGTGGACTACACCGGCACCGTGCTTCTCGTCAGCCACGACCGGGCGTTCCTGAACAACGTGGTGACGGGCACGCTGGCGTTCGACGCGCCCGGTGAAGTCAACGAATACGTCGGCGGCTATGACGATTATCTGCGGCAGCGGCCGTCGGCGCCGAAGCCTGCAAGCCCAGTAAAGAAAACGCCCGCCGAGCCGAAAACCAAACCCAAGGCGAGCGGCTCGCGCAAATTGAGCTACAAGGATCAGCGGGAGCTAGAGGCCCTGCCCGAGCGCATCGAAGCGCTGGAGACGGAGCTGGCCGAAGTACAAGCGGCGTTGTCCGACCCGGAGCTCTATCGGAAAGATCCGGAGGCGGTACAGAACGCCGGGAAGCGCTTGACGGAGCTAGAGCAAGACCTGGAGGAAGCTTTCCAGCGCTGGGACGAATTAGAGTCGATGCGCCAAGCCTGATGGCGGCAGCGAGTAGCGGCTCAGGCCGCGCTTGCGCAGCAGGCCGAGGGCATTTCAGGCAGTTTTAAATAAAGTACGGTCCGATCGACTGTTTTTGCGGATCGTGCACAGTTCTCAAACCACGAGCATGGCAAGCTGGGAGGGCCTGCTCGAACAGCCGGTGCAGCTGGAACGCCGAACGATGGCCGGCCAACAACAGGAATAAACCGGTGCGGAACCGTTTCGTAATAACAATCACGGATTTTCGCGGCGCACGTCATTATTCGCTGACGCAAGTAGCCAAGACTTACGCGCTTGGGGTGGCGCTCGCACTACTGGGGACGCTGCTTACCGGCGTGCTGGTCATCTATTGGCTGAGCGCCAAGCTCGATACGGTTCAGAGCGAGCTGGTCGATTTGCAGCTGCGCCGTAATCTGACGCAGGGCGAGTACGCGTTACTGCTTCAGGAGCATGCCGAGCTGCAGGCAGCCATCGCCAAAAAGGAGCATGAGCTCGCGCTGGTTAGCGACGAACTCGGCACACTCGAAGTGATGATCGGGCTAGAGCCCGCTCCCGAACAGGACATCCACGCGCGCCTCGACACCGCGAGCCTGACTGCGCTGGAGAAGGTTTCCATACTGCAGAGCATTCCCAGCGGCTATCCGGTGGAGTACAAGGGCGTTACCAGCCAATTTGGTTACCGCACGCATCCGGTCAAAGGCGAGCGCGCCTTCCACGCCGGCGTAGACTTGCGCGCCCCCCATGGCACGCCGGTATACGCCACCGCCGACGGCGTCGTGGAATGGGCCGGCTACCACAAGAGCAGCGGCCTCGGCAACCTCGTCATCCTCCACCACCCCTACGGGTTCAACAGTTTCTACGGCCATCTGCAGGACTTCACAGTCAAGGCCGGTGACTTCGTGCGCAAAGGCGACATGATCGCGCGCAGCGGCAGTACCGGCTTGAGCAGCGGGCCACACCTTCACTATGAGGTCCGCTATATCCAGCGTCGGCTCGACCCAGTAGCCTTCATGGAGTGGAGCCTCGATAACTACGATTCCTTATTCGAGAGGGAGGGACGGGTGCAATGGGATTCATTAGTAAAGGCAATAAGACAAAAACTGGCACCGCAGGAACGACGATTATCGCTGCGGGCAGTCGAATCCGCGGAGAATTGACGCTGGAAGCACCGCTGCACATCGACGGCAACGTCGAAGGCAGCATCGAATCCAGCGCCGACGTCTCGGTCGGCGAGAGCGGCAGCTTCGAGGGCACGCTGCGGGCGCAGCACATCGTCGTCAGCGGTTATATCAACGGCCGACTGGACTGCGAGCGCCTGGAGATCGTCAGCAACGGCAAGGTCTTCGGTGAAGTGGTGAGCAACGAGTTCATCATCGAGTCCGGCGGACAGTTCGTGGGCGAGAGCCATGTCAAAGACCAGCAGCCGGTCGCGCGCATTGCCCCGGCAGCCGCTGGCGAAGACGACGAAGCCGCGCTGGAGAATATCGCCGAGCAGGTTCGCGAAGCCTAAGCGCTGTCCTGCTGGGGGAAGATCGTTTTATGCGCTAAGCTTGATCGGTGCGTCGAGGCGGCGACGCGGGGGTGTCGCCGTTTCTCAGGATCATGGTCGCAAGGCGGTGACAGGCGCCCCATCGTCCGCTCCGACGACGCGAGGGAAGCAGCAGCCTCGGAGCGGCCGCAGTTGAAGTAGCAAGCTTGCCCGCCGGACTGCCGGGTTAAGCGCCCATCCCTATAGACCGCCGCGTCGCCCTAGCCGCTCGAGGCCAGTGCGCGAAACCGGGGCTTATACAGGTGGGCGTCAAGCATGCTGCGCGCCCTGTATGAGCTAATGAAACCGAAGAAGAATAACTGGCGCTTCCCAATCCTCGCATGGCTTGGGGCCTTGCAGGCCGCAGCGATTTATCTACTGCTTGCCACTCTTACGCCGCAGCATGCATTCGCCCCGGCACTGGGTGTTGCGCTCGCACTGGCTCTACGCTTCGGCCGCAGCATCTGGGCCGGCACGTGGCTGGGCGCGCTGGGGCACGCGCTCTGGCAGGGCTATGGCCTCATTGGCTCGTTGCTGCTCGGCTTCGGCACCCTCATCGCCCTGTTGAGCAGTCTTTTTGCGCTACGGCGGCTGTACGGTCATGGTAATCCGCTGCACCAGGCTCGCGGCGTGCTGCTGTTCGCTGTGTTCGGCGCGCTCGTCGGGAGCTTCCTGCATGCGGCTGCGCACGTCACCGTCTACGCCGTGGCCGGCATGCCGGCGCTTGTCGCGGACCCCGGCTTTCTCGGTCTATGGCTGGCCGGCGCCGCCGGTACGCTGATTTTTGCTCCGCCCTTGTTGACCGCGCTCTGGCCCGATCGCGACAGCATCGGCTCTGCCTCAAGCGCGGAGACCGTGCTGGTGATCGGCTTCACCGCCGCCTCTACCTACTACACCTTCTTTGGTGCACTCGGAAACGAGCACGGCCATTACCCGCTGGCGTATTTGGTCTTGCCTGGACTTGCCTGGGCGGCGTCACGCTTATCGCCGCGAGCAGCGACGGCCGCTATGTCGCTGCTCGCCTTCCTCGCCATTGCAGCCACCATGCTCGGCCGCGGGCCGTTCGGCACATTGCCCAAGGACATGGCCTTGGCTCTGCTCCAGGTGTACCTGATCGTCGTGAGCACGACGGTCTACGCCGCTATCGGCATCACTCAAGAGCGGCAGCGGGCAAGACTAAGCCTGCGCGCGGCCGGCGATGAACTGGAGCGGCAAGTAAGCCTGCGCACGCAGGAACTACTCGACGCCAAGCACAGCCTCGAGCGCCAGATCGCCGAATTGGAGCGCTCGCAGGCGCACATCTATCGGCTGGCGCACTACGACCCGGTAACCGAACTGCCCAACCGACGACTGTTCCAGGACCACCTATCGCGCGCCCTGCATCAGCTGCAACGCAATGGGGGCATAATGGCTGTACTGATCGTCGATCTCGATCGTTTCAAGCTCTTCAACGACAGCCTGGGCCACAGCGCGGGCGATCGTTTACTGCAAGCGGCCGCCGGACGGCTGCAGCAACGATTGCGCGAAGGCGATATCGTTGCGCGCTGGGGCGGCGACGAGTTTGCGGTTCTGCTTACCGATCTCACCCATGCGCAGCAGGCAGCTACCCTCGCCCAGCAGGTGCTGGAGGCCTTCACTGAACCGCTGGGCGCCGACAGTCATCAATTAGTGATTACTGCGAGCATCGGCATCAGTCTCGCGCCCGAAGACGGTACCGACGGCCAGGCGCTGCTGGGGAATGCCGATACCGCCATGCACCGGGCCAAGGCGCGCGGTCGCAACACCTTCCAGTTCTTCACCGAAGAAATGAACACGGCGCTCATGGAGCGCCTTGCACTGGAAACGCAACTGCGTAGCGCGCTCGAACGCAACGAGCTGATGCTGCACTACCAGCCCCAGGTCAACTTAATGACCGGCCAAATAAGCTCGGTCGAAGCGCTGCTACGCTGGAACCACCCGAAACTGGGCATGGTCTCGCCCGCTCGCTTCATTCCCTTGGCCGAGGAAAGCGGCTTGATCGTACCCTTCGGCCGCTGGGTGATGGAGACGGCCTGCCGCCAGCATGCGCTCTGGCGCAATCAAGGCTTGGGGCAGATCCGCATGGCGGTGAATATCTCAGGACGCAGTTTCCGCGACGGCCAGCTGGCCGAGGATGTGGCCAACACCCTCCAGCGCACCGGCATTCAAGCCCGCTTTCTCGAACTGGAACTCACGGAAACCTACCTCGTCGACGACCCGGAGGACGCGATCGTGACCCTGAACGAGCTCAAGACGCTCGGCACCTCCATCACCATCGACGACTTCGGCACCGGCTATTCCTCGCTAAGCTATCTCAAGCGCTTTGCCTTGGATCGCTTGAAAATCGACCAGTCTTTTATCCATGACCTCCCCGAGGACAGCGACAACGCCGCCATCACGGCCACCATCATCGACATGGCCAAGAACATGGGGCTACGGGTCACGGCCGAAGGCGTAGAGACGCTGGAACAGCTGGAATTCCTGCGCCGACACGACTGCGACGAAATCCAGGGCTACTATTTCAGCCGTCCACTGTCGGCGGAAGACTGCACCCTGCTGTTGCAGCATCAACGCTTGGCGCACGAAGTGGGCTGAGCGCGCTGCGGCAGGTGAGGGCGTTGGGCCCTGCCGTTGCGGCGGCTCACCGCCCCTGCCGCGAGCGCAGCGGCCCGACGGCCGCGACCGGACCAGCCTTCCCTATGGAATTAGGCCATGGCGCAGAGTCGAAGCGCCCACGTCGAAAGGACCGTCCGCTACGCCGCCAGCCAAGCCGCTACCTGCGGCGCTTGCCATACCGGTTTCAGATCTGCCGGCATCGGCGCCAGACGGCCAAGCTCGATCCACGGCGTCGCCGGACTATGAAAGTCCGACCCCTGAGAAGCGTACAGACCGAAGCGCCGAGCGTGCCCGCTCATATCGCGAATATCGTTGGGCGTGCTGCCGCCGCACACGACCTCAAGCGCCTCGCCGCCACAGCCAACGAATGCTTCGAGAATGCGCCGCACCCAAGCGCCAGTCCAACCGTAGCCGTGGGGGTGTGCCAGCACAGCCATACCCCCCGCCTCACGTATGACCGCTATGGTTTGCTCCAAGTCCGGCCAGGCGGCTGTCGCGTAGCCGGGCTTACCGCGCCGCAGGTAGCGCTTGAAAGCTTCGCCCTCGGTTTGGACATGACCGGCTTCTACCAGCGCGCGCGCAAAATGCGGCCGGGTCGGCTCAGCCTCCCCCGCCTCAGCCAGAGCCTGCTCGTAAACTCCGGTAAAACCGAGCTTGGCGAGCTTCGCCCCCATGTCCCGCGCGCGCTGTCGACGGACCTCGCCAAGCCATTCCACATGTTGCAACAACACCGGATTTCGCGGGTCGACGCCCAAGCCCACCACGTGCATGGTGTGCTTATCCCAGCGCGTCGAGAGCTCGATGCCGGGAACCAGCTGCAGCCCGCACGCGGATGCCGCCAAGGCCGCCTCCGCATGCCCCGCCACCGTATCGTGGTCCGTTAGCGCCAGCACCGACACGCCGTGCTCATGGGCGCGAGCGACCAGATCGGTCGGCGACAAGCGACCGTCGGAGGCTGTGGAGTGGCAATGCAAATCGAAGATAGTCATGGGGCGCGCAGCGTAATGAGTGGAGCCGGCCATCATAACAGGTGTAATCTTCTCGCTTTAGAACCTGAAGCCCTTCAGGCTTTTCGAGCAGGCTGCGGCGCGGATGCGGCGAAGCCTGTGCGGGAACGCCCCACGGACGTAAATATGGAGTTCTCCACTCTTGGCGGCGCGCTGGTCTTGGGCCTGGCCGGATGGGCTTGGCACGATGCCAACCGTGCGCGTGAACAGGCCATCATCGCCGGCCGCCTTGCCTGCCGCCAGATGGACGTACAGTTACTGGACGAAACAGTGGCCTTGGATCGCCTGGGGCTGCAGCGCGGCGCCGATGGACGCCTACACCTGGCGCGCCGTTACCGGCTCGAGTTCAGTCTCGACGGCCGCGAACGCCGTCGCGGCTATGTGCAGGTGCTCGGCCGGCGTATCGCTCGGGTGCAGCTCGACCTGCCGGACGGCTCGACGATTCTGTGACTGCCGTCTTGAGAATGACGCCCCCGAATTCATACGTTTACTCTCTTTCCAGCCGCTTTTGCGGTACCCTACGCAGCCATGAATACAGATCATCTAACAGACATTTCCTTCGACTCTCTCGGCCTGACGCCCACCCTGATGCAGGGGCTGGCGGATGCGGGCTTCACGCACTGCACGCCGATCCAGGCCGCCACCTTGCCCACGGCCCTCGCCGGCAAAGATGTCGCCGGACAGGCTCAGACCGGGACCGGCAAATCAGCCGCCTTCCTACTGGCGACCATGCATCGTTTGATGGAGAACCCCATCGAGGAAGGCCAGTACGGGCCCTTTGCAGTTATCCTCGCACCGACGCGCGAGCTGGCCATTCAGATCTACAATGACGCGCAACTGCTCGGCGCCCGTACAGGACTCTTCATGGAAGCCGTCTACGGCGGCACCGGTTACGAGAAGCAACGACACGAGCTCGAGCTCGGTGTCGACATCATCATCGGCACTCCCGGCCGTATCATCGACTTCTACAAGCAAAAGGTGTTCAGCCTGAAGAACGTGGAAGTGGTGGTGCTGGACGAAGCCGACCGCATGTTCGACCTCGGCTTCATCAGCGACATTCGCTACCTGCTGCGGCGCATGCCTGAGCCGTCCAAGCGCCTCAACATGCTGTTCTCGGCAACGCTCTCGCATCGCGTCATGGAGCTCGCTTACGAGCACATGAACAACGCCGAGGTGGTAAAAATCGAGCCCGAGCAGGTCACCGCTGAGCGGGTCCGGCAGACGCTCTACCACGTCGCCAAAGAGGACAAGCCGCGTTATCTGATCAGCCTGCTCAAGCAGACCGACCTCACGCGCACCATCGTGTTCGTCAACACCAAGCGCGCCGGCGATACGGTCCTGGGCTATCTGCTCGGCAACGATTTCGACGCCGAAGTGCTATCCGGCGATATCCCGCAGAAGAAACGCGAGAAGCTTCTCGAGCGCTTCCAGTCCGGCGAGCTGCCTATTCTGGTGGCCACGGACGTTGCCGCGCGCGGCTTGCACATCCCGGGCGTCACCCATGTCGTCAATTACGACCTGCCGCAGGATGCAGAAGATTACGTGCATCGCATCGGTCGTACGGCCCGCGCCGGCGCGAGCGGCGACGCCATCAGCCTCGCCTGCGACGAGTACGTCTTCTCGCTGCCGGAAATCGAGCAGTACATCGGCTCCAAGATCCCGGTGGAAGCGGCCGCGCCGGAACTGGCGGACGAGATCAAGCCGCCCAAGAAGATCCAACGCCGCACCACGGGCGGGCGCAACGGCGGCCGCGCCGGCGGCGGTCGTAGCGGCAACCGCGGACGCGGTGGTCCCCGCGGCGGCGGCAGTTCCCGCACCTCGCAGCCCAGCTCGGAACAGTAGCTCTATTTCTGGCTGGCGCCGTCGCGATAGGCTTCTGCCCTGTCGCGACGGTGCAAGGATGCCGCCATGCCTGCACCGATATTGGAAGTCCGTAATCTAGTCAAAACCTATCCCGGCGTGCGCGCGGTCAACGGGACCAGCTTCCGTGTGCCGGAAGGGATCTGCTTCGGCCTGCTCGGCCCTAACGGAGCCGGCAAGACTACCACCATCGAGATCCTCGAGGGCATTACCCGCCCTACCTCGGGCGAAGTGCTCTACCGCGGCGAGCCGCTAGGCCCGCGCTTTCGTCGCGAAGCCGGCATTCAGTTCCAAACCACATCGCTGCAGGATTTTCTCACCGTGCGCGAACAGATCGAGCTGTTTCGCGACTTTTACCCTCAGGGGCTCTCGGTAGAGGAACTCGCGGAGCTGTGCGCGCTCGGCGATTATCTCGATCGCGATTCCCGCAAGCTGTCCGGTGGCCAGCGTCAACGGCTGTTGCTGGCAATCGCCTTGGTCAACGACCCGGCCCTGGTGTTCCTGGATGAGCCCACCACCGGGCTCGACCCTCAGGCCAGGCGCAACTTCTGGAGCCTGATCGAGCGCATCAAGGCGCAGCGCAAGACCATCATACTTACCACGCACTACATGGAAGAGGCCTATCGCCTCTGCGACTACATCGCCATCATGGACCATGGCCGCATCATTGCCGAAGGCACGCCCGAAGGGCTGCTGGCGCAGCACTTCTCCGAAGTCGTCATCGAGCTGCCCTACAACGCGATCGACGGCAAGACGCTCCCCTTCGTCGCACGACGTGACGGCGACCTGGTCGAGATCCTGACTGAAGATGTGAACGCCGTGATTGAGCAATTGCTCCAAGCGGGCGTGCCGCTGCAGCGCCTAAGTGTCAGATCGCGCACGCTGGAGGACCTGTTTCTCGAACTCACCGGCCGAGAGCTGCGCGCATGATGGCCGCGTTGAAACGCGTCAACGCCGTCATGCGCGCGCGCATGCTGGAGTTCGTGCGCGACCGCGGTTCCTTCGGCTGGAACCTGCTCCTGCCGGTGCTTCTGGTGTTCGGCTTAGCACTTGTGTTTTCCGGCGAGCCGCGCCCCCTGTATAAGGTCGCCGTGCTCGACGATGCGGCCCAGAGCAGCGCCCGCCATCCCTTTCTCGACACGCCGCACATCGATTTCTATCCCGCTGAGTCGCTCTCCGGCGCGCAGGCGGACGTCAGCCGCCATCAAACGGATATGCTCATCGATCTGCGCCATTCGCCCGGCCGCTATTGGATCAACCCGACCTCCGGCAAGGGCGAGCTTCTAGAACGCCTGTTACTGCAAACCGACCCAGAGCTGCAGCGTCAAACCATCACGGGCAAGCCCATTCGCTACGTGGACTGGGTGGTTCCCGGCGTCATCGGCATGAACATGATGTTCAGCGCCATGTACGGCGTAGGCTACGTGCTGGTGCGCTATCGCAAGAACGGCTACCTGAAGCGCCTGCACGCGACGCCGCTCAGCGCTTTCGAGTTTCTCTGCGCTCAGATCCTGTCGCGGCTGGTCATTATCATCGTGCTGAGCGCCGCGATTTTCTTCGGCACCGGACTCGTGCTCGAGTTTCGCATGGAGGGCAGCCACTTCGCGCTCCTCCTGCTAAGCGCCGTCGGTGCTGTCAGCCTGATCGCCTTGGGCCTGATCATCGCCGCACGGGCAGAAAGCGAGGAATTCGCCGAAGGCCTGCTCAACGCCATCGCCTGGCCCATGATGGTGCTATCGGGGGTCTGGTTTTCGCTAGAAGGCAGCCATCCCGCACTGCACTGGGCCGCGCAGCTCCTGCCCCTTACCCATATCCTCGATGGCGCGCGCGCCATCATGCTGGAAGGCGCGGGCCTAAGCGGCATTCTGCCGCAACTCGCCGCGCTTGCCGTGATGTCGGCGCTGTTCCTGAGCATCAGCGCGGCAATCTTCCGCTGGGAACGAAAATAGGGCTTCTTGCCCCCGCCCCCGAGGCTGTTACTGCTCGCAGCCAAGCGGCCCCGGTATTCGGCAGGAGCACGTGAGCTAGGCAAGCCACCGTCCGAGGCTCTAAGCTATAACCGTGATCATGTGTAATGTGCCGTGCTCTGCGGCTCGCGCGGCCGTTGGCTGACGCCAGATCAACAATAACGATGGACCAAGCCTCCGCAAGGCGGCTCTGATGATCCGGAGAAGACTTCGTGGCTCTGCACGACCCCGAGACCCAGCTCCCTACCGAAGCGCTGTTCCTTGACCGGCTGGAGCAGGCCATTCACCTCGCCCGGCGGCGCCAGAACGGCGTCGCATTGCTGACCCTCCCGCTGCTGGAGAAACCCGCCGGAATCAATGCGGTGCGGACGCTGGCAGAGCGCCTGGCCGCGCGCTTACGCGCCAGCGACAGCGTTACCTCTCTGGACGGGCGCGCCTTTCTGGTACTGCTTAGTGAAGTCGAAGACCGTGCGGCTGCCTGGGCCGTTGCGGAGGAATTGTTATTGACGGTACGGCAACCAAAGCCCACCGAAGCAGGAACGCCGCCGCCCGCGTTCAGCGAGGACTACACCCTGACCGTGTTCCCCGAGGACGGCGAGACCGCTACGGCATTGTGGCGCCACATGCAGGGCGAGGTATCATGAGGGCCCGCCTTAGCTTCTGGAGCCCGCTTGAATTATCTGGCCCATCTTCTGCTTGGTTCCGCTACTGAGGACCGCCTGGTCGGCAGTTTTCTCGGCGACTTCGTCAAAGGCCGGCTCGAACACCTGCCCTATGAAGGCGAATTGCTGCGCGGCATCGAACTGCACCGAAAGGTCGACAGCTTCACTGATGAGCACCCGATCACCGCGCGCAGCCGCGAGCGCTTCGCGCCGGAGCGCCGCCGCTTTGCCGGCATAGCCGTCGATCTCGCCTACGATCACTTCCTGGCCCGACACTGGAGCCGCTTCAGCTCCGAACCGCTGGCCCAATTTGCCGCTCAAAGCTACCGGCTGCTCGAGCAACACCAGGCCACCCTCCCCCTTACCTGCACCCGTATCGTGCATCACATGGCGCGCGAAGACTGGCTGACCAATTACCGCCATCTCTGGCTCATTGAGCGCAGCCTTGTCGGTATTTCCCGGCGCCGGCCGCGCTTTGAGCCGTTGGCCGACTGCGGCGTGGAGCTCGAACAACACTACGTCGACCTGGAGCAGGATTTCCTCGCTTTCTTTCCGGAGCTCTTGCAGTTTGTTGCGACCGAAGGCCGCTAGGGGCTGGCCTCGAACTATCTCCATGCCGATGCCCGACGGCAACGGGGCGGACGCGAGTTCAAGCCGACATGACGCCGCGTTGCGCATTAGCATCCACACTCCGACCCCTGCGTGTCGCTGATTCGGCCTTGCTCGCTGTAGCTTTCAGCCGCATGTAACAAGCACGGCCAAACCGCAATACGTATGAGGTGGGCTATGCAAGACGAGCACAAACAGGGCCATGAGGACATGAACCCTGGCGACCAGGCGCCACCCGGCACTCCCGGTACCGGCGAAGATATCTGTCCGAAGTGTCACGGCTCGGGCAAGCTCGAAGACAAGCCCTGCGAGAACTGTGGCGGCACGGGTTATGTCGTCGAGGGCATCGGCGGCGCCTGAGCACGCGCTCGATATCGCAGAGCATCGGCCGCGTCGGTCGAAGTGCATCAATCCGGGCCTCAACTGGATGAAGCGGCCTGAAAACCGGCAACGAGGTGTCAATGAGCAAGGATAGGATCAAGACCAAGAACGAGGAAAAACGCTGGGAAGACGAGACGGTAGACGAAGCTGCCAAGGAATCGTTCCCGGCCAGCGATGCGCCGGCCTGGACGCCGACCAGTCACACCGGCGAACCGGAAGACAAATCCGACAAGAACGGCTAGTGGTTCCGCGCGCCGGGGTGGGCTCGGCGCGCGGCAGGCTCATGCGCTTTTATCTGCAGACAGCCGGTGCTCGGTGCGATCACTGACGATGGGACGCGAGAGCCGCAGGCGCTGTAAGCCGCTGCCAGGGTCGGTAAGCAACTCAACGCGATAACTGAGCCGGTAGGTTCCGTCCTCGACCACCAGCTCGGCTCTGCCGCGCTCCAGCGTGCGGAACAGCGCATCCCGGCCATGGTCCGGCAGTTCCACGTCGATATGGTCGCCAAGCGTTGCCGTGGCTGCGGAATCCTCGAACATCTTCCGCAGGTAATCGCGCTCCGCCTTCGTCAGCTGACTCGACAACTCGATCATTGCACGCCCCCCTGGCCTATCGACGGCTTTCGCGCTCGCCGGACGCCCCGCGCCGACGGACGAAGCTCTCGTCAGCGTTGCTCATCCTCCGAACGCGTCAGCAGATAATGGCAGCGCCCCGTGGCAATGATCCTATTACGGTCGCCCTGCCAAGCAGTAACGGAAACGTTGGCGACCCTTTGTCCCTGCCGAATGACGTGGCATTCGGCGAAAACCGTTTCGGGGCGCCCCGGCCGCAGGTAATCGATCGAGAAATCGATGACTTTCGGCAACAACACCGTTTCCTGATTCCAGACTAGTTCTAACAGAGCCGCGTGCTCCATGAAAGCAGCAATTGCTCCACCATGGAGCGCCGGCAATAGGGAATTGCCGATATTGCGCTCGTTATATTCGAGCCTAAACAACAGCCGACCGTTCTCATCCGCCTCGAAAGCGATGCCGAGCATGCTCGCGTAAGGCACCATATCCACGACACGTTGATAGTCGCCCGCAGCCCGTGCTTCGCTGATCAATTGGGTCAGTTCCGTCATGCTTATTTACCCGCGAACATGTTGCCTTTGGTACTGGAAGCACGCATGAAGCTGCTCATGCTGGTGGCCACCGGGTCGGAAGCATCATCGTCATAAACCCGGCATTTTACGAACGCGATATTCCGCGCCACGCGGTAGCACTCGGCGCGAGCAAACACGTCGCGCCCCGCTTCGGCAGGACGCAGATGGTCGACTCGCAGGTCCAGCGTCGCCACGGCCTCCGGCTCATCCAGCGTGCAGATCACCGCCGCGCCGCTGGTCTGATCCACCAGAGTTACCAGCGCGCCGCCGTGGATCTGGCGCGTGCGACGATCGCCGATAAGATCTTCTCGGTAGGGTAAACGCACGATCACGGCATTCTCTTCAGCCGCGACCACTTCAAAGCCCAAAGCATTTCCATGCGGAATCATCGAAAAGAAATGCCGTGCTCGTTCAAGCCGCTCGACGTTGTTCATAGGTCTGCTCCCCTACAGCGTACAAATGGGAGTCCGTCCGACCCACGCGGCGCTCTCGATTAAAGGGCCCGGCTTAAGTCCTTTTGCCCGAAATGCAAGCTAAAGCCATCGCAATCGAACGGAAAGCAGGCATTCTGCATGAGTCGGGACGAAGCGCAAGCCTCTTAAATCAAAAAGAGTCATTGAGTCCGACTAGGCGCGCACGCGACCGCCGCGCGAGAGGACCGGCGCAGCAATGTTGCCGTTCGCACCCTGGGGCCGGGTGCGCAGCAGCAGCAGCAAGCTGCTCAGCCACAGCAGAGCACCGGCGAGGAAACGCTCCTGCGGCGACCAGGCCGGCGGCGTCGGCAGCCACACCCGGAGCGGCGGCGGCGCGAGGCTGATCAGGCGCAGCGATACCGTCCCGTCGGCGCTCGGCAGGTTCAGATCCAGGCGCCGCTGTTCAGCCGGCTCACGCCCTCCCCAGACAAACTGAGCGACCCGCCAGATCAGTGGATAGGAACAAGCAACCACCGAGCCGTTTACGAAGCCGCAGGCCGGCAGAGCCGCGTCGTCCAGGGCCTGCCAGAACCAAGGCATGGAGACCCGCACCAGAAAGGGTTCGCGGGACGCCACCAGAACGAGCAACTCATCGCCGTCGGCGACGAAGCGGCTGGCTTGATCCCCCAGCAACTCCTTCGGGGTACCCGGCAGACGCACGCTTCCGGACCAGCTCCCGCTGAGCAACTGAGGTCGCCCTCCCTCGCGCCAGGCGACGACGGCGGTAAAACGTGGGTCGTGCGCCGGTTCTTCGAGCGGGGGCAGATCAATCAGCGTTTCAGCTGCCTCACGCACATCGACCAACCGCTGCGTCACTGCCGCTCGCAGCCGCTCCCGCTCCTGCAGAACCATTGCCTGCTTCTCGGAATTGTTGAAAGCGACATCGTAGAGCAACACACCAAGCGCCAATGCCGGGGCCAAGGCCACCGTCAGGAACGCGGCCTGCCACAACAGCCGGTTCCAGAAAGACGTTACCTGCCTGGCCTCTCCCATAGCTCGGTCGGCTCCCCGCGATGGGTTCTGCGTTATTGCTGTGAATATCCCCGGACAACATCGCGAATGGGCTCGCGACAGCTTCAGCTATGGGAGATAAGGGCGCGCAGCCGCGGTTTCGAGCCTCTAGGGCTCGGGCTCACCTAGCTGCTGCCGAGCCTTGTTGACATCGAGCTTGATCTGTTCCAGCAGCGCGCGCGCTTCGGGGTCATCGACGTTTGCCAGCGCCGTTTGCAGCAGCTCGGCGATTCTGTCTTCGCTTTGCCTGCGATCCGCGCGCAAGAGCATTTCTTCATCGGCCGATAGCGCGGCGCGCAAGCGTTTACCAAGCTTCATTAGCGTCTCGCGGTCGGTATCTAGGCCTGGCGGCAACTCGCCGCGCCGTCGAATCTGCTCGGCAAGCGCCTGGTGAAGGCGCCGACGACGCTCCGCCAACTCCTGAAACAGCGCAACCGAATCCGCCCGCTCGGCCAACTCCGCTTCGTCCTGATACAGATCGGCAGCCTCGCCAAGCGCCAGCAAAACATCGTTGAGCGCAATATCCGCCTCACTCCACAGCACGTTTCAGCCCCTCTGTCTGCGCCCTGGCCACGATGACCGGTACCGCCGCAGGCGCTACTTCGAACACTGCGGGGGTGCGCGCAATCTGCTCGCCATCGGCCGTGATGGCCATGGACCGGCGCGTAGCGATCTCGATGCGTCGCCCGTGCAGCACTCTTATTCCTTGACTGCGGCGATAATGCCCGCGTCGCAGCGCCGGCAGCAGACGCACCAGGCGCCAGAGCGGTCGCGGCGCGACGCAGTAGACGTCGAGCAGGCCATCGTCGATTGCCGCATCGCGATGCACCGTCATGCCGCCGCCGTAGTACCGCCCATTGCCGACGGTGATCTGCAGGCAGCGCAGCCGATGCCGGCTGCCGTCACAGACGATGTCGGCACTGAAAGACCGCGGGCGCCACAAGGCCTGTAGTAGGCTGCGGGCGTAACTGAGCTTGCCCCACCGGGCCTTCAGCTGCTTCGTAAGGCCTCTGTTGACAGCCACCCCCAAACCAAGACTGGCGGCATTGAAGAAGTAACGGCCGTTGACCCGGCCCAGATCGATGCGATGCACCGTGCCGCCTGCGAGCGCGGCGGCAGCCTCCCGCGGGTCGCCCGGCAGGCCCAAGGTGCGCGACAGATCATTTGCCGTGCCCAGCGGCAATACGCCGAGCGGCAAACCGCTCTCCATGACAGCTTCGACCAGACCGTTGAGCGTGCCATCGCCGCCGCCGACGATCAGTAGCTCCTTGTTGCCACGCGCGGCACGAATCGCGCGCTCGGCCTCGGCACGCTCGTCGAGCTGCAGCACCTCGACCCGCACCTCGCGGCGCTGCAACTGCTCGATCATGGAATCAAGCGCGGCCGCACCGGAGCGCGCCTGGGGATTGACAATGACCAGTGCACGCCGTTGGGCGCGACGCGCTTCATCCTGGACGGTATTCATACCCCACACATAGGCATTGGGCCGCGCCGCGCCAAGGCTGCTTATGAAGCCGCTGCTGCAACGGCAGGGGCAGCCGGATGGCATGCTTGCCTTGCCACGCCCCCGGAAAGACACCACCTGTGGCTTTGGGCCTCGGAACGACCTCCGGGCGCATTTGCGCCGAAGGCGGCGTCCACGGCCCCACACGGCTCTTCAGAACCGACGAGCGCGCATCATCAGCCTACAGGAGGTGAACATGGTCGGACCGGCGCTGATTAACCAGGTACGGGCGGCCCTGGAACGCGACCCGGACATCAACCTGCACCGCTTTCCCATCGAAATCAGTCACCGGGGCACGCTCTGTCTGGAAGGCGAAGTGGAAAACATCGTCGCCAAGCGTCGCGCCTTGCAGATTGCGCGGGAGGTCGCCGGGACCCAGGAAATCCATGATCACCTACGCGTACAGGTAGGACAGAAAAGGGATGGCGACGGACTGCGGGCCGCGGTGTTATCGGCACTGATGGAGGAACCGGTATTCCGAGGTTTCACCATCCTGGATGAAAGCCAGCAACCGCCGGAGGACGAAGAAAGCAACTGGCTGCGGGTCACGGTGCGGCAAGGCAGCTCGATGGTGCACCTGAGCGGCGCGGTGTGGAGCCTGCCGCACCGGCGCCTGGCTGAAGTCATCGCCTGGTGGGTGCCCGGCACGGCCGATGTCGACAACCGTATTCGGGTCCGTCCCGCGGAGCAGGACAATGACGACGACCTCACCGATACCGTGCGCATGGTGCTGGACAAGGACCCTTCCTTCGACGCCGACGAGATCTTCGTGCGCGCCCGCGACCGGGTCATCATCCTGGAAGGCACGGTAAGCAGCGAAGTCAATCGCCGCATCGCTTGCTACGACTGCTGGTACATCCCCGGCGTACACGGAGTGGAGAACCGCCTGCAGGTTCGCGAACGCATGCGTAACGGCTGAAGAAGCAGGCTCCCCGTTCGCATAAAGGGCGGAGAGCCTGCCGAGTCGGGCCGGCTTCAGCGCTTGCCGGCGAGCCGGAACTGCCCGACCAAGGACTGAAGATCGGCTGCCAGGCGGGCAAGCTCTTCGCCCGCCGCGGTAGTCTGCGCCGCGCCGTCCGCGTTCTGCTCCGAAATCTGACTGATGGTGGTGATATTGCGGTTCATCTCCTCGGCGGTGGCGGATTGCTCCTCGGCCGCACTGGCGATCTGATTGTTCATATCCTTGATGGTGCCCACCGCGTCGGTGATTGCGCGCAGGGACTCAGCCGCGCCGCGCGCCTCTCCCACCGCCTGCTCGGCCTTGCTGCGGCTGGTGTCCATCACCTTCACCGCATCGGCGCTCCCTGCCTGCACACGCTCGACCATGTCCTGGATTTCCTCGGTGGACTTCTGGGTTCGCAGCGCCAGCGTACGCACCTCATCGGCCACCACGGCAAAGCCGCGGCCCTGCTCGCCGGCACGCGCCGCCTCGATGGCGGCATTGAGCGCCAGCAGATTGGTCTGCTCGGCCACGCCGCGAATCACGTCGAGCACCGCACCGATAGCCACGCTGTCTTCGTCAAGACGACGGATGGCGGTCACGGCCTGTTCCACGTTCGCTGCCAGGGCATTAATGGCATCGGTGGTGCGCTCCACTACCTGGCGACCATGCAGGGCCTTGTGGTCTGCCTCCTGGGTCGACTCGGCAGCCAGCGCGGCATGGCGCGCAACCTCCTGAACGGTCGCACTCATCTGGTTCATGGCCGCCGCCACCTGCGCGGTTTCGCCGCGCTGCTGGGAAACGCCTTGAGTCGTCTGCTCCGAGACCACGGCCAATTCTTCGGCCGAAGACGCCACCTGCGCTACGGCATCGGCGATTTGACCCAGGGCGTGGCCGAGACGCTCCTGCAACTGACGCGCGCTCACGGCCACCTTGCCGATCTCGTCGCGCGTCGTGGCCTTGATGGGCACAGAGAAATCGCCCTCTGCCAAGCGCTCCAGATCCTCTACCAAAGCATGCGTCGGCTTCAGAATGCTCCGGCGCAGCAGTAGCAGGAAGACCACGAAAGCCACGACGATCGCAATCCCCATGGCGACGAAGCTCTGCACCATCACCGCCCCGGCTTCTTCGATGTTGCTGCGAGTCTTCGCCTGCGCCTGGGCCTGCAGAATGCGCGAGGCCTCATTCAACAGTTCCTCGAGTTCGAGCGCCGAGGCCCGCGTCATGTCGTCGGCCATACGCGCGTTGTAGCCCAGCAGCTCGTAAGTCTCGAAGGCCTCGCGGTAGAGCTGCTCCATCTCGCCGTGCCGCTGCACGAAGGCCTGCAGTGAATCCCGTACCACCGGATCGCTGACGCTACCCAGCAGCTCGCCGGCCTCTTCCACCACATCGCGGCGCTGCTGCGCGAGCGCTTCGAGGTACTTCTCGCGGTCGATGTTATCGTCGCCGCGTACCAGCACCGACTGCCAGAGGCTTTCCTGATGTGCGTACTCGAGCTTGAGGTGTTCGATGCGGCTGGCGAGATCGACCTCCTCCCCCATGAGGTGCTCGAAGCCTTGCAGGCTCTGCCAGGCCTGCAAAATGCCGAACAGCGCCGCGGCTACGACCAGCACCGTGCCTAGGCCGGTGATGGCGAACAACTTGTTGAGGATGCTACCGGTAAGTAAGCGAGCGATTTTTTTTAGCATGTGTCGCCTCGGTCAATAAGCTTGCATAGAAGGTATCGGCCGCCAGACGAAATAGTTGAGCTGCTTTTTCAGGCATTTGCCAGAGTCGCCGATTGCGCTAATCTGCCACCACCGGCCTATAACAAGGAACGACCACCGCCGCTCATGTACGAGACGTACTTCGGCCTGCGCGAACGCCCGTTTTCGATCGCGCCAGACCCGCGCTATCTCTACCTCAGCCCCCGCCACCGGGAGGCGCTCGCGCACCTGCTCTACGGCATGCGCGAGCGGGGCGGCTTCGTGCAACTCACGGGCGAGGTGGGCACGGGCAAAACCACTGTCGTGCGAGCTTTGCTGGAGCAACTGCCGGAAGATGTGGACGTTGCGCTGGTGCTCAATCCGCACGTCAGCATTCGCGAATTCCTCGGCGTCATCTGCAACGAGCTCGGCATTGCCCCCTTGCCTGAGGCCCAGGGCACCCAGCCGCTGATCGACGCGCTCAACGCTTACCTGCTGGATGCCTATGCGCGCGGCCGCCATACCCTGATCCTCATCGACGAGGCGCAGGGATTGAGCAAGCTCGCGCTCGAGCAGGTGCGCCTGCTGACCAACCTGGAAACGACGCGTGAAAAGCTGCTGCAGATCATCCTGGTCGGTCAACCGGAATTGCGCCAGATGCTGGCGCGCCCCGAGCTGAGGCAAGTCGCGCAACGGATCACCACGCGCTATCACCTCACGCCGCTCACCTACCGCGACACCCGCAGGTACATCCGCCATCGTCTCGCAGTAGCGGGCTGCCGGCGCAAGCTCTTCACGGCCCCCGCCATGCTCGCCGCGCATCGCCTCAGCCGAGGCACGCCGCGCCTTCTCAACGTGATCTGCGACCGCGCGCTGCTCGGTGCCTATGCCGACCGCCGCCCGTTGGTGCGTCT
>JAJUGG010000004.1 GCA_029268285.1 Ectothiorhodospiraceae bacterium | reverse complement strand
TAACCTCCAGGCCATGCTGCGCAATGACCCTGCGCGGCTCCCCTGACCGATTTCCTGAACCATCTCCATGGGCAAACTCTCCTGATCCTGTTTACCGGCAGCGTCTCAAGGCGCACGCGGCAGACCGGAATGCGACGGCCAGGCACGCCTGCGTTACTGAGCGTTGGGCAGGCGCAATCGCGTCCCCCCGAGCGCGAGCACGCGCTCGACCTCCGAATGGCGCGCAGCGGCCAATACAGGAGCGGTCGTGGCCGGGCGCAAGGGCTCCCCCGGCCCGCCGGAGCGCGTGTTGCGAACCTCGACCAGGGTGCGGGCATCTTCACCCTTTGCTTTTCCTACCAGCCGAGCAAGCAGGCGCGACTTGAGCCGACGCAGCCGGTAGTCGACAGCCACATAGCGCTCGGACGCGCAGAAGTGATGGACGCCGATAGCCTCCGGCGCGACGTCCCGCGGCGCCACCTGGAGCACCGTCTGCTCCTCGAAGCGACGTTCGTCCAAGGCCGCCACGCGCTTTAACACCAGCCCGCCACCGTAACCGGCCGAGCCGTTCTGCGCCGGCCTGTACAGCACGCCCTGCGCATCCGTGAATAACGGCCCGGCGGGACGCGAGCCGGCAATATCGATCTGAATGGGATTGGCAGGGTGAGCCGTCCAAGGCCCCCGAGGATCATCCGCCCACCACAGCATCAGCTCGGTCTCGTGGTCCAGGCCCTGCACAGCACGGCTGTTGAACATCCAGTACTTGCCGGCATGGAAGCAAATGGTGTTGTCCACGCCCGCGAAATCCTCGATCAGCGTGCCGCTCTGCCGGACGGGTCCGACTAGATCCTCGAGCAGGTAGTAAGGCACCGCACCGGAGGCGCCCGCCTCGGGCATCAGGAGCCAGCCCTGGGACGTCTTCATCACGAACGGGTAGGACTGATGTGCCCGGCTCGGCGCCAGATCTTCCGCATAATCGACGAGCCGCAGGCTCTCATCGAGCACGGCGGCATCGATACGCCCGGTCCCCGCGTCGTAGTACTCGAACAGCAGGTAGAGCCTGTTGCCGGCTTCCACGATGAAGGGATCGGCACCATAGCCGACCCAGGAGGGGAATCTCAGCTCGGCTACGGCATTGTCGCGCCGGAAGAAGTCCTTGGAAGGAAAGCCCTGATTACGGAATATCAGAATCGACCAATGCTCATCGAATAGCGTGAGCTCTATGCCTCGGCGCAGAAATCTGAATGCCGAGCGGGCGAGGATACGGCTAAGTGGAAAGCGCCGGGGCGGCTCGAGCCTTGCTGGCTCTTCCGGGCACCGGCTCGCCGTGGTGCCGTGGACCAGATCGAGCACCGCCAGACGGGGCAACTCGCTTGCGCGCAGCAACAGCTCGCGCGAGTTCCTGAAGCAGCCCGGCCGGGTTCTCTGTCGCGCCCAGCGCAGCACATCTCGCCCGCCGGCGGGCGCTTGGCTGCTGACCAGGGCGACCATCGAGGTCTCACAAGCATGATAGGTCTCCAGCGCGCCGGGCGGCACCCCGGGCACGCCTTCGCCGCTGAAGCTCAGGCTCCAGACGCCGAACCTAGCCTGCGCCAGTGCCTCGGGAAGCGCTTGCGTGTGCGGCGTGAGCTTGAGCACGAAATCGAGCTCATCCAGAGCGGCATGCTGCAAATCGTTCGGCTGCATAACCGGCACACCGCGTAGCAACTCCAACATCGACCGCTCAGCGACGCGCCCTCCCACGAGTCGGGCGCAGAACTCCCAGCCCCGCGCCCTCCAGCTTCGACGCAGTCGTTGATCGCGCGTTAGCAGCAGAACCAACCGCACCCGAACGTGCCCGTCCTCGAGTAAGCGCTCCAAGGCACGATACTGCCAGAACGGCAACATCTCGCTCTCGACCACAAGTGCGGCATTCAACTCAGGCATCGGTCTCGCTGCTCCTCGCCACTTCCTTAAAGCCGGCCGCGACCGGCTCCTATCCAGTCGCCGATATCCTGTCTCTTCCGAGCCCAAGGCCGTGATTAACTCGTCGCGATCCGCTTGCCGGCCGTCAGGCTCTTCTTAGTGAGTCCCTCGTACACCGCACAGGTTTCCAGTGCGATGTCATTCCAGTCGTAGCGCGACGCAACCCACTGGCGATACTCCTCGCGCTCGCCCTCCGTGAGCGGCCGCTCGGCGAACTCACGCATGCGTTCGGCCAGCACTTCTACGTTGCCGAGCGGGAAGTAGTGTTGTGCCGGAAGACCGATCTCGAGATTCGCAGGAATGTCGCTGGCGATAACGCGCAGGCCGTAGCTCAGCGCCTCCAGAAGGGCAATGGGCAGCCCTTCATGCGACGACGGAAAGACGAACATGCCGGCGTGGCGGAAGAGCTGCTCCAGCGTCTGCCCGCCCTGAAAGCCGGTCATGACAATGCCGGGAGCGTGGGCCGCCGCCTCGATGGCCTCGGTATAGCTGTCGCTGTACTCGGCACCGCCCACCAGTGCCAGCTTCCAGCCTTTGAGCCTGGCTTGGTTGAACGCCCGGATCAGATCCAGCTGCCGTTTGCCGGAGTCGAGCCGCCCCACCATCAGCACATAGCGGCCCGGTTGGAGGCCGAACGGTTCCAGCGCATCGGTTTGCTGCGATACCGGCGGCACGCGAACACCGTTCGGGATGCGGTGAACCTCGCAGCCGTACCGCTCCCGGACCCGCTCCTGAATGGTGCGCGAAACCGCAATGCGCGCGCTTGCCCAGCGCATTCCCCAGGACTCGCCACAGCGCAACGCCCAGCGCGCCAGACGACCGAACTTAGGCCGTTCATAATCCGGCCCATGATGCGTCACGACCACTTTCAGCCCCAGGGCTCGCGCCAAGGGCACCATTAAGGCCGGCCCCACGGCATGGATGTGAAGCACGTCCGGGCGCCGGACTCCCGCGTATAAAACGCCCAAAGCGGTGTGCACGATGGTTTCCAGATTTTTCGAGCGCGGCGCCCACAGAGGCAGCAAGCGCACGCCGCGCCAATTACTGCCATGCGCCGCAGGCTGGTAAGGTGCCCGCGCCACCACTTCCACCTCGCAGCCGCGCTCCACCAACAGCGGGCAGAGTTGCTCGACGTGCTTTTCGATGCCGCCCTGCACCCCCGGCACCCCGCGTAAACCCAACATCAGCACGCGCAGCTTTGGAGAGACCACTTCTTCCACAAGTCACCCTCCTTGTGCAGTTTTATTCCTGTACCGCACGCCCTTGCTTCTAGGAACTCCTGATCAGGCCCAGGTCGGACGGCCGCAGCTCGTCCGCCGCACTGGGGCGAGTCGACGCAGCCAGCAGGCGCCCGCTGTACGCCACCGCCGCAATCACGCTGGCAAAGAAAATGCCCTCTACCTGCCACAACGGCAGCGTTCCCAGATTCAGGATGACGAACCCCCACGCCAGGAACAGCAACATCAACGTGCGCCGGGCCGCGAGCAACAGCGCCGCGAAGAACACCGCCAGCCCGATCACGCCGAGCACGCCCATCTCGTAGAGAAAAGAGACGAAGGTATTGTGCGCGTAGGTCACAAACCGCCCTTTCCAGGTATCCGGCCCCAGGCCCGCCAGTTGGTGCACGGCAGAAGCATCGCTCCAGGCGGTGATGTACTGGCTCCACAGATACGCGCGCGACGATAGGTATTGCCGCTGCCAGTCCGTGTAGTACTCGGGGCGCTGAACCAATTCCTCATAACCAGCGAACACGGCCGGGAGATCCTGAAAACGCGCCAGTTGCGCGGCCAGGTCCAGCGGCAAGATCACCACGGCAAGCCCCGCCACCAGGCACAGCGCCAACTGTTTAGGCAGCGAGGCGCGCACCACGAACCGGTCGAACAGGTAGAGCCCGACCGGTAGCAGCATGGCCAGTACCGTGGTTCGGTAATTGACCAGTAACAGCAAGACGAACAACAGCAGCGGCAGCGTCTTGCAGGCACCGTCGACGTACTCTCTCTCCTGCCAGTAGCGCAACAGCGTGAGCCCCAGCAGGGTGGCCAGAATGATGGAGAACGCCGCCTCATGGCTGTAACCGCCGATGTAGCTGATCGAGCCGTCGATCTCGTTGGCCTTCGCATACCCGAAGGCCAGCGACGCGAGCAGCAGAATGACGGGTAGGGCGAACGCCCTCATGAGCACCTCGAGCACCTCGGCTAGCGGCCGCTCCAGCAGCGCTTGGACCAAAGCAACCATCAGCACCAGCAACAACAGCCACTTGGTGATCGTTTCCGTGCCGACCGCCAAGGCGCCATTGAGCAAGGCGCTGCCGAGGGCAAGACTCAGGATCAGGTAGACGGGCCAGAGCGTCTTAAGGAGTAGCAGGCGACGATCGATGACGATGATGCCCACCGCCAGCATGGCGACGCTGAGCATGGCATTGAGGCTGAGCGGGCCGAGCAGCGGCGCGTAGGTGTATTCGTGCAGCGCGGCGGCCAGAAAGCGCAGATAGAAAGCGAGTGCCACGAACCAAAGCACCGTGGACGCACCGCGGTGCCGGAGCTCCTTGAGCAGAACCATCAGGCTCGGGACGGCGCTGACGAGAATGACCACGGTCCAGGCCGAAGTGCTCATCGCGTCTCTCCTCGATTGAAGTTGCGAGCCAGACTCCACAGGAGTTCGAAGTCGAGCCGCTTCAACAAGACCAGATCGGCCACCTCGAGCCCGCTACGGCGACTGAAGTACGCCGCCATGCCCAAGGCCGCGGCAGCGTATGCGAGCGAGGAGACGACGGCGGCCCCCTCTGCACCGAAGCGCGGAATCACCCACAGCGCCAAGGCGGTTTTCGCGGTTACGCAGGGAAGCAGAATCAACAAGGGCACCCACACCCGCCCCTCGCCGGCCAGGTTCATGTAGAGCAGCTGGAATACCGTCAGTAAGACAATGCCGGGTACGAGCAGTTGGAAGAGCAGCACGGATGGTGCGAACTCCGCGCCGAGCAGCAACGGCAACACGAGGGGTGCGGCGAGCGCGGCCACGCCTCCGGCGGCGACGACGCCCCACAGGGAGACTCGTACTGCGCGCGCGAGCGCGAGCTCCCAGCCATCCCTGCTCCCGCTGCGATTGGCGCTGCGCGCCAGCACCACCACCCCGAGCCCGAGCGGAATCTGCCAGAGCATGCCGCCCGCTTGCACGGCAACGGCGTAGTGTCCGGTGACATCCCCGCTGCTGAGCCAGCTCAAAAGGTAAATATCGATTTTCAGCAGCAGCTCGACGAGAAACATGGTGACGGCAAGCACCATGCCTTTGCTGAGCAACTGCCCCGCCACCCGGCGATCTACCCGCCACGGCCAACGGAACGGCCTTACCACCTGCATGCCGGTCACCAGCACCACGCAGCTGGCAGCGACCATGACCAGCAGCGCCGTGGTAATCGTCAGCGCCCCGGCTGCCCATAGGCTCAGCAGCCCCCCGACCATGACCAGCTTCTCGAGCCAGAAAATACGATTGAACTCGGCGATTCGATGCCGCCCCAAGGCCACGCCCTTCAGCGCGTTGACGAACACGCTGATGGGAACGCTGATGGCCGTCACGACGATCATGATCGTCGTGAACGGCAGCGGCGATTGGTAATGCATCCAGGCGACAACGGCGGCGGCGATCAGGCTGCTCTGCACGAGTACGAAGAGCAGTGAGCCGTATAGGCGGCCAACCTCGAACTTGGCCCGACCAACGTAGTACGCCATGGAATGGTTCGCACCGCAGCCTGCGAACGGCACCAGAATCTCGGCCAGCACGATCAAGGCCGCCAGATGCCCCCGTCCTTCGGGACCCAGGGCGCGGGCCTGTATGACCACACTGACGACCGTCAGCGCAAGCACGAACACCTTGGTGCCGACGGCCGCCAGCGAATCGCGCAGCATTGAGCGAGGAGCCGATTCCAAGTCGGCGCTCTTGGCACTCATGCGCAGCGCCCTCCAGGCTGCGCTAGCCCCTCGGCGATGCTTTTTTCGAGCACCTCGGCGTACTGCGCCGCCGCCGCAGCCAGCGTAAAGCCGGCTGCCCGGCGCCTAGCGCGCTCCGACCAGAACTCCCGTCGCTCCGAGCGGGTGACGGCGTCGATCCCGGCGGCAAGCTGGTCAACGTCTTCCGGCGGCACCAGTAGCCCGCCGCTGGCCTCATAGAGGCCGCTCAGCTCCAATCGCTCTACGCCCTGCAGAATCTCGGCGGGCCCGAACTCGCAATTAGCCGCCAGCACCGGGCAGCCAACCGACATCGCTTCGACCAGGGCAT
Source organism: Ectothiorhodospiraceae bacterium (assembly GCA_029268285.1). Classification (GTDB taxonomy): domain Bacteria; phylum Pseudomonadota; class Gammaproteobacteria; order Nitrococcales; family AK92; genus JAJUGG01. Next base: position 26,764 of record JAJUGG010000004.1, on the reverse strand, counting down.
TGGGAAAGCCTTCGGCGCGCGACGAGAGCACGAAGGCATCGGCCTGCTCGAGGTAAACAGCCGGATCGGCCACGAAGCCAGGCAGCCGCACCCGCTCGGCGATATCAAAGCGAGCGGCCATTGCCTCGAGCGCCGCGCGCTCGGGCCCCTCCCCGAGGATGACCAAGCTGCCGCCATAGCGACTGCGGCTAAACGCCTCGATCAACAGATCGAAGCCCTTTTCCGGAACCAAGCGACCGACTGCAACCACGAACGGCCTGCCGCGCAGGTCCGGGCGCGCGGTCCCGGCGGCGGGTACGGACCGCTGCTCGGTATAAACGGGGTTGTAGATCGTCGACAAGCGCTCGACAGGTACCCCATATTCCGACTGCAGGCGCCTTCCCAGCGCCTGCGCCACGACCACAACGCTATCGGCGCGTGGATACAGCAACCGCACCAGCAAACGCTTCATCCAGCCGCCGACGCCGCTACCCAGCAGGCGATTGGGGTCGCCGCGCTCGCTGATCACGGCGGCGTGGCCGCTCATCCCCTTGAGGAGCACATTCAAGCAGTTGGCACGCGGCAGAAAGCTCAGAACCGCATCGTAGCGCCCGGTGCGCAAGTGCGAGCGCAATCTGCGCAAGGAATCCCAATAAGAACCGTCGGCCTTGAGGCGCACAACCTCGAATCCGTCGGGCAGGCGATAACATTCCTCGCAACTGTCGAGCGTCACGAAGCTGACGAGCCACCCCTTGGGCTGCTGGCGCCGGGCGAGTTCCGGCGCCAGCAGCGAGGCGACACGCTCGGCACCGCCGCCGCCCAGGGAGTTGATCAGCACCGCGATCCGGATCGACTGACTCATGAACAACGACTATCCAGGCCCGCCATCAATCATCCGATGCCGGTCTCAGCGCGCGTACCGGCGCAAGCACAGGAGGCTTCCGCTCCTGTTCGGCGTCGGTTGCGTCCACCGGCAGCAGCTTGCGGCCGGCGGCCGCCTCCTCTTCCGCCTTGCTGTAGTAGTTGCTGAAGTAATCCGCGAAATCGGGGCTGTGCTCCGGGCCCGCCTGATTGAGCACCACACCCATCACCGGTTTTCCACAAGCAGCCAGCTTATCGATAGCGCTTTCGACGAGCGAAGCGTCCGTGCCGCCTGCCTCGGTCACCACGATCACGCCATCCGCCTTGCTGCCCCAAAGAATGGCGTCCGATACCGCATGCACCGGTCCACAGTCGATGATGATGCGATCGTAACGTCGCCGGAGTTCCTCCATCAGTTGTTGGAGCTGAGGCAGAGCCATCAGCTTCTGCGGGTTGTCCGGGCGATGCGAGAGCGGCAACAGATCCAGGCTGGAATCGGGCACTGCGAACAGAGCGCGCTCCAGGGGCATACCGTCTTCGAGGACTTCGACCAGTCCGCAGTCGATCGATGCGCCGGCAAGCAGGCGGCTCAACTGGGGCTGCAGGAAGCCGCCTTCTATAAGCAGCGTACGGCAGACTTCGGCCTGCGCCAGCGCCAGGTTCAAAGCCACTGTCGTGGTACCCTCGCCAGGCAGCGGGGATGTGACGACCAGCACGCTGTCGGAGGCCTTGCCCGCCGCCTGCTGCACCGCTGCCGAGAGCCGGTAGACTGCGTCGGCGCCGAAGCTGTAGGGCTCGGCGATTACCGACTGCGGGAACGGCGCTTCTTCGTTGCCCAAGGTCTTCGGCACATAGCCCAACAGTGGCAGGCCGAGGCGCTGCCGGACGTCGGTCGGGGTCTTGAGCGTGTCGTCGAACGCATCTCGGCCGAGAATCCATAACAAAGTGAGTAGGCCGCTCAGCAACGACATCAGCAACATCATGGCGATCGTGCCCGGCCCCGTGGGCACGAGCGGCGGCCACGCCGTATCGACGACACGGGCCGAGCTCGGCGCCAGATTCTGCATCGCCCCGAGTGCGCTGGCCTGCGCCATCAAGGCCTCGTACTGAGCGCGGTTGGCCTCGACCTGCCGCTCCAGCTCGACCAATTGGAACTGATTGCGGTTCAGGTTCTGCAAATCGGCCTTGACCGCATCCAGCCGCGCGCGTGCGTCGGCCACTACTCGCTCGGCCTGCTGGTATTGATCACGGATAGCGAGCACGCGCGTCCTGGCCTGCTCGACCAGTGCGTCCCGGGCGATACCGAGGCGCACCTGCGCGGCAGCGATATCGGGATGCCCCTCGACGAACATCGAGGCGAGCGACTCATACTCCCGTCGCGCCGTTTCGTAGTTTGTCTGCGCAGCCTGCAACTGCGCATCGCCCGCCAGCAGTGGCGAGTCGAGATAAGCCGCCGCACTCGCACCTCCGACGAGGTGCTCTACTTGCTCATAGACTGCCTTGATTTCCGCATAGCGCTGCTCGGCGACCTGCAACTGCTCCAACGCCCGCCCCAACTCACGCTCGGCTAGCCCCTCGCCGCTGGCGACGTCGACCAGGCCCTCGCGCTCACGAAACGCTTGCAGCGCCTGCTCGCTCTGTTGCAGACGCTCGCGCGCCGCCTGGGCTTCCGACTGCAGCGCAACGCCTTCCTCGCCGGCCATCTTGGCCAGCACCTCGGAACCCGTCCGCAGGTACTGTTGCGCCAGGCCGTTTGCGACCGCTGCGGAGAACTCTGGATCCCGGCTCCGGAAACTAATTCTGACCGCTTGGGTATTGGTCAGGGGCGTGATGGACAACGCTTCCTTGAAGTGCTCGAAATGCTGCCGCGCGCCGACCTCATCGCCGCTCTGCCCCCAGGGAATCAGCCCGCGCACGAAGGACTTCATTGCCCGCGTGGGGCTCGCCAAGTCTTCCTGAAAGGAAGGGTGCTGGGCCACGCCCAGATCCTGGTAAACGGCGAAGGCCAGATCGTCGGATTTGAGAATCTCGAACTGGGTCAGGAAGTATTCGTTGGTTTGTACATCGAAGCGATAGGCCGCCTCGACGGGCGAGGCCTCCAACCTCGGCCTCTCGATCACCAGCGTGGTGCTCGCTTCATAGTACCTCGGCAGCGCAAGCGCCAGGACGAGCCCGATCACTGCGCCTACACCCATCATGAAGAGAACGCGCCATTTATGCCTAGCCGCTACCCTCCAGTAATGGCGCAAATCGAGTGTATGGTTCTTAACTGCAGCTTCATACGCGCCTCTTATCTGGCTATCGATGCCAGCCATATTCCCTCCTTGAAGCCCTATGCGGCCTAGGCTGACCCACTGTCTGGCAAAACATGCCGGTTAGCGTCTCGCTCGCAGCCGAGGGGACTACCGAGAATACTCGGCGAAGGCCGTCCGAACCCTCGCGCTAAGGCGTAACTCTCCTCGGCACGCTGCCTTTTCCTGTCACTACCGCGTTACTCTTCAGGATCTACGCGAATTCCGGTCTATCGCGCATTACACCGAATGAAACATTGGAATCCATGACCGTAACCGAGCCGGCACGCCGCCTGTGGGGCAGCTTAGTTGCCCTGGAAGGTGCGCGACGCACACCATGAAAAAGCGCCGGGAAAATGCAGACACGGTACTGGCGCCACTAACTTCTTGATTGTCGCGTGAAGCAATATTGGTCGTTATTACGAAACCGGGCGACGCGTTGTCTCCGCGTCAACCACTGTATCTGAAGATGCGGATGATCCAGGGAATACCCAAGTCCCCATTAAGCGAGAAAAGCGGCCATTAGATTGTTTCGCTGATTCCCCCCGGCCACTTAGCAGGGTTGCCGGGTCAAACGCGGACTAACCGCGCTCACCGCGCGCTCAAAGCAGCTAGACTTCTTGTTAGCGTCGCCGATACGCTCCGGCGTCGGCATGCTTCGGAAAGCGGAGCGAAGGAGACAGGAAGAAACGCCATGACGACTCGAGAATTTCAAGCCCTGGGGCTTGCGGTACTAACGGTATCGGACAGCCGCTCGCCGGCGGAAGACAGGTCCGGCGATACCTTGGTGGAGCGGCTACAAGGCGCCGGCCATCGACTGATAGCGCGCGACTTGGTGCGCGACGATATTTACGCCATTCGCGCAGTGGTGTCGGCTTGGATCGCCGCCCCGGAAGTACAGGGCGTGCTGATCACCGGCGGCACCGGCTTTGCACCGCGCGACCAAACGCCGGAAGCCGTGCTGCCATTGCTCGACAAGCGCATCGACGGTTTCGGAGAACTCTTCCGCAGCCTGTCTTACCAGGAAATCGGCACATCGACCATACAGTCGCGCGCCCTGGCAGGGCTCGCCAACAAGACCGTCATCATCTGCCTGCCCGGCTCCACCGGAGCCTGCCGCACGGCCTGGGACAAGATACTCAAGGAACAGTTGGATATTCGGCACCGGCCCTGTAACTTGGCAGAGATCGTATTTTCACCTACGACCGTGCACGAGGCCGGATGACCAAGCCCGAGAAGGAAGCCGCAATGAGCAGCCCGCTGCCGGGAGCGCCTTTGTCGGACCGCGGCAACAAGCGCGAAGGCCCTGCCCCGCAGGGCCCGCTGGAGGACCGTTTCGGTCGCAGCAAGCACAAGCTGCGCATCTCGGTCACGGATCGCTGCAACTTCCGCTGCCACTACTGCATGCCGGAAGACCCGCAGTGGCTGCCGCGGGAAGAGATCCTCAGCTTCGAGGAGCTGCTCCGCCTGTGTCGGCTGTTCGTGACCGAGCTGGGCCTGCGCCGTATCCGGATTACCGGCGGCGAGCCGCTGTTGCGCAAGAACATCGAGCATTTCGTGGCGTCTTTGCAGCCGCTGCGGGCGCAGGGGCTGGAACGAATCTCCATGACCAGCAACGGCACGCTGTTGGCTCGCCACGCCGCGGCGCTGAAAGCCGCCGGCCTCGACGACATCAACGTCAGCATCGATGCGCTCGACGCCGAGCTGTTCGAGCACATGACGCACGGCGCCCTGGAGCCGGTGCTGGACGGCATTCTCGCCGCTCGCGACGCCGAACTGCCCGTCAAGCTCAATGCGGTGGTCATCCGCGACCAGAACGAGCAGGAAATCGTGCCGCTGGCGGAATGGGCTTACCAGCAGAACGTTTCCCTGCGCTTCATCGAGTTCATGCCGCTAGACGGCAACGGCGGCTGGAACCCACAACGCGTGGTGCCGGAAGCCGAAATCATCGAGCGCCTGCGACGACGCTTCGCCATCGAGGCGCTGCCGCGCACGCGTGAGCCGGCGACCTATTACCTCCTCGATGGCCGCTACCGCCTCGGCGTCATCTCGACGATCTCTAAGCCATTTTGCAGCAGCTGCGACCGGGTGCGCATCACCGCCACCGGCGATATCTATCCCTGCCTTTTCTCCCCCGTCAGCATGGCGCTGCGCGAGCCTTTGCGTGAAGGCGCAAGCGACGGTGAGCTCGAGCAAATCATTCGAGAAGCGATCTGGCGCAAGGGCAAGGGCTTTGTCGAGTCGGCGGGCTACGTACAGCGCGCGGCCGGCATGCATACCCTTGGCGGCTGATTCCGCCTCGCGTACGGCACCGAAAAGTGCCGAAGACACCACGTCCCGCAGGGACGGCGCGCCTCGCCGCGAGGCGTCACTCTTTGTGGTCAAGGCGACCGGCGACGCTCAGCCACGGAAAACCGCTGATATCCCTCCGCGATCATCCGCACCTCATGCCAAGCCTTTCAAGTTCGCTGCGGCGAAGTCGGCACTTTGCGCACCGGGGCTTCCTGGTCTTTGACCTCTTCATACCACAGCGCATGGTGATGCCTGGCCCAGTTCTCGCTGACGTTGCCGCTGATCATGCCTGACAAGGCGCCCTCGGTACCGACGGTGCCCATGTACACGTGCCCTAAGAAGAAGCTGATCCAGAGCATGGTTGTAATGCCGTGCACGAGATTCGCCATTTGCATGGTTTCCCGACTCTGCACCAGATTCGGGAAGTCCAGCACCAGCCCGGTCACGCAGGCGATGGTGCCGAATATAGCGATGAACCAGAACCAGAGTTTCTCGCCGGCGTTGAACTTACCCGAAGGCGGCTGCTTGCCGCCGAGCAGGCCGCCGCCTCGCTTTAGCCACTGCAGATCGGCCGCGCGCGGCAGGTTGTCTCTGATCCAGGTCAGAATCATGAGCAGGATGCCGACGCTGAAGAATGGCCCGATGTAGTTATGCATGGAGATGGCATAGGCGGCATAGGCTGCAAAGCCTTCATGGCCGAGCCAGGGAATCAGCACGGCGCGTCCGAATAACAGGCTGGTGCCGGTAAAGGCCATGACAATGAACAGCGTTGCCACCACCCAATGCAATACGCGACTCCAGAGGGACCAGCGCTGCACCATGCGCCCCGAGTCCGGCTCTTCCGGCTTGTGCGCGCCCTTGAACAACCACATCAACGCAATACCGCCGAGCGCCACCGCCAGCAGCCAAGGCGTATAGGTCGCGACGACGCCATTGCGCAGCTGCCGCCAGTTATTGCCCTCGCCGTTGATGAGGACGCCACCCTCCGGATTGGCAACGCTGGTATAGCCTTCGGCGCCACGCCGCACCTCGCGCCAGTACTCGGAGCGCGGATTGACAGTCTGCTCCTCTTGCGCCTGCGCCTCCTGCAGGCCGACGTAGACGTAGCCCCCGAACGGCGCCAATACCGCCAGCGCCAGGATGGCTGCGAAGCTCCAAAGCATCGACCGCCTTCTGCGGCCCGTCATACGACTTCTCGTTTCAGCCATGTCGACTCCTCCGCCTTCGGCGATCGATCGGCTCGTCTCCAGGCGCCGTGGCTTGCTCCTTTCGGAGCCTCACGCACGCTCATCGGTCGGTCTGTATCGCGTTGAAGCGTTGCTCCAGGTCAGCGTGCAACTCGCCCTCGGCTGTGGCCTTGAGCAGGGGATCCTCGGCGCCCTTGTAGACACCGGGCTCGCTCAGCACAACAGCGTCCGATTCGGTACAGCCCGCCAGCAAGAGCCCCAGTGCCGCGATCATCAGCATTGCGTGACAGCGCGCCATGGAACGCATCTCCTTAAATGGACGAACCGTAAGCCCGGTCCCAACCCCAGGTCTGCGGCCGACCGCTGCGGTTGAGCACGCGCTCGCGATAGACGGCCGAGATCATATCGCCGTCACCGGCGAGCAAGGCTTTGGTCGAGCACATCTCGGCACAGGCCGGCAGCTTGCCTTGGGCGATACGGTTAGCGCCGTACTTCTCGAATTCCGCTGGGCTGTTGTCGGCTTCGGGCCCGCCGGCGCAGAAGGTGCATTTATCCATCTTGCCGCGCACGCCGAAAGCTTCCTGCTGCGGGTACTGCGGTGCGCCGAAGGGACAGGCGTAAGAGCAGTAGCCGCAGCCGATGCAGAGATCCTTGTCGTGCAGGACGATGCCATCGTCGGTGGTGTAAAAGCAGTCCACCGGGCATACCGCGGCACAGGGCGCGTCGCTGCAGTGCATGCAGGCCACGGAGATGGACTTCTCCCCCGGCATGCCGTCGTTGAGGGTGACGACGCGGCGGCGGTTCACGCCCCAGGGCACCTCGTTGGCGTTCTTGCAGGCGGTGACGCAGGAGTTGCACTCAATGCAGCGCTCGGCATCACATAGAAACTTCATCCTCGCCATTGTTCTTCCTCTCGTTATTCGTCACGGACGCGCAAGGCGTTGGCGCCTCGCGCGGATCTCAGGCCGCCGTGATCTGACACAGCGTGGATTTCGTCTCCTGCATCTGAGTCACCGGATCGTAGCCGTAGGTGGTCGCGGTGTTGCAGGCCTCACCGCGGGCCAGCGGCGCTGTACCTTCCGGATACTTCGCCTCCAGGTCCTCGCCCTGGAACCAGCCGCCGAAGTGGAACGGCGTCCATACCACTCCGCGCATCACGCGCGGCGTTACCATGGCCTTGACCAGAATGCGGCCGTTGTTCGGCGGCGGTCCCTCCAGCCAGACTTCCTGGCCGTCGCGAATACCACGGTCGTTGGCGTCGGCGGGATGAATTTCGACGAACATGTCCGGCTGCAGTTCGGCCAACCAGCGATTGGAGCGCGTCTCCTCACCGCCGCCTTCGTATTCGGTAAGGCGGCCACTGGTGAACACCAAGGGATAGTTCTTCGAGTAGTCGGTCTTCTGCAACGAGGCGTAGCGCGTAGGCAGCCGGTAGATTGCTTTGCGATCTTCGTAGGTGGGATAGGCCGCCACCAAATCGTGACGCGGTGTATACAGCGGCTCGCGGTGTACCGGGATCGGATCCGGGAACTCCCAGACTTCGGCTCGCGCCTTGGCGTTGCCAAAGGGCGCGCAGCCATGGGCGATCGCCACACGCTGGATGCCGCCGGAGAGGTCGGTCTTCCAGTTCACCGCATCCAGCTGACCCTTTTCGTACGCCTGACGCAAGGCGGCCTCGTCGCCCTCGGCCACCGAATCCTTGGATTTGACCACGCCTGCCGTGTAGCCCACGGCTTGTAGTTCCTCACGGGTGAGATCCTTGGCCCAGCCGAGCTGGCGCAGCATGCCGAAGGTGAACTCGGGATAGCCGTCCTCAATCTCAGCGCCCTTGCTCCAGGAGCCTTCGGCGAGCAGCGTCTCGCCCTCGTGCTCGACACCGAAGCGAGCGCGGAAGTTAAGGCCGCCCTCCGCTACCGGCTTACTGGTGTCGTAGAGGATAGGGGTGCCCGGGTGCTTCATCTCCGGCGTACCCCAGCACGGCCAGGGCAGGCCGTAGTAGTCGCCGTCGCATGGGCCGCCTTCGGCACGCAAGGTAGTCGTGTTGAAGGTGCCGCGGTGCTTAGCGTGCAGTTTTAGCCGCTCCGGCGACTGTCCGGTATAGCCGATGGTCCAGGTCCCACGGTTGATCTCCCGTAGCGTGTCTTCGATGCTGGGCTGGCCGTTCTCGATGCTGATGTTTTTGAACATCTCGTCGGCAAAGCCGAACTTCTTGGCGAACAGGTACAGGATCTCGTGGTCCGGCTTGGATTCGAACAGCGGCTCGATCACCTGCTCGCGCCACTGTATTGAGCGGTTGGAAGCCGTCACCGAGCCGTGGGTTTCGAACTGCGTGCAGGTCGGCAGCAAGTAGGTGTTGTCCTTGCGGTTGCCCATTACCGCCAGCACCGTTGGGTACGGGTCGGAAATCACGACGAGATCGAGCGCATCGATGGCCTTCTGCATCTCCACACCGCGGCTCTGGCTGTTCACGGCGTGGCCTTGGAAGAACACTGCGTGAATGTTGCTGCGCTGGGAGAGGTTTTTCGGGTCTTCCAACACACCGTCGATCCAGCGTGAGACCGGTATGCCCTCGATATTCATCGTGTACGCCATCTTGCCGCCGCCGGCGTCGTACTGGCGCTCGGTATCGAAACGACTGCGCAACCACTCGTAATCGACATCCCAGACCCGCGCCCAGTGCTTCCAGGCCCCTTCGGCCAAGCCGTAATAGCCCGGTAATGTGTGCGAGTTCGGGCCGACGTCGGTCGCGCCCTGCACGTTGTCGTGGCCGCGGAAGATGTTGGCGCCGCCGCCGGGCACGCCGACGTTGCCCAGTGCGAGCTGTAGCACGCAGTAGGCGCGCGTGTTGTTGTTGCCGATATGATGCTGAGTGCCGCCCATGCACCAGACGAGGGTGCCCGGGCGATTCTCGGCCAAAATCTTCGCGGCGGCATGCATGGTAGCTTCGTCGATGCCGACGACATCCTGCACCCGCTCCGGCGTCCACTGCTTGACCTCCTCGCGCACCTTGTCCATGCCGTAGACGCGGCTACGGATGTACTCCTTGTCCTCCCAGCCGTTCTCGAAGATGTGATAGAGCAGGCCCCAGATGAAAGCGACGTCGGTACCGGGTCGGATCGGCAGATGCATATCCGCGTGCGCGGCCGTGCGGGTAAAGCGCGGATCGGCAACAATCATCTTCGCGCCGCGCTCCTTGCCGCGCAGGATGTGCTGCATGGACACGGGATGCGCCTCGGCCGCATTGCTGCCGATGAACAGCATGGCCTTGCTGTTGTGCATGTCGTTGTAGGAGTTGGTCATGGCGCCGTAGCCCCAGGTGTTGGCTACACCGGCCACGGTGGTCGAATGACAGATACGCGCCTGATGATCGACGTTGTTAGTCCCCCAGAAGGCGGCAAACTTACGCTGCAGGTAGGAGCCTTCGTTGCTGGCTTTGGACGAGCCGCAGAAGAACACTGCGTCGGGGCCGTGCTCCTCGCGGATCTTTAGCATCTTATCGCCGATTTCGTTGACGGCCTGCTCCCAGCTGATGCGCTTCCAGCTGCCGTTCTCCAGCTTCATCGGGTACTTGACGCGCCGCTCGCCGATGCCGTGCTCGCGCAGAGCGGCGCCCTTGGCGCAATGGGCGCCGAGGTTGATGGGTGATTCGAAGTCCGGTTCCTGTCCGACCCAGACGCCGTTCTTGACGTAGGCAATGGAACCGCAACCGACCGAGCAGTGCGAACAAACGGTACGCTTGACCTCCACCGGTGCGTCATTGCCTTCCGGCACGGCTGCATCCTGCGCCTCGGCGCGGCGCATCATCGTCAACGGCAGAGAGCCGGCAAGCGCCGCGGCGCCGGCGCCAAGGCCGGAGCGTTTGAGGAAGGTACGTCGATCTATGGCAGCGCCGAGCAGGCCGAATCGCTCGCTGGCGGCGCCATCGCGGCCGGTCGTCACGCCGGTCTTAGGGGTTTTACGGGTAAGCTTCATGTCCCTCTTCTCCATCTTCCGGGAAGAAACCAGGATCGGGACAGCCTCCAAACAGCTCCGGCCGTCGTCGGGATCCCCAGACGTGCTACATCCGCGCGGTCTCGTAGTAACGGCGGATGTGGTCGGTCTCGTGGTAGCCGGTGGCAGGCGGCGTAGCATCCGCCTTCTTGCTCGGCGCGACGACTCTCTGCTCCGGCAGCCAACCGGCACGGGCGACGGCAATGCCCGCTACGGTGGCGCCGCCCGCACTGAGCAAGGTTTGCAGGAAACGCCGGCGCGACGGCTTCTCAACTTCGCAAGCGTCTTTCATGGACTCCTCCTTATTTCTTGTTCTACCCGGCGCGGCGATAGCCACATACCGATCGTCATGTACAAGCGGACGAATCGAGATAAAGCTCTTCCAGCTGCAGGAACTCCTGGCCGAGCAGGCCCACGGCGCGGTAGAACGCCGCTGCCTCGGCCGTTGCGAGCTCCTCAAAGAAGCGCCGCCCCCAGGCTTTCAGGTGGCGCTCAAAGAATGATGGCTGCGCTTCCAGGCCAGCCGGCGTTTCGCCTAGGGCAGCCATGACTTCCAGCACGGCAGCGATATGGTCCTCCGGCTCGTGCACGTCCGGGCGGCGCTCGAAGCCAAGCTTGACCAGATCTTGGCGCAGCTCGGCCAGAGGCCGTCCCATCAAGGTTTCGCTGAGATACCAGGAGCCGTAGGGCAAGAGTTCGCCGCGGCCAAGGCCGATGAAGAGGTCGTGGTATTCGCGTTCGAGGTCGCGCGTCAGCCCCTGTTCCGCGGCTGCCGCAAGCGCGGCCCAGGCGGCTTCCAGGCCGTCGCCGCCGAGCTCGCGCGGCTTCGAGGACGCCAGGAGGGTGAGTAGTTCCGTGTCGGGGGCGCGCGCCAACAGCGCGGCAAGCAGCCGATAGGTTCGACAGCGAAGGACGTCTTCGGGGGATGCGCTGAAGCCGTCCTCAAGGAAAGGCGCGGCCGGCTGATCCCGTTCGGTCGTCGTCGGCGTAGGCATTGCTACACTCCGTTCGGAGCCGCTCCGGCACCGCCTACCTCATCCGGAGCACATCGGCTTGTTGTTGATGATCTACTTACTAAAGTTCAGGGCTGGCGGTTCGTCAAGCAAGCCCCTGATTTACATTCCCAGAATTATCCTAGGGTACGCTTGTATACCGCGCCTCAACCGGCGCCCGGCGGTTCGTGCAACTCCACCCCGCCTTCCTGCGCCAGCAAGCTTCTTACCCGACAGTCCTCGCACATGCGCAGGCGCTCGCGCGCATCCTCGCTTTGGTACATCCAGTGCGCCGATAGCTTTTGCTCCATGCGCAACATGAGCTTTTCGGTCACGAACGGCTTACCGCAACGCACGCAGCCGAACATGCGCTCTTCGTTCATCAAGCGCCGCTCGGGCTGCAGCTGCGCCTGGAAATGGTAGCGCGGGCTCAGTGTAATAGCGTCTTCCGGGCAGGCTTCGACGCAGATACCGCACTGCAGGCACTTGTCCTCGTGGAACCACAGCTGTGGCTGATCGCCACCGCCTTGCAGGGCGAACACCGGGCACACGGATACGCAGCTCATGCACAGCGTGCAGGCTTCCGCGTCTACTTCCACCGCACCAAATGGCGCCGTAGCGGGAAGCCTTACCTGCTCGGGGGGCCTCGCCAGAGCTTGCTGATACAGATGCTCCATGGCCATGCGCAGCACCGTGCGCTTGCCGCCCATGGCGGCAAAGGCGGCGGTCGCCGACTCCGGCAAAGCGTCTCCCCAGGCCGAATCGTCCAGCACCTGCTCCGGCGCCACGCTATCGAGTAGGCGAACCCGGTGCGCTTCCAGTCCCAGGCCTTGCAGCACCGGATCCAGCCACGCGAGCTGGTCGCGCAGGGCGTGAATCGTGTGCTCGGGTGTACCGGATGCGGCGTATAGCACCACCTCTGCGGCGCCATAGGCCAGCAAAGTAAGCCAGCTCTCCGCGCCAATGGCACCGATTTCCTCGATCAAGAGCGGCACCACGGATGCCGGCAGGCGCTCCAGCCAGGGTTCCAGGACGGCTGCGCCGTGCTGGTCGTCGTACAACAGCACCCGAGGAGCGGTACCGCCCGCTTCGCGAAAAGCTTTCAGCGCATGACGCGCGCCGGTCAAGAAATCCTCCCGGCTCGGATAGACGTAGCTCATGGCGCCGCTCGGGCAGCTGGTCGCGCAGCTCCCGCAGCCCTGGCAGAGGTGGGGGTCCACCTCCACACGCTCACCGACACGGCGTATAGCCTGCGCCGCGCAGGCTTCAATACAATTGTTGCAGCCGCTAATCCCGCGGCTGGCGTGCGCGCACAGCGCCTCTTCGTAATTGAAGAAACGCGGCTTTTCGAATTCACCTACCAGTTCCGGCAGGGCTTCTAGCGCCGCCTCCAGGCTTGCCTCGTCAACGGGCGCGAAGTAACCCAGCGGCGGCACCTCGGCATGCAGATAAGGCTGCGAGCTCAGGTCGAGGACAAGGTCGAAACGCCGCATCTTGGCTTCAGCCCCGAAAGCGACAGGCTGAAACACGACATCGAAGGCGCCGAGATAGCCCTGCAGCGCCTCCAAGTGTCCGTGCTCGATGAGCTCTACACCCGGCACCGCCTCATGGCCGGCCTCGCCGTCGACGAACACCGCGCAGGTCAGATCAGCCGTGAGACGCTTGGCAGCGGCGAAGGCCTCCGCCGCGGGCCCGATAATGAGCAGTCGCCCCTGGGAGGCGAAATCGATAACCGATGTCGCTTTCGGGCGGTAACGCTTCAAGGCCTCTAGCGCGGCGTCGCGCGGCATGATGGCGGCATCGACGAAACTCATACGCTGTCTCCCTCTGTCGACGTATCCTGCGCGGCCGGGGCTCCGTCCCGCGCGGCGATTTCCTGCACGTTCTCCGTTTCCGCCGCGGATGCAGCCGGCGGCATCTCGCCTTCGGCGGCCTCGACCTGTTCGGACTCGCCAGCCAGTTGCTGCTGCGCAAGTCGCGCCAGGCGCTCCCGGTCGAACTTCATGTCCGCCGTCTCTATCGCTCCAAGGGGGGTAAAACTGCGGTAGTCGCCATCGTAGTCATCCAGTCCGTCACGGACTCCGAAGCGCGGCAGTCGGAACAAATACCGCAAAGCGCGTCGGCGCAGCGCCTCGCTCACGCCGGGCGAAAAAAACGGACTGATGTCGGTGTGCTCGTCGATGCTGGCGATATCGGGCATATCGGCATCCGTCAGCACGGTCTCGCGCGCGGCCTCGGCGTCGGCCGCGGCAGGCAGGGGTTGCGCCTGCTCTCCGGGCCGGAATTCGGCTCGCGCTTCGGCCTTGCGGCGGCTCCAGCGCTCGAGGAAGGCTTCGTCCCGCGCTAGATCGTTCTTGCGTCTAAGATCCTGCTCCTTCACGTGCGCTTGTCCTCCTTGTCCAACGGCTTGCGGCGCCGGCGTCGTGGCTCGGGGCGAAAATGCGTTACCACGAAACGCTCCAGCCACTCGACCATCGGCTCCGGCAACGGCACGGCAAAGACTTCGCCCTCGGCCTCGGCTTGGCGGCTGGAGGCGTCCTGATCCAGCGTCACGCTGACGGGTACCAGCTCCCCGTCCAGATCCTGCCGACACACCACGAACAACGAGGGTCGGACGCTACAGAGATTGAACCAGTACGTCTCGGCGTTGGCGCGGGTAAGGCTGACCGGAAAGCCACACCAGAAGTGATCCTCGGTACCGTCGTCATGCCGTACCGTGCGCTGACGAGCGGGAGCGATGCTGCCGCTCTCGTCGGGCACAAGATGCAGCAGGGACCACTTCGGATACGACCATCCTCGATGACTGCTCATCTTGCGGCGCAGCAGTAGTGCAACTTTGAAAACGGTAGCGTCCGGTGCCTCCATCGTTTCCACGAAATGCACTCCGACTAAGGTTCCGGCTCGCCGGGAACGAGGGCAATAGGCTGCTGAGCTTCCCAGGCGACACGCGGCTCGTGCTTACTGAATTGCTCCACCACGCCGCGCCCGTCAATGCGGCGCTGCACCGAGAGCAAGGTTTGTGGCGGATGCTCGCAAAGCGAGCTGGCGAACCCGACCTCCTTGCGCGCTTCCTCCAACGCGGCTTCCATGCTCGGAGCACCGTAGTGCTCGACAAAGTGGTGGGCCAATCGCTCCACAGCCTGTCGGTATTCGGTCATGGTAATGTCCTCGACCATTACCAGCGTCGCCCACCCGAAGCTCCCGAGGCCGAGGAAGCCGTGCTGGAAGGCTTGACGCATCTTGCCGCTAAGCGCCTCAGGACCCTCCTGAGAAAACGTGAAGACGAAACTTCCGGGCACCGCCCATTCGCCCGGCTCCGCCGCGGCGCCGTAGACCTCGAGGTCGCTTTCATCCAACCTGATGGTGCGCAGTAAACGCATTTCCACCTCGTTCGTTTAGCGAACCGGAGCCGAATTCCGGATTCGGTGTATGTTTCTAATATAGATGGGATTACGCAGCTTGCTCGGATGCAGCGGACGAGAGTGCGCAGGGAGGGCTTTCAGTAGGGTGCGTATCACGCACCATCATTGGCATGCTCCGCCGGAACGGAGCGTGGTACGCACCGGCGGTCACGGTACTAAGGCGCCTTTGCGCCGCAAAAGGGGGAGTCGCATGCAGAACAGAAACAATTACGTGGCCCCGGTTACCCTTCTGGTCGGCACCCGTAAGGGCCTGTTCGTCGCGCGTTCCGACACCGCCGGCATGGGCTGGGACGTGGAGGGCCCGCACATCGCCGGCTATGAAGTGCAGGCGGCGTTTCTCGACCCGCGCAATCCCAAGTGGGGATATGCGGCGGCGGATCATCCGGTCTGGGGCAAGCACATCTACCGCACCACCGACGGCGGCTGTAACTGGGAACCCTTGCCGGAGGTGCCGCGCCATGGGAAAGACGACGACGACCCGCACAGCCTGCGCATGATCTGGTCGCTCGCGCCCGGGGCGGACAGCGAGCCCGACACCCTCTATGCGGGTATCGAGCCGCCGGGGCTCTTCGTCAGCCGCGACCGCGGCGAAAGCTGGCAGCCGCTGGAGGCCTTCAATGCGCACGCCACCCGCGACCGCTGGCATCCGGCCAAAGGCGGACTGGCGGTGCATTCGATTCAGGTCGATCGCCGCGACGCTAAGCGAATCTACCTCGCCCTCTCGGCCGGGGGCGTATACCGCTCATTAGACGGCGGCGTCAGCTTCGAGCCCGTCAATCACGGCCTGCGGGCGCCATACCTGCCGGAGGCAAATGCGGTCGCGGGACAGTGCGTGCACCGGCTGCTGATGCACCCGGCCCGCCCCGAGCGGCTCTACCAGCAGAGCCATCACGGCACCTATCGCAGCGACGACGGCGGCGAGCATTGGCAGGAGATCACGGCCGGCCTGCCCAGTGATTTCGGCTACGCGCTTGCCACCGATCCGCGCGACCCCGACAGCTTGTTCGTGATCCCCGAGGAAAGCAGCCAGTTTCGAGCCACCGTCGGCGGCCGCCTGCGCGTCTACGCGACGCGCGACGGCGGCCGGAGCTGGGCTGCGTGCACGGAAGGACTGCCGCAACGCGATGTGTTCGTCACCATACTTCGCGACGGCCTCGACTGCGACGGGAACGATCCCTGCGGGCTGTATTTCGGCACCTCCAGCGGACACCTGTTCGGCAGCCGCGACGGCGGTGCCAGCTGGGATCTGATCGCCGGCTTCCTGCCAGGCATCCTGACAGTCAAGGCCATGGCGGCGCAGGAGACCGAAGCATGACGAAGCACCTGCTCGACGCCCTGGAGGCGCATCGCGGCGTGATTTGTGCCATCGGGGCGGGCGGCAAGAAAACCACGCTCTATCGCGTTGCCGAGGCGCACGCGGGGCGGGTCGGGATCAGTACCACGGTGTTCATGGCGCCCTTTCCGCGCACGCTCGATGCCGTTCAAGTCATCCGCCCCGCTGACGAACTGCACGAAGCCGTGCCGACCGCGGCACGCGAACATCACAAAGTGGCCTTCGCCTGCCCGTCCGAGAAAAAGGCGCGCATGGGTGGGCTGCCGATCGATCTGATTCGCCCCTTGCACGACGCAGCGGGCTTCGACCTGACGCTGGTAAAAAGCGACGGTGCACGCATGCGCGGCATCAAGGCGCCGGCCGCCGACGAACCCAACCTCGCCGCCGGCGTCGACACGGTGCTGTACCTGGTTTCCGCCAACGTGCTCGGGGCACCGCTGGACGAGACGGTCGCGCATCGGGTGGAACAGCTGGAAGCCGTCACCGGCGCCCGTCGCGGCGAGCCGCTAAGCCCAGTACACGTAGCACGCTTACTGACCTCACCGGACGGCGCGGGCCGGGGCGTCGGCCGCGCGCGTTTGATCCCGATCATCAACCAAGTGGACGACGACGAACGCCTGGAGCTTGCGCGTGAGGCGGCGCGACGCGCGCTTGCGCTCGGCGGCGGCTTCGACCGCGTCGTGCTCGCCAGCATGCAACGCACCGATCCGGTGGTCGAGATCGTTCATTAAGCGGCTTCGAGCAAGTTGGGCCGGGCTGGACTAAGCTTTTTTATCAAGATGAACTCCTCGGACCCAACTCTTTGGTCGGAGAGCAGGAACAACGATGCAGTCCATCACGATACGCATACCCAGCGCCTTGCGGGCCTTCGCCGGTGGCGCCAGCGAGTGCCAGGTTCAGGCCGCCTCCGTTCGCGAGGCGCTATCCGCACTGCAAACCGAGCACACGCTGCTGGCCCAAAAGATCCTCTCGCGCGGGGGCGAACTGCGCCCCTTCGTTAATCTGTTCCTGGACGATGACGACGTCCGCCTGCTAAACGGCCTGGACACGCCGCTGCGTGGAGAGCGGACCATCACCATCGTGCCCTCTGTCGCAGGCGGCTAACTCATGTCGATGCGCGAACGACGTATGCAGGACTTAAGGCGCACGGTCCCTCAGCTGGACCCCGTCGCAGCGCGCGAACGCCTCGATCAAGGCGCGCTGCTCCTCGACGTTCGCGAGCCGGATGAAATCGCGCAGGGCACGCCGCTAGGCGCGCAGCCCCTCAGCCGAGGCTTCCTGGAGCTGCGCATCGAGCGCTTGGCACCCGACCTGGATCAGCCGATCATCCTGCTGTGTGAGTCCGGCGCACGCTCGCTGTTCGCAGCGGCTTCTCTGCAGCAACTCGGCTACCGACAGGTCTACAACGTTAGCGGCGGCTTTCAGCGCTGGAAAGCAGAAGGCCTGCCCTGCGCCGTGCCACGCTCACTCAACGCCGAAGCGCGGCAGCGCTATGCGCGTCAGTTGAATCTGCCAGAGGTAGGCGAGCAAGGTCAGCAGCGCCTGCAGGACAGCCGCGTGCTCATTGTCGGCGCCGGCGGCCTTGGTTCGCCAGCGGCGCTGTACCTGGCCGCGGCCGGGGTCGGCACGCTCGGTATCGTCGACCACGACCGCGTCGACCGCAGCAACCTGCAGCGCCAGATTCTGCACGCCGACAGTCGCGTCGGCATGAGCAAGGCGAACTCGGCCGAAGTCGCGCTCAAAGCTCTCAACCCGAGCGTCGAGGTTTGCACCCACGAGCTGCGTGTGGATGCCACCAACGCCGACGCCTTGGTACACGATTACGACCTGGTGCTGGACGGCTCCGATAACTTCCGCACCCGCTACGTGCTCAACGACGCCTGCCTACGCCACGGCCTGCCCCTGGTGCATGGCTCGATCTACCGCTTCGAGGGTCAAGTGGCCGCCTTTTGGCCGCAGCGAGAAGGCCCCTGCTACCGCTGCCTGTTCCCCGAACCGCCCCCACCCGAGCTGGCGCCGTCCTGTGATGAAGCCGGTGTGCTCGGGGTGCTTCCCGGCACGATCGGCCTGCTGCAAGCCACCGAAGCCCTGAAGCTGCTGCTCGATATCGGCGAACCGCTGCTGGGACGGATGGTCATCTACAACGCGCTCAGCAGCGAAATGCGCAGGCTGCGCATCGCGGCTCGTATGGGCTGTTCGTGTCGCACCCGGTCCGTCGAGCCGATTGAGGCCCTACAAGGAGACGCCGCGCTATGAACAAGGAAGGCTTCGGACAAGAGATCACCGGCGCCGTGCTCGCCGGCGGGCGCGCCTCACGCATGGGCGGCACCGATAAAGGCTTGGTGCCCTTGGCCGGACGGCCTATGGTCGCACACGTGCTCGAGCGGCTGAGGCCTCAAGTGGGGACAGTGCTCATCAATGCTAACCGCAACCGCGACGCCTACGGACAATTCGGGTATCCGGTGGTCAGCGACGAGCTGGCGGACTTTCAGGGCCCCTTGGCCGGTATCGCCGCGACCCTGGCCCGTGTCGAGACGCCGTGGACGCTGATTCTGCCCTGCGATGCACCGTTGCTGCCGAGGAATTTCGCCGCCCGCCTGTACCGAGCGGCCGCCAAACTCGAAGCCGACGTAGCCGTGGCGCACGACGGCACGCGACTGCAGCCGGCGCATGCATTGCTGCGTACCGCACTGCTTCCCGATCTACTCGAATTCCTGGCAGCCGGCGAACGCAGGATCGCTGCCTGGTACCGCCGCCACACGCTGGCTCAGGTGGACTTTGCCGATTGCCCCGAGGCCTTTCTCAACGTCAATACCCTGGCCGAGCGTGACGCCCTCGCGGTGCGGATGACGGAGGGCATGGCGGGCTGACACGCCTGTCGGGCAGATCGTACACCAGCAGCCGAGTGCGCAGGAGGACGCGATGAGCAGCATACCAACGGAGATCATGCTGGGGGGCTGCGGACATGACGCCGCGGCCATGTCAGTGGACGAAGCACGCGCGCGCATCGACGCTGTGCTGCGCCCCCCCACCTTGGTGCAGCGCGTCCCGTTGCGCGACGCCCTGGACCGCGTCCTGGCCGAACCCATATTGTCGCCACTCGATGTACCCGCACACGATAATTCCGCCATGGACGGTTACGCCGTGCGTGCCGCTGACCTCGAACAGGTACCGGAAGCGCCGTTCAAGGTGGTCGGCGAGGCCTTCGCGGGCCATCCGTTTGCCGGCACGCTGCAAGCCGGTGAAGCAGTGCGCATCATGACCGGAGGCGTAATTCCGGCCGGCGCCGACACCGTCGTCATGCAGGAGCGCGCGCGCCGCGAGGGCGATCGGGTCTGGCTGGACGTTGCGGCGCGGCGCGGCGAGCACGTCCGCCGACGCGGCGAGGATCTTGCCGCCGGCGACGCGGTGCTGGACGCAGGTCGGCGCATCACACCGGCCGATCTTGGTCTACTCGCATCGCTAGGTCTGGCTGAGCTACCCGTCTACCGCCGGCTCAGGGTGGCGTTTTTCTCCACCGGCGACGAACTGCGCTCGGTGGGCGAGCCGCTCGCCGAAGGCGAGATCTACGACAGCAACCGCTACACCCTCTACGGCATGCTGCGCCATCGGGACGTCGATCTCCTCGACATGGGCGTAGTGCGCGACGAACGCGAGGCACTGGCGCAGGCGCTGGATGTTGCGGCAGCCAATGCCGATGTCGTCATTACCTCGGGCGGCGTGTCCGTCGGCGAAGCCGACTTTATCACTGAGCTGTTGCGGGAACGCGGCCGCATCGGCTTTTGGACCGTTAACATCAAGCCCGGTCGTCCGCTCGCCTTCGGCCACCTCGGCAAGGCCGTTTTCTTCGGCCTGCCGGGCAACCCGGTATCGGTGATGGTGACCTTTTATCAGCTGGTCCTTCCCGCTCTGCAGCGCCTTCAAGGCAGTGAGCCACAGCCTCGGTTGCAACTACGCGCACGCGCGTTGAGTGACATACGCAAAAAAAGCGGTCGGCGCGAATTCCAGCGCGGCGTACTGACGTCCGGTATCGACGGTGTACCAGAAGTGCGCCTCACCGGCAGCCAAGGCTCCGGTATTCTCCGCTCGATGAGCACGGCCAACTGCTTTGTCGTACTGCCCGAAGAAAGCGGCGACGTGGCGGCCGGCAGCTGGGTAACCGTGGAGCCTTTTGCGGGCTTGTTCTAGCGATTTCGAGCCGCCTGGATAAACGACAGTTTTCTGCCAAACTTCTGGTAACGCTGCAAAAATTACGCCGATACGGACGCGCTCATGCAGGACTTGTCGGTCGCACTGTCGACAGCCGTTGCGCTTATCTTCGACTGGGATTCTGACCTTCGCGAGATCGTCACGTTGTCGCTGCAGGTCAGCCTCACCGCTGTGTTCATCGCCGCGCTGATCGGCCTGCCGGTGGGCGCTGCAGTTGGTTTGCTGCATTTCCGTGGCCGCCGCCTGGTTATCGCCGCCATGAACGCACTAATGGGATTGCCGCCGGTGGTCGTCGGTCTGCTGGTTTACCTATTAGTTTCGAACTCGGGCCCGCTCGGCGAGTTACAACTCCTGTTCAGCCCGGCGGCTATGGTAATTGCCCAGTGCGTACTGGTAACACCAATCATTGCCGCATTGACTCGCCAGACCGTGGAGGATCTCAATGAAGAGTATGCTGAGTACCTGCGGTCGCTGGGCGCAAAACCGCTGCAACGGGTGGTCACGCTACTTTGGGACGGGCGCTTCAGTCTGTTGACCGCGGTTTTGGCCGGCTTCGGGCGCGCCATCGCAGAAGTGGGTGCGGTGATTATTGTCGGCGGCAACATTAACCACGTTACCCGAGTCATGACTACCTCCATTACGCTGGAAACCAGCAAGGGCAATCTCTCGCTTGCGCTTGCACTCGGGCTGATCCTCATCTGCCTGTCGCTGCTCGCGAATCTTGCCGTCATCGGAGTGCGCGATGTCGCTCAACGGCGTTACGGTTAAGCCAAGCGTTACGCTGGCACCTCCGCAGTTGGACGAGGGGGGCGCAGCGGCGCTATTGCCGCTCAAGGTCGTCGAACTGGGATTTCAGGTACGCGGCCAAGCTCTGCTCGAAGGCATCAGCTTCGAACTCGACACCCATGCCACCACCGTGGTGCTGGGGCCGAATGGGGCCGGCAAAACCTTGTTGCTGCGACTCTGTCACGGATTGCTCTCGCCCAGCACGGGGAAGATTACCTGGGGTCGTAGCAGTCCCGGCGAGGCAGCGGCTCGCATCGCCATGGTATTTCAGAACCCTGTTGTGCTGCGCCGCTCGGTCCTCGGCAATGTAACTTATCCGTTGCGACTGCGCGGGGTGCCGCGCGCCCAACGGCGAAGCCGCGCTCTCACGGCCCTCGAACGCACCGGGCTGGCTGCCCTGGCCGCTCGCCCCGCACGCGCGCTATCCGGCGGCGAACGCCAGCGCCTAGCGCTTGCCCGTGCCTGGGCTATGGAGCCCGAGGTTCTGCTGTTGGATGAGCCGACGTCCAATCTGGATCCGCAGGCTACTCATACGGTGGAGGAACTTGTGCGCTCGCTCCGCGCCAGCGGCGTCAAAATCCTGATGACCACGCACGACCTCGGGCAAGCTCGACGCTTGGCTGACGACGTGCTGTTCCTCAATCAGGGCCGCTTGCTGCGCCACATGCCCGTCGAGCGGTTCTTTAACGCGCCTGAGCATTCCGCCATCGAGGCTTTCGTTCGAGGCGACCTGCTTCTTTGAACCTGAAGAAACCGAGAGCACGAACATGAAGAACAATAAGCTCATCCGCCTGGCAGGCTACATGATCCTGGCACTGTCGCTGGCGCCATCCGCAGGCGCCGAGCAAAGGCCATACATCACGCTGGCTTCCACCACTTCCACCGAAAACTCGGGGCTGTTCGAACACCTGTTGCCCGCGTTCAGCACCGATCACGGTATCGATGTCCGAGTGGTCGCGGTGGGCACGGGCGCTGCACTCGAGCTCGGCCGACGCTGCGATGTCGATGTGCTGCTGGTGCATGCCAAAGCAGCCGAAGAACAGTTCGTTGCCGAAGGCTACGGCAGTTGGCGGCGGGACGTAATGTACAACGATTTCCTGATCGTCGGCCCGCGCACCGATCCCGCCGGGGTTGGCAGGATCGGCTCGGCGACGGCTGCGCTCGGTGCCATTGCCGAGCACAAGGCGGCGTTCCTCTCCCGCGGCGACGACAGCGGCACGCACAAGAAAGAGCAGGCGCTGTGGCGTGCGGCCGGCATCGATCCCGGCCATGAGAGCGGCACTTGGTATCGCGAAGCCGGCTCCGGCATGGGCGCAACACTCAATACCGCCTCTGCCATGGCTGCTTATACCCTTGCCGATCGTGGCACCTGGCTCAGCTTCACCAACCGCGGCCCACTCACGGAACTGCTTGCAGGCGACCCGGCGCTGTTCAACCAATACGGCCTGGTGCCGGTCAATCCGCTGCACTGCCCCGGCGTTAAGCATGAATTGGTTAGCGTCTTCGGCGACTGGCTACTGTCGGAGCGCGGCCAGACCTTGATCGGGAGCTATCGGCTCAACGGCGAGCCGCTGTTCCACCCCAATCCTTGAGCCACCGCAAGGCGCTAACTAAAGCCGGACATGAACAAAGTTACGTCGCTGCCCCGCGACCTGCTCGCCGGGGCGGCCTATAAACGAGGCTCAGGCACAATGCTACTGCGACATGCGGCGCCGTAGCCCTGAGCGCTTAGAAGACGTCCGCCCGGTACGTCTAATTACGCTAGTACCCCCGGGCGCTCGCGGATAGCTAGCGGGAGTCGCCGGCCGCGGTCAGCGGTCGGAACCGACGCTGCACGTGGACGCAATCGGAGGCGTCGATTTCGTAGGACTCGAGGAATTCGCGCTTGACTAGCTCGTTCAACGCTTCCCGCAGTAACTGCCGGAATTTCTTGAGTTCCCGGGTGCGCGCACCGCTGGCCGTACGCAAAGTCTCGACCTTTACCGGGTAGGGGTGCTTATGGCTGGCGTAAAAACCGTGCAGCCAGCGCGACAAGGAACCTTGCAGCCGGCGGCGGGTTTTCCACTCCAGCAAGGTGTAATGGATGTCGCCAAACAGTACGCGGATCTCGGGCTCCAGCCAAACGCGCCAGCGGTCGAGGCGTTCGCCGTTGTCATCCTGCCAATCAAATTTACGAACTAGCGATATGGTAGCGCCCTTGGGCTTACCCGCCTTCGCAATGCGGTCGATACGCACGGTCAGCGTCGTCGCCTGCAGGCGCTGCAAGGTCTTACGCAGGCGCTCGGTGTAGATGCTGGAACGGGACCAGCCCAACAGCTTCTTGATCTGATAAGGCGTGAACTCGATGCATTCGCCGAGCGGTTGTTCGCGCGCCAAGTGGAGCAATGCGAGCCAGGTATCCTGATCGTCCTGACGCAACTCCAGACCGGTATAAGTGATGGAGCCGTTGCCGATCAAGGCCAACGGATGGTCTTCGTAATGCTCCCGCTTGCTGCGAGGATTCCTTACAGAAAACAAGGCACTACGTAGAATTTCATTAGGCGCGGCACGATAAGGGTCGGTCCAGAGCGGCAACTGAGCCTGATCCGGATCGTTGGCCTCGGATGCAGTTTCGGGAGTACTGAAACCGTACTTTTCCTCTAGCTGCTCAATCTTCTTTTTGATCGACATGTGCCCGGAGAGTTTGCTTGTAATGTTGGTGACGCCCTTTGTAAGGATTTTTGGGCTGCTTGTCATAGCGTCATTAGAAGTACCCTAGCGTCATTTGAGGTACCCCAGGGGCGTATTTTGAGGTACCTCACGAATGGAAAAGCGCGTAATTAGAGGTACCCTTGAGGCTTTCTTTGCGCTAACTCACTGATTTTCTGGAGGAGCCTTAGCGTATTTAGGAGTACCTGACGAGTCGCCAGCGACGACTAGCGTAACTTGAAGTACCCCGGCAGGTGCAGGCGTAGCCGACAACGTATTGTCGAAACTCGGGCTTGCCACTTGCTTGCAGCTTATACTTCCTGTGGAATCAGCGAGTTACAGTAACTTACGACATCTTGCGTCGGGGCCGGCGAAGGGGTACCTCAATTTACGCTAGCGCGCAACTAGACAGGCCGGTACTTCAAATGACGCTAGCGGGGGCCGCGGTACCCCTAATGACGCTACTAACCGCGCACGTCGCCCTCTGCCGCAGGCTCTGACGCCCCGACCGCAGGCCCTTTTCAGGTTAGATAAGGGTTAAGAGGGGTTAGGGAGCCGCCGATTTTCATTTAAGAAGTTGATCCAACATAGATTCAAGGTAGAAGCCGGTACCTCTTGCTACGCTATTCCGGTACCTGTGGTAACGCCATTCCGGCACCTGTCTTTACGCCCGGCGGTACCTCACGTAACGCCTTGCCGTACCTGATATGACGCCATCCGGTACCCGATATGACGCTAGAAGCCTAAAAAACACCTGCGACCGCCCCTCGGTACCTCGGTTTACGCCACCAAAACAACCGAAATAGCGTAACTACGGGTACCGCCATGACATGATCAAGGTATCCATAGCGTAATTAGGGGTACGGCCGCGGTCGCGCGGCCGCTAGAGAGAGGTGGAAGCGTAATTAGAGGTACCTCGTCAAGAGACGAACACAGTGGAGCGTCTTTTGATCGTCGGCGAGAGCGGCACCGGCGACACCGGCGCGAACAGGCGATAATTCGTGAACAAGATGTTAAATACAAATACTTAGAGCAGTACACAGGTACTGCTCTTATAATTTACCTATGCGCATTCTCGTAATCGAAGACAATCGGGACTTAGCGGCGAACCTCGTGGACTACCTCGAAGGGCGCGGCCACGACATGGAGTTCGCCGCGGACGGGCTTACAGGCCTACATCTGGCAACATCGGCAGAACCGGACGTTATCGTCCTGGACTTGGGACTGCCCGATGTCGACGGCGTTGAATTGTGTCGCCGACTGCGAGCGTCGGGTAACTCAGCCCCTATCGTTATGCTCACGGCAAGGGGTGAAATCGAAGACCGTGTAGCCGGGCTTGAAGTCGGCGCTGACGATTACTTGGTCAAGCCGGTGTCCTTGCGAGAACTGGAAGCGCGCCTGCGCGCACAGGTACGGCGCGCCCGCGGCGAGCTCGAGGGCCGGCGGCTGCAGGTGGCGGATTTGGTGCTCGACGAGCAGACGATGTTCGTCACTCGCGCCGGCGAGCCGATCAGCCTGACCCGCCTCGACTACGAGTTGCTGCGCGAGCTGATGCGCGCATCGCCCGGTGTCGTCAGTCGGGCGCGTCTGGAAGCGGCCGTCTGGGGCGATTCCCCGCCGGAATCCGACAGTTTGCGCACGCATATTCACCGCTTGCGGCGCGCGATAGATCATCCTTTCGATCAGCCGCTACTGCAAACCGTCCACGGCGTCGGCTACAGACTCGCGCCTGGGCGCTGACATGCTGCGACGACTCAGTCTGCGAGCTCGCGTCGTTGCGGCCTTCGTGGTGCTTGGCGCCGTGCTTGGGCCGCTCATGGCGCTAACGCTCTTCTTCTTCGCCTACGAAATGGAAGAGCGCATGATCCGCGCCAACGTCAAAACACAGCTGCAGGAAGTCGTGGCTAATCCGGAGCGCTTCGACCTCGATCAGGAACCCACGCTGAGGGAGCTTCGGGTACTCAGCCGCACTGGACTCACAAACCTGCCGGTCGAAATGTTCGCCCTCGCCGACGGGGTACACGAGTACGAAGTCGAGCAGGGTTCCTGGATGATCGGCATCGCTACGGTCTCGGACGGGCGCCGCTATGCCGTTGTCGAGGACATTACCCTGCTTGAGAAACGCGAATTCCTGGGGCTTGTGGTCGCCGGTGTCGGCACTTTGCTGTCCATTTATGTCGCCTTATGGCTCGGTTATTACTTGTCGCGACGCTTGCTCGCGTCTTTGACCAGCCTTGCAGAACGCGTTGCGGCCGATAATGAGCAACACCCACCACAGCCTTTTGCACAGGATTATGCCGCCGATGAGGTCGGCGTTCTGGCCAGCGCCATAGACCGTTACCGCCAGCGCATGAGCGAGGCGCTGCGCCGCGAGCGCGAGTTTTCCGCCAACGCCAGTCATGAGCTGCGCAATCCGCTCGCCATCATTCAGAATGCCGCCGAGATCATCGAGGACGACCTGGAAAGCTCAGTGCGCAGTCGACGGGCCGCGCACCGTATCAACGCCGCCGCGCAACGCATGAACGAAACGGTCAGTACCTTGCTGCTGATGGTGCGTGAGACGGCGAGCAGCACTGCTTACGAACCTATCGCGGTCGCCGGCAGTGTGGAAGAAGTGCTACTGCAACAAGAATCGGCCGTCAATGACGCGGGCGTGAAGCTGGTCTGGCACTGCCACGCCCGACCTCGGATTGCAGCACCCAGCGCAGCCGTCGAGAGCGTGGTGTCCAATCTG
>JAJUGG010000003.1 GCA_029268285.1 Ectothiorhodospiraceae bacterium | reverse complement strand
GATTTCGCCAAAAACCACCCAATCCGCCGGCACAGGCCGGTCTCGCAGGCTCGACAAGGCGGCCATCAGGGCCGGCAAGTCGCTGGCCGTTTCCGACAGGCGCACGCCGCCGACGACGTTGAGAAAGACGTCTTGCCCAAAGGTTGAAATGCCGCCATGACGCTGCAGCACCGCCAGCAACATGGATAGACGGTTCGCCTCCAGCCCGAGCGCGACGCGCCTCGGGTTACCGAGGGAACTATCCGCCACCAACGCCTGCACCTCGACCAACAAAGGCCGGCTGCCCTCTCGAGTGACGGTGATGACGCTTCCGGTAACATCGCCGTCGTGACGAGACAGGAAAATGGCGGACGGGTTGGCGACCTCTTTGAGCCCGGCATCGGACATAGCGAAAACGCCGAGTTCGTTGGCGGCACCGAAGCGGTTCTTGACCGCGCGCAGCAAGCGATAGCGACTGCCACTCTCGCTTTCGAAGTAAAGCACGGTATCGACCATGTGCTCGAGCACGCGCGGGCCGGCCAGCTGACCCTCCTTGGTGACGTGCCCGACGAGAAACAGCGCAGTGCCGGTCTGCTTGGCATAGCGCACGAGAAACGCCGCGCTCTCACGCACCTGCGCGACCGAGCCAGGAGCGGATTGCAGGTGTTCGGCATGCATGGTCTGGATCGAGTCAATGACCACCACGTCGGGCGACTCGCGCCGCGCCACCTCGACGATGGCCTCCGCCGAAGTCTCGGCCAACACTTTGAGCCGGTCGCCCTGCACGCCCAGCCGTGAAGCACGCAGCGCGACCTGGCGCAGCGACTCCTCACCCGTAACGTAGAGCGCCTTGAGTTCCTGCGGCAGCTCGGCCAGGGTCTGCAACAGCAAGGTGGACTTGCCGATACCGGGGTCGCCGCCGAGCAGGATCACCCCGCCCCGCACCATGCCGCCGCCTAGCACACGATCGAGCTCGCCGATATTGGTGGTAAAGCGCGTCTCGGTGTCGCGCGGCACCTCGGCCAGAGTCTGCGCGCCGCGATCGCCGGCGTACTGGCCGCGGACCGCGCGGGGGCCGCTCGCGGGCGGCGCCTGCACCGTCTCCTCGAGACTATTCCATGCCCCGCAATCCGGGCACTGCCCCGCCCACTTCGGGCTCATCGCGCCGCATTCGTTGCAGGCGTATGCCGTCTTAACCTTCGCCATGTCCGCCTTCGTAGTCGAAGCGCACCCTGGAGGTGAGCTTGCACATGAGCTCGTAACTGATGGTACCGCAGTACTCGGCGATCTCCTCTATGGGCAGCCCCTGCCCCCATAAGGTCACCGGCGCGTTGATGCGCACATCCGGCAGGTCTCGCAGATCGATGCAGATCAAGTCCATGGAGACGCGCCCGACCAGCGCCGTGCGGCGGCCGTCGACGAGCACCGGCGTCCCGCTGGGCGCGTGGCGCGGATAACCGTCGCCGTATCCAATCGCCACCACCCCGACCGGCATATCTTCCGGGCAGGTGAAGGTGCCTGCATAGCCAACGCGATCGCCGCGACGAAAGTGCTGTATCGCGATCAGCCGGCTTTCCAGGGTCATCGCCGGCTCCAGTGCCGGGCGCCCGGGGAGCCCATCGGCAAACGGCGAGGCGCCGTACAGCATCACTCCGGGCCGCACCCACTCGTAATGACTCTCGGGCCATGCGAGCACGCCGGCGGAGTTCGCTGCCGAACGCTCGCCGGGCAGCTCCTCGCAGACGGCATTGAAGACCTGCAACTGGCTGCGGGTATAGTCGCTACGACGATCGTCGGCACAGGCGAAGTGCGTCATAAGGTTGACTGGCCCCTCCACGGAGGCGCTGTTGGCAAGGCGGGCGTAGGCCATTTTGACCCGCTCCGGCGCGTAGCCCAGCCTGTGCATGCCGGAATCGACCTTGAGCCAGCAACGCAGCGGCGTTTCGGTAGTAAAGCGCTCGATCAAGTCGAGCTGCCAATCGGAGTGCACCACCAGATCAAGGCCGCGAGCCGCCGCCAGCTCCAACTCGTCGGCTTCAAACAGCCCGTCGAGGACAAGGATGCGCTGATGAAAGCCGGCCTGACGCAGGACCTCGGCTTCGTCCACCGAAGTCACCGCAAAGGCGTCCGCGCCCGCCAAAGCGCCGGCTACTGCAACTGCGCCGTGGCCATAGCCGCCGGCTTTAATGACGGCGGCCACTTTTGCCTCCCCGACATGGGACCGCGCGACCGCCAGATTATGGCGTAGCGCGTCGAGATGAATACGAGCCCGCGTGAACCGGCTCATTCGTAGGCCTCGCCGCCTTGATAGACGTCCTGAATAAAGTTCTCGAAGCGCGTGTACTGGCCGAGGAAGGTCAGCCTCACGGTGCCGATCGGTCCGTTACGCTGCTTACCGATAATAATCTCCGCGGTACCCTTGTCCGGACTGTCGTCGTGGTAGACCTCGTCGCGGTAGATGAAGGTAATCACGTCCGCGTCCTGCTCAATGGCGCCCGACTCGCGCAAGTCGGACATCACCGGGCGCTTGTTGGGCCGCTGCTCCAAGGAGCGGTTTAGCTGCGACAAGGCAATGACCGGCACCTCCAGCTCCTTAGCCATGCCTTTGAGAGAGCGCGAGATCTCGGAAATCTCCGCGGCGCGGTTTTCCTTACCGCCGCCCTGCACCTGCATCAGCTGGAGGTAGTCGATGACGATGAGGCCGAGACCGTGTTCGCGCTTCAAGCGCCGCGCGCGGGCGCGCATGTCGGTCGGGTTCAGTGCCGGCGTATCGTCGATGAACAGCTTAGCCTCGGACATCAGGTTCATCGTGCCGGTGAGGCGCGGCCAGTCATCGTCCTCAAGCCTGCCGGTACGGATCTTCTGCAGTTCGATGCGACCAAGCGACGACAGCATACGCATGACGAGCGCATCGGCCGGCATTTCCATACTGAACACCGCCACCGTCTTTCCGCTCATGGCGGCGTTCTCGGCGATGTTCATGGCAAAGGTGGTCTTACCCATGGAGGGCCGCCCGGCAACGATGACGAGATCACCGTCCTGGAGACCGGAGGTTTTGTGGTCAAAGTCGGTAAAGCCTGTCGCCAAGCCAGTAATCGCGCTTTCCTGCTGGAACAGCTGGTCGATGCGGTCGACCACCATCGGCAGCACCTGCTTCACGTTGACGAAGCCTTTCTTGTGCTTGCCGGTCTGCTCGGCGATTTGGAAGATGCGCGACTCGGCAAAATCGAGTAGCTCGGCGCTATTGCGCCCTTCAGGCTGAAATGAGGCGGAGACGATTTCGGTGCCGGCTTGGATGAGATGTCGCAACACCGAGCGCTCGCGCACGATGTCGGCATAGGCTTCGATGTTGGCGGCACTCGGCGTATCGCGCGCGATCGCGCCAAGGTAGGCAAGCCCGCCCGCGTCTTCCAGCAACTCGTTGCTGCGCAGCCACTCGGAGAGCGTGACCACGTCCAGCGGCTGTGAGCTGTCCGCAAGCGTGGTGATGGCGCGAAAGATCAGACGATGATCGCGCCGATAGAAATCTTCTTCGGTAATTCGCCCGGCGACCCGATCCCAGGCGCTGTTGTCGAGCATGAGACCGCCGAGAACCGCTTGCTCCGCCTCCAGCGAATGCGGCGGAACCTTCAGAGCATCGGTCGCGGACGGTAAGGCTTGTGCTTCGGCCATTGTCACCCCCCAAAGTCACGGAAAGCCGCAAATGCGGCTTTCCGTTGGAGTATACCCCGCTCGCGGGCTGGAACCTGCGACGAGGTCACATGGCCGATTTTACTCCGCTTCAGCGGCGACCACGACCTGCACCGTCGCATCGACGTCGCTGTGCAGGTGCAGCTCGATCTCGTACTCGCCAGTGGAACGGATCGGGCCCTCCGGCATGCGCACTTCGTGGCGACCGATCTCGACGCCGGCCGCGGTCACGGCTTCGGCGATGTCGGCGGTACCCACGGAGCCGAACAGCTTGCCTTCGTCACCCGCCTTGGCGTTGATGGTGACCGTAAGGCCTTCCAGCTGCGCCTTGCGCTGCTCGGCAGCCTGCAGAGCTTCAGCCGCAGCCTTTTCCAACTCGGCACGACGCTCTTCGAAGTACTTGATGTTCTCAGGCGTCGCAGGCTTAGCCTTGCCTTTCGGAATCAGGTAGTTGCGACCGTAGCCCGGCTTGACCTTGACTTGGTCGCCCAGGTTGCCGAGGTTCTCGACCTTATCCAGAAGAATGACTTCCATCGTTACCACCCCAGAGGTGTCTATCTAAGCGTCCAATTCGACCGAACCGTCACGACCCGGCCCCCAGTTTCAGCCTCTGCCGC
This sequence comes from Ectothiorhodospiraceae bacterium, assembly GCA_029268285.1. Taxonomy (GTDB): domain Bacteria; phylum Pseudomonadota; class Gammaproteobacteria; order Nitrococcales; family AK92; genus JAJUGG01. Next base: position 37,689 of record JAJUGG010000003.1, on the reverse strand, counting down.
CACTGAAAGGCCGCATCAGCCATGCCTGCTATCGCCATCAACTGAAACGCAAACGGCAACAACAGGTACGTTACGATCAACCAACCGCCGCCGAGACGCTTGGCGGCGATCAGCGCATGCACTAGCGACAGCGCCTGCAACACGAATACCGCGCTAATAACCAGCGCCAAGTCCTGCAGTATCGCGGGGCCGCCGAAGGCCGTGCCGACCCACAGCGCCGCAGCTGCACCGGCTAACGCCCGCCCGAGATCCACGTCGCGGAACTCTTTAGCGAAGCCGCCCGGATTGTACAGCAAGGACTGTAGCCAACGCCCGAACAGCAAACTGGCCACCGCGCCGATCAGCAAGCCTAGCGCCCAGAACCCGGTCATCATCGGCAGCATCTGCTCGACGCCCGCGCCCCAGACGCCCCCGCCGTCCGGCAGGCTGCCAAGGACTTGTTCGAAGCGCGGGCGCCAGTACCGGCTTGGATCGCCGACGGCCGCATAGAACGCGGCAACCGCTAGCGCCGCCAGCCCGGCGGCAAGACGCAAGGTCGACGACAGCGAAATACTGCTGCGTAACCACAGCGCTAATACCAGCACCGGCAACCAAAGCTCCAGCGCCGGGCCCAAGAGCCAGACTGCCTGTCCGGCCATTAGCGCCAGAATCAGATTGACGCCGACCAGGCTGCCGAGCAGGACAATCAGCCCTTCACCAGCGCCTCGTCTGAGTGTTACCAGGGCCACAACGGCCCCGGACACCCAACCGAGCAAGGGCAGGATGGCGCAGACCACGGTTGTTGCGATCGCGGTAAAGCGACCGCGCATGATCCACGCCGCCAGCCCTTGCATCACTCAAACACTACGCCCGTAACAGGCGTACCGATCAGTGACGATCGGTGTAAGGCAGCAGCGCCAGGAACCGCGCGCGCTTGACGGCAGTGGCCAGCTGACGCTGGTAGCGCGCCCGGGTACCGGTGATGCGGCTCGGGACGATCTTGCCGGTCTCGGTGATGTAGCTCTTCAGCGTATTGAGATCCTTGTAATCGATCTCCTTTACGCCTTCAGCGGTAAAACGGCAGTACTTACGACGACGGAAAAAACGCGCCATGATCCTGTTCTCCTATTCGTGCGTCTCAACCAGCGCTTCGAGATGCTGGGCAACGACCACTAAACGATAATCTTCTGCACCTTGCTTGTTACGGGTCAAGTATCCCTCAACCCGCATCAAGCGCCCGGGCTCGAGCTGTTTGAGCTCCGCGCACAGCGCTTCGCCCACTGCCCTTACCCCGATACGAAACCTTTGCCGGCGTGTCACCGGACCTTCCGGCTGCTCCGAATCGTGCTCCAGCAGAAAGCGGGCGATTGGGATGCCGGCAGGCGAGGTTCGCAGCCTCGGCGCGGCGTGCAGGCGACCGATCAAGGTCACCCGATTGGCGACAGCTTCGCCCTCCACCGCTCGAGAAACCTTTACTCGGAAGCGGTCTCTTCCTCGTCCGAGGACTCCTCTTCCTCGTCACGGCGCGGACGGGAACGACGCTCGCCCTCGCCACGCTCCTCGCGCTCTTCTTCCTTGCTCTTAGCCAGCGGAGACGGCTCGGTAACGGCTTCGTCGCGGCTCAGGATCAGATTGCGGATCACCGCATCGTTGAAACGGAAAGCGGACTCAAGCTCATCGAGCTCGGCCTGACCGCACTCGATGTTCATCAGCACGTAGTGGGCCTTGATGAGCTTCTTGATCGGGTAGGCGAGCTGGCGACGACCCCAGTCTTCGAGACGATGAATCTTACCGCCTTCGGCCTCGATGATGGCGCGGTAGCGCTCGATCATGGCCGGAACCTGTTCGCTCTGGTCAGGATGGACCAGAAACACGACTTCATAATGACGCATGAATGCTCCTTATGGATATCCAAGACCCGTGCGCGGGTCATGAAAAGCTTTCGGACCCATTCCGAAAGCAAGGAGGCGGGTGCCCGCCTAAAAAAGATCGCGTAGTGTAGCGGAGCGACCGGGGTTTAGCAAAGCATTGATTTCGGACGCCTCGCGAGGCCTTCACTGCCCGCGCTGGCGTAGCGCCTCGAATAAAAACACCGCTGTCGCCACGGAGACGTTGAGGCTCTCCACCTGCCCCTGCATGGGAATGCGGGCGAGAAAATCGCAACGCTCGCGGGTCAGCCGGCGCAGCCCCGTATCCTCCGCGCCCATGACGATGGCGAGCGGCCCGCGCATGTCGGTTTCATAGACGCTCTGCTCGGCCTCGCCAGCGGCGCCGACCAACCAGATGTTGCGCACCTTCAAGGCGTCCAGCGTGCGGGCAAGATTAGTCACCTGAAAGAAAGGCACGGTGCCGGCGGCACCAGAGGCGACTTTATGCACGGTGGGCGTCAAGCCTACCGCGCGGTCGCGTGGCGCAATCAGGGCATCCACGCCCGCAGCATCGGCGCTGCGCAGACAAGCGCCCAGGTTATGCGGGTCCTGCACCTGATCGAGAATCAGCAAGAAGGGATCATGGTCGAGCCCATCGAGCAGCCGCTCCAACTCGTCCTCACCCTGCGGCGGCGGGCCACTGTAGCGCACCACCACGCCTTGATGCGCCGCACCGTCCACCAAACGATCCAGCTCCCGGCGTGCCACGCGATGCACGGGCCGCCCCAAGCCCTCCAGAGCGGCAAACAGACGCTGAACCTTAGCATCATGACGCCGTTGCTCCAGCCAAATCTCGACGATATGGGCCGGATCGTATTTCACCGCGGCCCGCACCGCGTGCAGGCCGTAAATGTACTGCTCGCCCGCCATATCTAGCCGCGCCTGCGTCCACCGCTACGCCGCGCTTGGCGACGCCGACTACCGCCCGGCTTGCGCTGACTCTTGCCGTCTACCGGGCTGCCGCGCCGCGGGCGCCCCTCATGCCCGATCAGTTCGAAGTCGATCTGCCGCTCTTCCTTATCGACGCGGGCGACTTGCACCCGAACAGTGTCGGCGAGACGAAACTCCTTGCCGGTCCGCTCGCCGACCAGGCGATGACCGATCGGATCAAAGTGGTAATAGTCATCGCCGAGCGTCGAGATGTGGACCAGGCCGTCGACGAAAACCTCGCTAAGCTGCACGAATATGCCAAAGGCAGTAACGCCACTGATGATGCCGTCGAACTCCTGCCCGAGCTTATCCGCCATGTACTCGCACTTGAGCGTCATGGTCGCTTCGCGGGTGGCCTCGTCGGCACGGCGCTCTGTCATCGAGCAGTGCTCGCCCAGCACCACCATGCGATCGGCGCTAGTCTCGTAGTCGGCCGCCTTGCCGCCATCCAGCACATGGCCGATGGCGCGGTGCACGACCAAATCCGGGTAACGCCGGATTGGCGAGGTAAAGTGTGCGTACGCCTCCAGGGAAAGACCGAAGTGCCCGATATTTTCCGGGCGGTAGTCCGCGGCCTTGAAGGAACGCAGCAAAACCATCTGAATCAGGTGCTTGTCGGGACGGTTCTGAATCTGCTTGAGCAAGACCGCATAGTCGGACGGCTTGGGCACGGTACGATTGCCCGGCAGCTTGAGCCCGACCTGCGCCAAGAACTGACGCAGCGCTTCGACCTTCTCCTCGTCCGGCACTTCGTGGTCGCGATAGAGCGCAGGCATCTTGTGCCGTTGCAGAAAACGCGCCGCGGCGACGTTGGCAATGACCATGCACTCTTCGATGAGCTTGTGCGCATCATTGCGCTCGGCCGGCACAATGCGCAGTACACGGCCCTGTTCGTCGAACTCCATGACCGATTCGGTCGTCTCGAAATCGATCGCACCGCGTTTTTCGCGCTGAATGCGCAAGGCCTTATAGACGCCATGCAGCGCCTGCAGGTGCGGCACCAGGTCTTTGCGTCGCTCGATCGCCTCGGAATCGCTGCCGTCCAGGATGGAGGCTACCTCCTGGTAGGTCAGTCGCGCATGCGAGCGGATCACGCCACGGAAGAAGCGCGAGCGCTTGAGCGTGCCGTCCGGCCCGATCAACATCTCGCAGCACATGGTGAGGCGATCGACGCCCGGATTGAGCGAGCACAGGCCGTTGGACAACAACTCGGGCAGCATTGGCACCACGGCACGCGGGAAGTAGACTGAGTTGCCGCGGTTGAGCGCCTCGCGATCGAGGGCGGTGCCGCCGCGCACGTAGTGCGACACATCGGCGATAGCGACCGTCAGACGCCAGCCCGATTTGGTTGGCCGGCAAAAAACGGCGTCATCGAAGTCGCGCGCATCGGGCCCGTCGATGGTCACGAGCGGCAGATCGCGTAGATCCTCGCGGCCAGCCTTGTCGGCTTCGGGAACCTCTTCGCCGAAGCGCGCGATTTCCCGCTCAACCTCTTCCGGCCACTCTACCGGAATGCCGTGCACTCGCTCCGCAACGGCAATCTCCTGACCCGCCGCGATATGGGTCCCCATGACCTCGACCACACGGCCGATGGGCATGCGCCGCTCGCTGGGCTGCTGCACCAGCTCCGCCACCACCAACTGACCATCCTCTGCCCCGCCCTGCTCGGCAGCGGGAATGATCACGTCATGATGAATGCGCCGATTGCTGGGGACGACAAAACCCACGCCGCTTTCGGAATAGAAGCGGCCGGTTACTTGCCTGTTGTAGCGCTGCAGGATATCGACCAACTCGCCTTCGGGCCGCCCCTGCGCGTCCAGGCCCACGATGCGCACGACCACACGGTCGCCATGCAGCAGCAGGCGCATCTGCCTAGGCGAGAGATAAATCCGGTCCTCGCCGCTATCCGGGGTCACGAAGCCCCAGCCTTCCGGGTGCCCGGTGACACGGCCGCGAATGAGGTCTTCGTTGTCGACGATGACATAGCCCTTGCGCCGATTGCGCACCACTTGCCCGTCTCGCTCCATGGCGCGCAAGCGCCGGCGCAAGCCCTCCACGGCCTCGGGCGCCTCTAAGCCGAGCGCTTGAATCAGTTGTTCGCGGCTAAGTGGCCGGGAGCGTTCCCGCAGAAGATCGAGTATGTATTCCCGGCTCGGAATGGGGTGATCGTACTTGCGGCTTTCCCTCTCCAGGTAAGGATCCTGCCGCGCTTGCTTTCCCTTTTTCGTCATTAAACCCTTGGTTCCCTTATCTCTGTATGAAGCGCAGGATACGCCAACTGCGCCGACCTGCAAGCCTTGGCTGCGGCCGCCGACGCGGTCCCGCCATCGCTACGGGATGAGGGAACGAGATTATTTGCATGAAAGTGTAACTTGGCCGTTGACAGTAATAACAACCGCCGGTAAAGTTTGCGCCCTAATGACGGTGACGGCTGATCCAGCCGATCATCGCCGAGGTGGCGGAATTGGTAGACGCGCTAGCTTCAGGTGCTAGTGGGGGCAACCCCGTGGAGGTTCAAGTCCTCTCCTCGGCACCAATACCTGACAAAAAAGGCGAGCCTAGGCTCGCCTTTTTTGTTGCCTGAACTCAGGCCCAGACACAAAAAAAGCGGGCGCTACTCCCGGTAGCGCCCGCCCTCCTTCAGTCCGCGAACGGATCACGCATTACCAGCGTTTCCTTGCGGTCCGGGCCGGTGGAGATGATATCGATCGGCACCTCGACCAGTTCGGCGATCTTCTCGAGATAACGCCGAGCATTCTCCGGCAAGTCTTCGTAGCGTTGCACACCCACGGTGGACTGCTTCCAGCCAGGCAGTTCGATGTACTGCGGTTCGCACTCGGCGAGCAGCTCCGCACCCGGCGGCAAGGTATCGACCAATTCGCCGCCGCAGCGGTAGCCGACACAGATCTGCAAAGTATCCAGCTCATCGAGCACGTCAAGCTTAGTGATGCACAGCCCGGACAGGCTGTTGATTTGCGCCGCACGCCGCAGCGCCACGGCGTCGAACCAACCGCAACGTCGGCGGCGGCCGGTCGTGGCGCCGAACTCATGGCCACGCTGCCCCAGGTGCTCGCCCAGCTCATCGAACAGCTCGGTCGGGAAAGGACCGGCTCCTACGCGGGTGGTATAAGCCTTGGTGATACCGAGCACGTAATGCAGGTCGCGCGGCCCGACGCCGCTGCCGCTAGCCGCAGCCCCTGCGGTAGTGTTGGAGGAGGTCACGAACGGGTACGTGCCGTGGTCGATGTCAAGCAGCGTACCTTGCGCGCCCTCGAACAGAAGGCTCTTGCCCTCGGCTTGCAGGCGATGCAGCACGGCACCAATGTCCGTGACCAGCGGACGAAGCTCCTCGGCGTGCGCCAAGGACTCGTCCAGAATCTGCTGGAAGTCGAGCGCCTTCTCCTTGTAGAAGTGCTGCAATACGAAGTTGTGGTAATCGAGCAGTTCGCCCAGCTTCGCCGCTAACTGCTCGCGGTGCAGCAAGTCGGAAACACGCAGGCCGCGCCGCGCCACCTTGTCTTCGTAAGCCGGGCCGATGCCACGGCCGGTGGTGCCGATGGCCGCCTTGCCGCGTGCCTTCTCGCGTGCGACATCCAGCGCGACGTGGGAAGGCAGAATCACGGGGCAAGCCGGGCTGATGCGCAGCCGCTCGCGCGCCGGCACGCCCTTCGCTTCCAGCTGCTTCAACTCCTCGAGCAGCGCCTTGGGCGACAACACGACACCGTTGCCGATCAGGCAAAGCACGTTGTCGCGCAGAATGCCCGACGGAATGAGGTGCAGGACGGTTTTCTCGCCGTCGATCACCAAGGTGTGGCCGGCGTTGTGCCCACCCTGGAAGCGAACCACTGCTGCGGCCCGGTCCGTTAGAAGGTCGACGACCTTGCCCTTGCCCTCATCGCCCCACTGCGAGCCGATGACTACGACGTTCTTGCCCATTTACCCGTCTCGATCGAAAGTTGAAGGGAATCCTAGTTACCAAACCGCAGCGGCGCGCCCTGCATCAGAGCGGCTCGACGGCCCAGCTGCCATCCTTGCGTTGTACCAGCCGCCGGTCGCAGCCGCCGTTACCCTGCTGCCCCGGCAATGACCATACCACTCGCTCCCCTTGCTCGCGCAGGCGCCGAACCTCGGCGAGCGCGGCGGCATCGTTAGTCCAGTCGGCGAGAACCCCGGCTGCAGCGGTCTGCACCGGCTCGGCAGTCAAAGCAGCCAATGCCTTGAGGTCGGCACTAAAGCCCGTTGCCGGCCGCGCTCTGCCGAATATCCGCCCAATATTGTCATAGCGCCCGCCACGCGCAAGCTCCTGCCCATAGCCGGGCGTAAACGCGGCGAATACCGCCCCAGTCTTGTACTGATAGCCATGCAGCTCGGCGAGATCGAAGTACAGCGGCAAACTCGGCTCGCGCTGCTGCAGCGAGGTCGCGATCGCGGCAAGCTCGTCCAGCGCTTCGCGCACGCTCTTGTCGGCGTGGCGCAGCTCTTCGACGGCACGCTGCAGGACTTCCGTGCCGCCGTTGAGATCCGGCAGCGCCGCCAGCATGGCGCGATGGGTGCTATCGATATCCGCGGCGCCGAGCAGCTCTTCGATTTCGATCGCGGCTTTCCGCTGCAGCGCATCGAAAAAGCGCGCCTCGATTTCATCGCCGAGGCCTGCCTGATGCGTCAGGCCGCGGTAAATGCCGACATGCCCCAGGTCCAGATACAGGTCGTGAACGCCGGTGGTACGGAGCACCTCCAGCATCAGCGAAATGACCTCGACGTCGCTCTCGATACCGGCGTGACCAAACAGTTCGGCACCGAGTTGCAGAGGATCGCGCGAGCCACCCATGGCATCCGGGCGGGTCTTCAGAACCGTACCGATATAGCAAAGCCGCACCGGACCTTCGCGAAGCAATTGGTGAGCGTCAATGCGCGCTGCCTGAGGCGTCATATCCGCCCGCACGCCCATCAGCCGACCGGATAGTTGATCGGTGAGCTTGAAGGTTTCCAGGTCGAGATCATGGCCGGAGCCGGTAAGCAACGAATCCAGGAACTCGATGAACGGCGGCATAATGAGCTCATAGCCCCAGGCGGAAAAAAGGTCGAGCAACTCGCGTCGTTGTTGCTCGACCCGCATCGCCCGCGGCGGCAGCAGCTCGTCCACGCCCTCGGGTAACAACCAAGGATTGTCCTTGGAGTAGTCGTTCTCGTTCATCAGTGCCGCACCAGGTAGAGGAGCGCCAAACCCAGCAGCATGGACACCAGCCCCGCTACCCTAAGGCCGCGGTCGTCCAGCTGCGCCATTTGCAACATCGCACGCCGCAGCGCGCCGGGGCTGGCGAAGGGCAGAAGCCCTTCCAGCACCAGTACCAGCGCGAGCGCGGCCAGAAGATCCTGCAGCAAGGCTCAAGCCACTCTCGGTAATAGGCCGGTCCGCACCAGGCCGCGGTTTAGCGGCCCGGCCGGGACTGGTCGAAGAAGCGGAAGAATTGCGACTCGTTCGGGTCCAGAACCAGCACGTCGCTGCGTTCGTCGAACGCATTCACGTAGGCTTCGAGGCTCCGATAGAACTCGAAGAAATCGCGGTCTCGGTTATAGGCCTCAGCGAAGATACGCGTGGCCTCGGCTTCGCCCAGACCCCGCAACTCTTCGGCCTCGCGACGCGCCTCGGCGATCAGCACAGTGCGCTCCCGATCGGCTTCGGCGCGGATGCGCTCGGCCTGCTCGCGACCGCGAGCGCGGAAGTCGCGCGCCACGCGCTCACGCTCGGCCGCCATGCGCTGGTAGACCGACTCGCTGACATCGCTGGGCAGATCGATGCGCTGAATGCGCACCTCGACCACCTCCAGCCCGAGCGGCTTGGCCACGCTGGATGCTTGCTCGTTGAGCAAGTCCATGATGCTGCGCCGCTCGCCGGAGATCACCTCCTGAATAGTGCGCTTGCCGAATTCGGTGCGCAGTCCGCTTTTGATGATCTCGCTCAGGCGTTGATTCGCCAGCCCCGGGTTACCGGCCAAGGATACATAGAACTGCGAGGGGTCGGCGATACGCCACTTCACGAAGGCGTCGACGATCACGTTCTTCTTTTCCGAGGTAAGAAAACGCGACGGCGGCTCGTCCAGCGTATGCACCCGGTCGTCGAAGCGACGCACGGTTTCGATGAACGGTATCTTCCAGTGCAGCCCTGGCTCCATGCCCTCTTCGACCATCCGCCCAAGGCGGAATTTGATAGCCGTCTCGGTCTCGTCGACGGTATAGGCGGATAGCCATGCCGTGATGAGCACGAGCAGCGCAAGGATCAGAGCGATCGGCTTGAAATTAGTCATCAACGCACCTCCCGGCTGCGCAGCCGTTCACGACTCAGCGGCAATTGCGCAGGGGTCTCGTTGCCCGCTGCGTTCGCTTCGTTCGCATCTGCGCCGACAGCGCCTTGCTCGCCGCTACGCCCGGAAGTAGGCAGGCGATCGAGCGGCAGGTACATTAGCGGTGCGCTGTCGCCGCCCACCAGGATCTTGCTGGTGCGAGACAGCACGCTCTGCATGGCCTCGATGTAGAGGCGCTCGCGCGTCACCTCGGGGGCCTGTGAATACTCTTCCAGCACGGCGAGGAAGCGCGCGACAGAGCCCTGTGCGTTGGCAACGGCCTGAGCGCGGTAGCCCTGCGCTTCCTCGATGATGCGCGCAGCCTCGCCCTTGGCCTGCGGGATAATCTGGTTACGGTAGCCGAGGGCTTCGTTGATGAAGCGCTGTTCGTCCTCGCGGGCCCGAATAGCCTCAGAGAACGCGCCCTGTACCGGCTCCGGCGGCTGCACGTCCTGAATGGCCATTTCCACCACGCGGATGCCGGCGTCGTAGCGCTCGTCCAGCGTCTGCTGCACCAATGCCATGGTAGCATTGACCACCTCGGCCCGCCCCTCGGTGAGCACGAAGTCCATGTCGCTCTTGCCGACGACCTCGCGCAGGGCGCTCTCGGTAAGCTGCTTGAGCGTCTGCTCCGGCTGAATCAGGGTAAACAGGTACTTGTCCGGCTCGCTGACCTGCCACTGCACGGCAAGCTGCACGCTGACGATGTTCTCGTCGCGGGTCAGCATGAGCGCTTCTTCCGGGTTCACCCGCGTCGGGGAGTCGTAGCCTATCCGAATTGTGCGCCGCGCCGAGACGTCGACGATGCGCACATCGGTAATGGGATACGGAGGCTGCCAGTGCGGCCCTGGCATCTCGGTCGAGACGTACTTGCCGAAGCGCAGCACGACACCGCGCTTACCTTCGTCAACGACGAAAAAGCCGGAAGCAAGCCAAACCACCAGCAGAACGACCACCACAAGGCCGATCCCGAACGAGCTGCCACTACCGCCACCTCCGCCGGTGCGCGGACGGCGTCCGAACAAGCGGTTGATGCGATCCTGGAGTTTCTTGAGTAGTTCGTCGAGGTCCGGCGGACCTTGATTGTTGCGGCCCGAGCCGCTCCAGGGGTCTCGGTCTCCCCCCCCCGGTTCATTCCAAGACATGCTTTTCTCCGTGAGTCCGCGCGTCGATTATCGTGGTCGCGTCAGGTGGTGGATTCTAAAGACACGGGACGCACAAGCCAAGGCGCACCGGCGCGCCTTGGCTTCCGGCGCGGCTCAGGCCGACGCTTCGATGCGCGCCGTCAGGCCTTCGCTGCGATATAGGCGCTCGAGCTCGCGCCGCGGCAGGTCGACCTCCAGGACCGACTCGCCGGTTTCCGTCACCTGCTCGTCCAATACTTCGCCCAGCGCGTAGAAGCGCGCACGCAGGCGCCCCTCTTGCGGCGCAAGAACGACCCGGCCGCGTACGCGACCGGCGCTCAGCCGTGCCTCCAGCGCCTCGACCAGGAGCTCGGTGCCCTCGCCCGAGGCGGCCGACAGCCACACTTCCTGCGGTTGGCCGTCGCCGTCATAGCCGATGCTCGGCTCACGCGCGACGAGATCGACCTTGTTGTATACCCGCAGGGTCGGCACCTCGCCCGCTCCGATCTCGCTCAGAACCTCTTCGACCTGAGCGATGTGTTCCTCGCGTTCGTCGTCGGAAGCGTCGATGACGTGCAACAGTAAATCCGCCTCGGCGACCTCCTCCAAAGTGGAGCGAAAAGCGGCAACCAAGTGATGCGGCAGATCGCGAATAAAGCCGACCGTGTCCGCCAGGATCACCGGCTGGCCGTTGTCGAGGTCAAGCCGACGCAAAGTCGTGTCTAGGGTCGCAAACAGCTGGTTGGCCGCGTACACCTCCGCGGCTGTAACGCGGTTGAACAAGGTCGATTTACCAACGTTGGTATAGCCGACCAGCGCGACCACCGGCAGCTCTTGCTTACGTCTCGCTTGGCGACCTTGTTCACGCTGACGTCGCACCTTCACGAGCCTGCGCTCGAGCTGCTTGATGCGCTGCCCGAGCATGCGTCGGTCCATTTCGAGCTGGGTTTCACCCGGGCCGCGCAGGCCGATGCCGCCTTTCTGTCGCTCCAAGTGCGACCAGCCTCGGACCAGCCGGCTCGCGATATGGCGCAACTGCGCGAGCTCGACCTGCAGCTTACCCTCGAAGGAGCGAGCCCGCTGCGCGAAGATATCTAGAATCAATCCGGTACGATCGAGCACCCGGCATTTGAACACCCGCTCGAGGTTGCGCTCTTGTGCGGGACTGATGGCGTGATTGACCAACACCACCTCGATGCCGTGCCCCTGCACGAAAGTCGCAATCTCTTCGGCTTTGCCGGCACCGATGAAGTAACGCGGATCAGGCGCTTTACGCCGACTGATGAACGTCTCGAGGACTTCGGCACCTGCCGATTCCGCCAATTCGATAAATTCGGCGATGGATTCCTCCGCGCCGATCTCACCCAGATCCAGATGGACCACAACAGCTTTCTCGCCGCCTGTCGGACGCTCGAAAAGGCCGGCTGCCGTGGTCGTAGGCGTTTGGTTCAACTCAGAAATTACCGAACTCCTGGCCGCGCTCATCGGAGGCCGCAGGCCGTACGTTGCGCGACGGTACGATGGTGGAGATGGCGTGCTTGTACACCATCTGACTGACGCTGTTCTTCAGTAAGACCACGAACTGGTCGAAAGATTCGATCTGCCCCTGCAATTTGATCCCGTTGACCAAATAGATCGATACCGGAATCTTCTCTTTGCGGAGAGCGTTCAGAAACGGTTCTTGAAGCGACTGCCCTTTGGCCATTAGCCTACTCCTTACACAACATCTCGGTTGATTTTTATTCTCGGCGGGCACCCAACCGTTCGCCCGGCGCAGCTTCCGCGCGATGACCACGCGCTACCTGAAAGGTCTGGAAGCTTAGCACACGCACCCAGCCCCATAACCTATTGCCCCATCAGGGCTTCCGCCCTGTTTAGCAACAGCGCGGGAAGCTCGGGATCATCGCTCATGAACCAACTAGCCCCCTGCTCGGAGCGCAGCCACGTCATCTGACGCTTAGCGTATTGCCGCGTTGCAATAATGCCCCGCTCGACCATCTTTTCATAGTCGTAGCGACCTTCCAGATACTCCCAAACCTGGCGATATCCCACCGCTCGCATGGACGGCTTGCTCAGGTCCAGATCACCCCGCTCACGCAGAGCCTGCACTTCTTCAATAAATCCTTCCCGCAGCATCTGGCGAAAGCGCGCCTCGATGCGCTGATGGAGCCACTTCCTGTCACGCGGCGCCACGATCCATTTGGCAACAGAATAAGGAAAAGGTTCTACACGCCCCCGCGCCATCAGTTCACTCATGGGCCGCCCCGCGAGCTCGTATACCTCGAGCGCACGCAGAATTCGCTGCGGATCGTTGGCATGAATGCGCGCCGCCGCCTGTGGATCCACTTCCGCTAATCGCGCATGGAGCGCCTGCAAGCCCTGCTCCCGAACCTCCTCCTCGAGGCGGGCTCGCACGGCAGGGTCGGCCTTCGGCAGCTCGGACAAACCGTACTGCAAAGCGCGGAAGTACAGCATGGTACCCCCCACTAGAAGTGGCACGCGGCCGTGCGCTTGAATATCGGCGATCTCTCGTAACGCATCCTCGCGAAAGCGCGCCGCCGAATAGGCCTCGCCGGGCTCCAAAATATCGATTAAGCGGTGTGGCGCCTGCGCTAGGACATGGGGACTTGGTTTTGCCGTTCCAATATTCATCCCGCGATAGATCAGCGCCGAATCGACACTGATAATCTCCACCGGCAAATGCCGCACGATCTCGACCGCTGCCGCCGTCTTCCCAGAGGCCGTCGGCCCCATGAGAAAAATCACTGGCGGGCGGGCACCCGGCGCCGCGACCTCGCTCATTGTCCCCTCAAGAATAGGCGATCCAGCTCAGCAATCGACAAAGCCGTCCATGTGGGACGACCGTGATTGCATTGCCCGCTGTTCGGAGTGTGCTCCATCTCGCGCAATAGGGCGTTCATTTCCGCCAAGGTGAGGCGTCGATGCGCGCGCACCGACCCGTGGCAGCCTATCGTGCCGAGCACGTGGTTGAGCGCGTGCTGCAGTCGTCCGCTGCTACCGTTTGCGCGCAAATCTCCGAGCACGTCCCGCACCAGCCCGGCCGCATCCCAGTCGCGCAGCAGCACGGGCACGCGCCGTACCAATAGCTTGTCCGGCCCGGCGCGGTCGACCTCGAAGCCGAGCGTGTTGAATGCCTGCGCATGCTCTTCGGCAGCATCCGCCTCTTCCGGCGTGACGTCCACCCCCACCGGCACCAGCAAGGGCTGCGAGGCGATGCCGTCGCGCTGCAATTGAAGCTTCATGCGCTCGTAAACGATGCGCTCGTGGGCGGCATGCATATCCACCAGCACCAGCCCCTTGTCGTTCTGCGCGAGGATGTAGATCCCGTGCAACTGTGCCAGCGCGTACCCCAGCGGCGGACAGGTTTCACCCTCTGCTGCGCTGATTTCCGCGGCTGCAGGCCGCGGCTCCCGCGCCGGCTCGACCGCGGGCCGCAGGTCGGCGACCGCGGCTTCCAGGCGATAGGCCTCGACCTGTTGCGGCACCGCCACCGCGGTATACGCTGGCGGCGCTTCTCGCGTGGGCAGCGACAAGGCGGGCTGATGGATAGGCGCCCAGGCACCGGCAGTCGTATCCTCGCGCGGACGCGGCGCCGGCGGCGCAGGCTGCTGGTCGGCATCGCTGTTCGGGCGCATCTCCTCGAGTGCCCGGTGCAGGCGCCGAAAGAGGAAGTCGTAGATCGTTCGGCCGTCGCGGAACCGCACTTCGTGCTTAGTCGGGTGCACATTGACGTCGACCTGACGCGGGTCGATGTCGAGATACAGCACGTAAGCCGGATAGCGGTTCTTGAACAGCACATCGGCGTAGGCACGCCGAATCGCGTGCGCGGCCAGGCGGTCCCTGACCATACGGCCGTTGATGTAGAGGTACTGCAGATCCGACTGCGCACGGGCGTAGGTCGGCAGCGCCAGCCAGCCGCTGATTTTCAGGCCGGCGGTATCCGCTTCCACATAAAGGCTTTGCTCGACGAACCCGTTGCCGAGCAAGGCCGCTACCCGCGCCTGACGCTCGGGCTCGGTGCGAGCGGCCGGGCTTTGGATGACGGCCTTATCATTGTGGATCAACGTAAAGGCGACGTCGAAGCGGCTAAGCGCCATGCGCTTCACCAACTCCTGCACGTGCTGGAACTCGGTGCGGTCGGCGCGCAGGAACTTCCGCCGCGCCGGCGTGTTATAGAATAGATCCCGAATTTCTATGGTCGTGCCGCGCGGATGGGCCGCCGGACGCGGCTCGGGTAACAGGCCGCTCCCGAGCAGCTCGACACGATAGCCACGCTCTTCGGTTTCAACGCGCGTGGTCACGGTCATCCGGGACACCGAGCCTATGCTCGGCAAAGCCTCGCCGCGAAACCCCAGGCTGGCGACACGTTCCAGGTCATCGAGCTCGCGAATCTTGCTCGTCGCATGCCGAGACATGGCTAGGGGCAAGTCGTCCAGCTCAATGCCGTGGCCGTCGTCGCGGACGCGGATCAGGCGCTTGCCTCCGGCCTCGATAGTGATTTCGACTCGGGTAGCCCCGGCATCGAGGCTATTCTCGACCAGCTCCTTCACTACGGAAGCCGGCCGCTCGATGATCTCGCCGGCGGCAATCTGGTTGACCAGATGAGGCGGGAGTTGTTGGATACGCGGCGCGGGCATGAGCATGCTTCAATCGCTGGATGAACGCCACATTATGACGGAAGACCCGTCGCCGCGGCCAGTCGCCCAGCTTGGCTTTCGGCGAGCGCGCTAGACCTCTCCGCGGATGATTCAGGGCAAGGCGCCGGAAGGTCGCCTACCCACGTGGCCGCCTTAGAGCCTATTCGAACAACCCCGATCGCCGTGAAGGGAGAGCGGGTCGAGCGCGGGCTGAAGCCGATCCCATGCCGCCGCAGTAGCGCAGAGCTGCTCGGATAGGCTCTCAGGGGATTCGCAGCTTGGTGCCGACGGTGATGTGATCGCCTGCCAAGCCGTTGGCCGCGCGCAGCACGTCCAGACTGACGTCATAGCTCTGGGCGATGCCGCTCAGAGTATCGCCGCGCCGCACTACGTGCTCGCGCGTCGCCGTACCGGCATAACGCGCTGCCGCGGGCATGTAGCGATTACGATAGTCCAACACCCCCGACAAGATAGCGCGCGCGAGTTTCCACTGGTGCGAACTGTTCTTGAGCAAGGCCTCTTCCTGTGGGTTGGAAATAAAGGCTAGCTCCACCAGAACGGATGGCATGTCTAGCGATTTCAGCACCGCGAACCCAGCCTGCTCTACGCTGGTCTTGTGCAAGCGCCCGACCGTCCCGAGTTGCTTGAGCATAGCGGATGCCAGCTGCATGCTGGACTCGGTGTTCGCAGCGCGGGACAGATCCAGCAGCACAGTGGCAACCAGATCTTCCTTGTCGTCCAGCGACACGCCGCCGATCAAATCCGCCGAGTTCTCGCGCTGCGCGAGCAGCCTCGCCGCCTCGGTGGAAGCGCCGTTGCGCGAGAGGGTATAGACCGAGCCGCCGCGGGCACTACGCGCCGGAACGGCATCTGCGTGCAGGGAAATGAATATGTCCGCTCCGTGCTCGCGCGCCTTCTCACGCCGCGCCCGCAGCCCTACATAGTAGTCGCCGGTGCGAATCAGCAAGGGCTCCATGCCGGGCTCTTGCTCGATGAGATGGGCAAGCTTTTTCGCCACGTCCAGCACAATATGCTTTTCATATGTGCCACCCGGCCCGATGGCCCCTGGATCCTCGCCGCCGTGCCCGGCGTCGATGGCGATGATGAGCGGCCGCGCCTCGGGCTTGGCCGCGCGCTTGACCGGGGCGGTCGCGCGACCTTCCTGCTCCAGATCGACGACCAGTCGGTAGCCGTAGCTCCCGCTCGGCCGCAGCATAAAGCTCTGCGCGCGCGCATCATCGGACAGATCGAGCACCACGCGTAAGACATTGCCATCGCGCGCGCCGCTGCGAATTTTCTGCACCAGGCCGGTAGGCCCCTTTCCCTGCACCAACGCGGGGTCCATTCGGGTGGACTTGAAGTCCAGTACGACCCGAGGCGGGTTGTCTAGTTTGAAAAGCGTGTGCTCGACCGTGTCACTGAGATCGAACACCACTCGGGTTTCGTCCGGACCGGCCCAGGTGCGGATTCCGTTGACGCTGGCCGCAGTGGCGCTGAGCGGGAACAGGACGAGCAACAGGAAAAGGATACGTGCCATGGGCTGCTCGCCGGATTATTAGTGTTCGGGACAGCCTGCCCTCGTCTCGAGGGCCAGCTAGATCGTTGCTTCTAAGTAACGCATAAGCTCGCTTTAATTTCAATAAAAGCGAACTCACTGAGTAGGATAGACCGACTTCCTAAAGATTGGTTTAAGAACTAATTCGAGTATTCTCAAGCTGCTACGGGAACTCGCAGGCACGCCTCTCAAGCGACAGAGGCCAGGAAGGCCTCGCCGCGCTCGCTGGCCGCTTCAAGCAAGGCGACCCGTGACGTGTCCGCGTACTCCAAGCGCACGTGCAAATCCGGCTCCGGCAGCATACCCTCGCCGCGCTGCGGCCACTCCACCAGCAGCACGCAAGGCTCGCCTAGAAAGTCGCGAAGCCCGAGGTAGTCAAGTTCCTCCGGGTCGGCAAGCCGATACAGGTCCAGGTGGTACAAGGTGTGCCCACCGACGCGGTAGGGCTCGATCAGGGTGTAGGTCGGGCTGCGGACAGCGCCCTCATGGCCCAACGCACGCAGCAAACCTCGCGCGAGCGTGGTCTTCCCCGCGCCCAGATCACCGTGCAGGTAAACGATTAGCGCGTCCGGCAAGCGCTCCGCAAGACGCGCGCCCAACTGCTCGGTCGCCTCGCTATCGGCCAGTTCCAGGCGAAAGGTTTTCATGGATTCACCAACCGTCGCAGATGCGGCAGGAGATCGCTAGCGAGGAGCCCGCGCTCGCCCTGCCCCGCCGCAGCTCGATCCCCGGCGGCGGCGTGCAGGTAAGCTCCCATTGTCGCAGCGACGTCGCTATCGAGTCCTTGTGCCAGCAAGCCGGCGACGACGCCGGTCAGGGTGTCGCCCATGCCGCCGCTCGCCATGCCAGGATTACCTCCGCTTACAACCCGTATTGCGCCCGATTCGCTGCGCACGATGGTTCCCGCTCCCTTGAGAATGACGACGCCTCCATAGCGGTTGCACAACGCCTCCGCCGCTGCGAAACGATCCGCCTGCACCTGTGCGGCGCGACACCCCAGCAACCGCGCAGCTTCGCCCGGATGGGGCGTCAGAATCCAGCGGGCGTTGCGCCTTGGCGCTTCACTCAGCAAGTTGAGCGCATCTGCATCGACGACCAAGGGCCCCTTGAAAGCCAGCACGGCCTCAAGCAGCCCACGCGCCCATGCCGAACGGCCCAGACCTGGGCCTACGGCAACCACGCTGGCGCGCGCCAGCAAAGGCTCGAGGTCTTGCGCGCTATCGAGCGCATGGCACATAAGCTCGGGGCGCGCGGACAGGAGTCCGGCGCAGTGCACGCTGCGAGTGGCGACACTGGTCAGGCCGGCGCCAACGCGGGCGGCGGCCTCAGCGGCCATGCGCACGGCGCCACCCATGCCATGATCGCCGCCGACGACCAGGACATGCCCGAACAGGCCTTTGTGCGCCCCACGCGGTCGAGGACGTCGCAAGGGCGCGCGCACTTCGTCCCCGGTTAAGCGGGCGAACGGCGCGACGCGCGTATAGACCTCCGCGGGCACGGCCAAGTCAAAGAACACGATCTCGCCACAATGCTCCGGCCCTGCGCCGGTGTACAGGCCGGCCTTGCGCCCGATGAAAGTGGCGGTGACCTCAGCGTGCACGGCGTGCCCGAGCACCGTTCCGCGCGCGCCATGCAAGCCGGAAGGAATATCCACCGCCAATACCGGGCACTCCGTAGCATTTATGGCTGCCACGGCCTCCGCCCAGGCACCTTCGACCTCACGATCGAGCCCGGTTCCGAACACGGCATCGACGATGACATCACACTTGGCGAGCTGGCGGCTGTCGAATGCCAGAACGCTTCCGCCCACAGCGAGATAATCGTCGTGAGCGGTACGCGCATCGCCGCGCAGCTTGGCCGGGTCACCGAGACCCAACAGGTCCACATGAAACCCGTCCTGCAACGCCAACCGGCCTATGACGTAGCCGTCACCCGCGTTGTTGCCGACGCCGCACACGATCGCGAGCCGACGCGCATCCGGCCAGCGCTTGCGCAACAACTCATAGGCAGCGGCTCCGGCACGTTGCATCAAGGTGTAACCGGGCACGCCACAGTCCTCGATCGCGATGCGGTCGAGTTCGCGCGTCTGTTCCGGCAAGTACAGATAGTGCTGCGGTGTTGTCATTGAGGAGAAGTATACCGGGTTACAATGGTTTTATGCCTGATCTGAACCGCTCTGAATCGCGCGCGTTAGCCGACCAAATAAAGGCCTGGGCCCGAGAGCTCGGCTTCGCCGCGGCCGGCATCACCGGGATCGACCTCGGAACTCATGAGGCGCACCTATTACGCTGGCTGCGCCTCGGCTTTCAGGGCGATATGCACTACATGGGGCGCCACGGCGTCAAGCGGAGCCGGCCAGAACGCTTGCACCCGGGCACGCTGCGGGTGATCTCGGTGCGCATGGACTACCTGCCGCCACAGATGCCGGCACGCGAAGAGCAGCCGCAAGCAGCCGGCACGGCCTTCGTCTCGCGCTACGCCGTCGGCCGCGACTACCACAAGCTGATGCGTAAGCGCCTGAAGCAGCTGGCCGAGCGCATCGAATCCGTTACCGGGCCGATGGGCTATCGCGTTTATGTGGATAGCGCACCGGTACTGGAGAAAGCGCTGGCGGAGAACGCGGGACTCGGCTGGATCGGCAAGCACACGCTGCTCCTCGATCGCCAAGCCGGCTCGTATTTCTTCCTGGGCGAACTGTTCACAGACCTTCCCTTGCCCGTGGACGAAAAGGCCGGCGCCCACTGCGGCAGTTGTCGCGCCTGCCTCGAAGTCTGCCCGACGCGAGCCATCGTCGGCCCTTATCAGCTCGATGCCCGCCGCTGCATTTCCTATCTCACGATCGAGCTGCACGGCGCCATCCCACTGGACTTACGCCCGTTGATCGGGAATCGAATCTTCGGCTGCGACGACTGCCAGACCGTCTGCCCGTGGAATAAGTTCGCGCAACCCACGGCGGAACCCGATTTCCACCCCCGACACGGGCTGGATCAAGCATCCCTGATAGAACTCTTTGCCTGGGATGAAAAAACCTTTCTCGCTCGCACCGAGGGCAGCGCCATCCGCCGCCTCGGCCATGAGCGCTGGTTACGCAATATCGCGGTGGCGCTGGGAAACGGCGAGCCGACGGCAGAAGCCGTTACCGCGCTTGACGCCCGGCGCGCGCATCCCTCCGCACTGGTACGCGAACACGTCGAATGGGCGCTGACGCGTTTGAGCGAAAAAGATCGAACTCCGGCAGCCCGACAAACGGGAATCGAATAGCAAAGGAAGCGGCGGGAAGCCGCTCCGCCCTTATCGGATATGGAGCAAGCGCCTTAGCTTTGCGACCGCCAAGCGCGGTAGTGCTCCACCAACCCACGGGTGGATGAGTCGCGCTGGTCCAAGCCATCGCCTTCGCGCAACGCCGGCAGGAGGCTGTCGGCGAGTTGCTTGCCGAGTTCCACGCCCCATTGATCGAACGCGTTCAGACGCCAGATGACCGACTGGCAAAACACCTTGTGCTCGTAGAGCGCGATCAACGCACCCAGCCGCTCCGGCGTCAGACGATCCAGCAACAGCACGTTACTGGGGCGATTACCGGGGAACACGCGAAACGGCAACAAGCGCTCGATCTCGCCGGCTTTCAGCCCCTGACGCGCCATCAGAGCGCGAGCCTCGTCCGCGCTCTGGCCTCGCATTAGCGCTTCAGCCTGCGCGAACAGATTCGCCATCAGCTTGTCATGATGGTCGTCGAACCGCGTCGTGGGCGAGGCTACGCCGATAAAATCCACCGGCACCGGCTGCGGACCCTGATGCAGGGCCTGGAAAAACGCATGCTGCCCGACGGTCCCGGTCTGCCCCCAGATCACCGGCGCCGTCGGATAGCTCACGCTATTCCCATCCCGATCCACGGACTTGCCGTTGCTCTCCATCTCAAGTTGCTGGAGATAATGGGGCAGCGTGGCGAGCCGTTCGGTGTACGGCACCACCGCGTGCGCGCCAATGCCCATAAAATCGATGTGCCAGAGCCCCAGCATGGCCAGCAACACCGGCATGTTGGTCTCGAGTGGCGCGTCCCGAAAGTGGGCATCCATGGCGGCCGCGCCGGCCAGCAGCCGCCGAAAATTCTCCATTCCGCAGGCCAGCGCGATCGGGAGCCCCACGGCCGACCAGACCGAATACCGCCCGCCGACCCAATCCCACATCGGCAGAATCTGCTCGGCGTCGATACCGAATTTCACCGCCCGCTCGGTGTTGGCGGTAATGGCGATGAAGTGGCGGCCGATCTCAGCCTCTCCCGCACCGCTGTCTAGGAACCAAGCCCGTGCGGCTTCGGCATTACTTAAGGTCTCCAAAGTGCCGAAGCTCTTGGAGACGATGGTGAATAGGGTGCGGCGCGGGTCGCAGTGCGCGAGCGCCCGCTCCAACTCCACGCCGTCGACGTTGCTGACGAAATGCACCTGCGGACCATCGGCAAAAGACGCCAGCGCTTCCAACACCAAACGCGGTCCGAGATCGGAGCCGCCGATGCCAATGTGAACCACATCCGAAATGCTCTCGCCGCCGCAGCCGCGATAGGCGCCGCTGCGAACTTCTTCGGCAAAGCGCTCCATGCGAGCGAGAATGGTACGCACCTGTTCGCTCACCGACTCGCCCTGAGCCTTCCAATCTTGATCCGGTGCGCGCAGGGCCATGTGCAGCGCTGCGCGGCGCTCGGTGTGATTCACCGGCTCGCCGGAAAACAGACGCGCGCGCCAGTCTTCCAGGCCCGCCTCTCGCGCAAGATCGAGCAACAAGCGCACGGTGTCTTCAGTGATTAAATTCTTCGAGTAGTCGAAGAGAATGCCCTCCTGCTCCAGGGAAAAACGCCGGAAGCGGTGGGGATCCTTATCGAAGAGTTCCCGCAGCACTAAGCCGCCGACCAGGCGCCGGTGGGAGAGCAAGCTGAGCCACGTCGAGGTTTGCTTCACATCCGCCATTATTGCTTTTCACACTCCGTCCGTAGTCTGCGACAGGCGGCCATGCGCAATCGCGCGGCCGGTGGCCAGTATGCGAATAAGATACCCCACCCGCCGAACCGAGCGCATGCCCGTGCGGGAGAGACGGCGCGAATGCCGTCAATGACGACAAACAAGACTTTGGGAGCCAGACAGGGCGGAGCGCTCTACAGCAGCAACGTTCGGCCTTGCCGAACAACCAGCCCAACCCGCGGCTTAATGCGCGCCGGCCACAGTACTAGCAAATAATGGGGGTAAAAATGCGAGCCGAAAGGAGACTTCAGACCCCGCAAACGAAAAGCGGCGTCGCCCCTCGAAAGAGGCGACGCCGCTTAGCATCACGCGACCTGCAAAGGTACGGCGGTCCGCCGATGGGTGATGTCGTTGTTCTCGTCACAGTAGACCAAAGTCGGGTGATGGTCCGCGACTTCTTCCTGCGGCACTTGGCTGTAGGCGCAGATGATAATCCGATCGCCATGGTTGACCTTGTGCGCTGCGGCGCCGTTCATCGAGATCATGCGGGACCCCGCCTCTCCTCGAATCGCGTACGTCGTAAAGCGCTCACCATTGGCGATATTGTAGATATGGATCTGCTCGTACTCGTGTATGCCCGCAGCATCCAAGAGGTCGCTATCGATCGCGCACGAACCCTCGTAATCGAGCTCCGTATGCGTCACCCGCGCCTGGTGCAGCTTGCATTTCAGCATCGTCACGTGCATAAGCGAATTACCGTTAGCTTGGTTCACCACGACTGGGCAGGAGCATCTCCATCCCCTAACCGGTCCGTATACTGCAAAGCAGCACATTATTGCCTGTCAAAGCGGGCGATTCAATGCACACTCCACATTATCGATCAATCGCGCCCGACCCAGTCGGGCTGCAGCCAACACCACCAACTCCCTGTCGCCGTGCTGTGGTTCTTTCAGGTCGGCCTGTCGCCGCACGCTGAAATAATCCGTTTCAAAACCGCCGGCGTTCAGCGTTTCGCGACCCCAAGCCTCGACGCGGGCCGCCGCCTCACCGGACTGCAGACGCTTGACCGCGCCCTGCAGCGTCTGCGCCAACAGCGGCGCCTGGGTGCGCTCCTCGGCGCTGAGATACGCGTTCCGCGAACTCAACGCCAGCCCATCGGGCTCGCGCGAGGTATCCACCGGCAGCAGCTCAAGCGGGAAATGGAGGTCTCGCACCATTTGCCGAATCACCAGGAGCTGCTGGTAATCCTTCTTGCCGAAGGCAGCGACATCGGGCTGCGCAATATTGAACAGCTTCGAAACCACGGTCGCCACGCCGGTGAAGTGTCCTGGCCGCGAAGCGCCGCATAGCATATCCGAAAGCGTTGGAACATCAACCCGGGTACGAAGTTCCGGGCCATCGGGATAAATTTCACGCACCGGCGGTGCGAACACCACATCGACCCCTTTCGATGCCAGGGCCTCGCGATCGGCCTCCAGGGTGCGCGGGTAGGCGTCGAAGTCTTCGCCCGGCCCGAACTGCGTAGGGTTGACGAACACGCTGACGACTACGCGCTGCACGCGGGATTGTAGCGCCTCGACCAAGCTCAGGTGGCCGCGATGCAAATTCCCCATGGTCGGCACCAGCCCTACAAGTTCGCCGGCAGAACGCCATGCCCGAACCTGCTCGCGCAGCGCTACTACGGTATCGATTACTTGCGTCACAGGAAACAATGCTCCGTCGCTGGGAAAGTACCGGCTTTGACCTCTTCGACATAAGCGGATACCGCATCGCGGATGCTGCCTCGGCCTTCCGTCATGAAATTGCGCGTGAACTTCGGCGTTTTCCCGGGGGTGATGCCCAGCATGTCCTGCAGCACCAGCATCTGCCCGTCGCAGCCGGCCCCTGCACCGATACCGATGACTGGGATCTCCAACTCGCGAGTGATGCGCTCCCCCAACCCGGCCGGCACGCACTCGAGCAGCATGAGGTCGGCGCCGGCCGCCTCCAACGCCTTGGCATCATCGACCATGGCCTGCGCAGCGGCCTCCTCCCGCCCCTGCACCAAATAGCCGCCGAGCTTGTGGACGTACTGCGGACGCAGCCCGAGATGAGCACAGACCGGAATGCCGGCGCGACTCAGGCTCTCGATGATGTGAGCTTGGTCGCCGGTGCCTTCCAGCTTGACCATGTGAGCCCCGCCTTCTTGCATAAGGCGGCCTGCGTTGAGCAGCGCTTCCCGCTCATCGATGTAACTGAGAAAAGGCATATCAGCCATCACTAACGCGCGCTTACGCGCTGCCGCGACACAGCGGGTGTGATAGACGATCTCGTCTACCGTCACCGGCAACGTCGTCTCCCGCCCCTGCATCACCATCCCTAGCGAATCGCCGATCAACATGACATCGACGCCGGCATTCTCCAGCAATGCCGCGAAGCTGTAGTCGTACGCGGTGAGGCAAGCAATACGTTCGCCTTCCTGTTTCATCTTGCGCAGCCGGGATACCGTAACGGGCTTGGGCGGCTGCGCCTGCGGCTTGGAACCGTACATGGCAGATCCTTACAACGCTTGGGACACAATACGTTCGGCCGAAAGGCCCAGGAGCCTATCCGATTGACCTCGTCCTACCGCGACAACAGGGAAGCGGTTTGAGCCCGGATGACTCGAACGCTCTCTAAAGACCGAGCGGAGCGGGATTGAAGTAGTGCCGCCCGCTCCCGATGGAGCGTACGCGATCGAGCAGCATTTCGTAATCCCGATCACTGTCCACCAGGTTGATCTCCCGGCAATTGACGATCAAGAGCGGGGAACGGTCGTAGTGATAAAAAAGCTGAATATACGCCTCACAGAGGCGGTTTAGGTAGTCCGCCGAGATGCCCTGCTCGTACGGCAACCCGCGCTGGGCAATACGCCGAAGCAGCACATCCACCGGCGCCTGAAGGTAAATAACCAGATCCGGCGTCGGCGCCTCTAGCGCCAGCTCGCGATACACCTTGTCGTAGAGCGACAGTTCCTGCTCGTCCAGATTCAGCTCGGCGAATACGCGATCCTTGTCGAACAGGAAATCCGCAACCCAGCGCGGTTGAAACAGATCGGACTGGCGCAGCGCCCGCATCTGCTCTGCGCGCTGCATGAGAAAGTACAGTTGAGTCGGAAACGCGGCGCCGCGTGGATCCTGATAAAAGCGCTCGAGAAATGGGTTCTCATCCGCGCGTTCCAGCATCAGATCCGCACCGAGGCTCTCGGCCAGCCGGCGCGCCAACGTGGTCTTGCCGACGCCTATCGGACCTTCGACGACAATGTGCCTTAGTTCGCGCATATTCTTTTAATTAATGTGGTGGCGGCTCTACGATGCTGAGGTCGTCCGCCGGGCAGGCAGCGACGAGCTCGGCGACCCGACCTCGGCCGGGCACGGCCAGCTCGGGATCGAGTTCCGCCAGAGGATACAAGACAAACGCGCGCTCGGGGACCCCAGGATGCGGCACCGTAAGACGGGGCAGGTCCAGAACAGCCTCCCCCCAGAGAAGAATGTCCAAGTCCAGGGTCCGCGCGCCCCAGCGCTGCCGGCGCACGCGCCCGTGGTCATTCTCGATGGCTTGCAGCGCATCCAGCAGCGCCAACGGCTCGAGAACACAGTCCAGCAAAGCCACGGCATTTATATAATGAGGCTGGTCCTGCGGGCCCAGCGGCGCGCTGCGATACAGGCTGGAAACCGCACGCAAGGTAACGCCCTCGATACTGGCGAGTTCGCTGATCGCCATGCGCACCTGCGCGAGCGGCTCCCCGAGGTTGCTGCCGATGCCGACAGCGACGACTACGGGCTTAGTCACTGCTTTCGCTGGCCTTCGGGCTGCGCCGGCGGCGCCGGCGCCGGCGACGCCGCGGCGACGAGTCATCCACCATATGCTGACGCTGCGCCTCCGAGCCCTCATAAAATTCACGCCACCACTCGGCCAGGTCGGCCGGAGCGTCGCCTACTTGGGCACGCAGGAGGAGAAAATCATAGGCGGCACGGAAGCGCGGATGCGAGACCATGCGCAGAGCGCGCCGCCCATTGCGGCGCTCGAAGCGCTGCTGCAAGGTCCAGATTTCCCGCATAGGCATACTGAAGCGCTTGGGAATGGCCACGGTCTGAACCTGCTCGGCCAGCACTTCGCGGGATGCCTCCTGATAGGCTTGCGGCTCGCTCAGCCCCTCTTCCATCATCACTCGCAGACGTTGCTGCAGCGCCGGCCATAACAAGGCCGCGAACAAGAAAGCCGGCGTAACGGGCTTGCCCTCGGCGATACGCTCATCGGTGTTCTTCAACGCCTGCGCGATGAACATGCCGCTGGTACTGTCCTGCTCATTGCGTAGGCTTTCTTCGGTCTGCGGGAACAGGGGTGCAAACAGGCCGTAGTGACGCAACAGCTCGAAGGTCTCCACCCCGGCGCCGGCCATGAGCAACTTGAGGATTTCATCGAAAAGCCGCGCAGCCGGAATATGCTCGAGCAACTCGGCCATCTCCGGAATCGGATCCGCAGTATCGGGGTGGATGCGAAACCCGAGTTTGGCGGCGAAGCGCACCGCGCGCAGCATGCGCACCGGATCTTCGCGAAAGCGCACTTGCGGGTCGCCGATGAGACGAATTTCGCCGGACTCGAGATCGGCCATGCCGCCGGCATGGTCCACCACGGAGAAGTCCGCGATGTTGTAGTACAGGGCGTTGATAGTGAAATCGCGGCGCATGGCGTCTTCGGCCAGGGTACCGTAGACGTTGTCGCGCAGAATACGTCCGTCCTCGATCACGCGCTCCTCGCCCTCGTCCCCGCCGTCATGCAGAGCGCGGAAGGTGGCCACCTCGATGATCTCGGGCCCGAAATGGACGTGCGCGAGGCGAAAGCGGCGACCGATCAACCGACAGTTGCGAAAGAGGTTCTTGACGTCCTCCGGACGTGCGTCGGTCGCCACGTCGAAATCCTTGGGCTCCCGCCCCAAGGATAGATCACGCACACCTCCACCGACCAGGTAGGCCTCGTAGCCGGCGTTCTTTAGCCGGTATAAAACCTTAAGAGCGTTGTCACTGATATTCGCCCGCGAGATTCGGTGCTCCGAACGGGGGATGATGATCGGTTCTGGAAGGTGTATTTGCTGGTCCGTCACTATGAGTACTTGAGCATAAGAAAAGAGTGCGTATAATAGCACCGCCTGACGCGCATTGCAGAGATCGCCTTTGCGCAAAACGGCAACAATAGATCCTGCACGCTCCCATCGTCTAGCGGTCCAGGACGCCGCCCTCTCAAGGCGGAAACCGGGGTTCGATTCCCCGTGGGAGCGCCATCCTGTTTGATGCCGCTTTAGCGCGCAAGTTCTCGACCAAAGGATTTCCGCCTTCGATGGAGACCGCCGAGTCCACCGTCGCAGCTCGCCCCGCCGGCTTGTTCCGCCGCCTGTTTTCCAGCTTTTACGATGCACTCATCCTGTTGGCGTTGTGGATGCTGATCACTGCGCTGTGGCTGCCTGTTACCGGCGGCGAGGCCTTGAGCAGCGGCCACTGGTACTACCCGCTCTACCAAACCACCCTATTCATTGCCGCCTATGCTTATTTCGTATTGTCCTGGATACGCGGCGGCCAAACCATCGGCATGCGCGCCTGGCGCCTGCGCGTGCGCAGCAACGACGGCACGCCGCCGCGCCTGCTCTCGGCAAGCACCCGCTTCTTCATTGCCATCCTTTCCTGGGCGGTGCTGGGCGTCGGCTTTTTATGGTCCTTTTTCGACGGCCAGAAACGCACCTGGCACGATATCTACTCCGACACCGTTCTGCTGCACGAACCGAAACGGCGCTAAGGCTTTCGGCATCAGCGCTATCAATGTGATGATGCGGATCGCAGTTCTTCTGTGGCGAACGAGCGCATGCTCGCGCCGCGCCCCGCTTTCTTCTGCGCGGCGCGGCGGTCTTGGAGGGGGGGGGTGATCGAGAGCCTAACCCCAGCGGCCTGTGCAAGCCGCCGCGGAGCGTTCATGGCCTAGCTGCCGCCCGGCGCACTAGGCTCTACACTGGGCTTACCTCACCCGCGCCACGCCCCATAGGCCAATCAGCCCGAACAGCATGCTGGGAAGCAGCGCGCTCAACGCCGGCGGCAAGCCGTATACCAAGCCGGCGTGGTTGAGCAGCCGGTTGAAGAGCAGGAACACGATGCCGATCAACACGCCAAGGAAGATGCGCTGCCCGGCACCGGCCGAACGCACCGAGCCGAATACCAGCGGTACCGTCAACAGCAACAAGGCGATAGTGGCTACCGGTGTGGCGATTTTTACCCAGAACGCCAGCCGGTAGCGGCTCGTTTCCAGCCCGTTGCGCTCTAAGTAGGCGATGTATTCGGTGAGCGCCGCGATAGGCAGGGTTTCCGGGTCCACCACGACCACTTCCAGCATCTGCGGTTCGAGGTCTGCGTCCCAGACAAGATCGGCCAGTTCTTCAATCTCTACTCCCTCGCCGCTGAAGCGCGTCGCGCGCACCCCCTGCAGCTGCCAGCCGCCCGCCCCGAATCGGGCGGATTCCGCTTGCAGCACCTGCTCGAGTTCGCGCTCCGAGTCGAACTCATAAATGCGCAGCCCCTGCAGGCTACGATCGCTGAGGGCGCGATCGACCTGGACAAAGCGACTCCCGTCCCGCGCCCAGAAACCGCGCTGGCGATCCAGCGCCACTTGCTGCGTCATCGCCATCGCACGCAGGTTCTGGGCATAGTGCTCGGCCGGCGGCGCCAAATATTCGCCGATTGCGAAGGCGGTGGCGCCCAGTACCACACCGGCCAGCATGACCGCGCGCGCCACGGCCAACACCGAGAATCCCGCGGCGCGCATGGCGGTCAACTCGTTACGAGCCGCCAGCGTTCCCAAGCCCATGAGGCTGCCGATCAGCGTCGCCATCGGAAAGGCCTCATAGGCGCGATAAGGCGCCGTCAGCAGCACATACAGCATGGCCGTCAAGGCGTTGTAGTCGCCGCGCCCGAGGTCACCGGTCTCCTCGACGAACGCAAACACCAGCTCCAAGGCGACGATGACCAGGAGCGCGATCAGCGAACCGGCGATGGCGCTGCCGACGATGTAACGCGTCATGCGTTTCATGCGCGCCTCCTACGGCGCACGCCGTGGTGCCGCATCAACAAAGCCGCAGCCCCCGCAGCGACCGCCAGGTGTACCCACCATAAGCCGATCAGCGGCGACAATGCGCCATCGCCCATCCACTCCATGGACACACTGAGGAAGTTCGAATAAGCGACGTATATCAACACAGCGGCCAATAATTTGCCGTAGCGGCCCTCGCGTGGCGCCGACCGGCTCAGCGGCAGAGCCATGAAGGTAAGCAGCAGGGTCATGATGGGCATGGAGACCCGCCACTGCAGCTCAGCCCAGTCTTCGGCGCGCCCTGCCGCCAGCAGGGCTTCCGTCGGCATGGCGTCGCTGCGTATTCTTGCGACAGCGGCACTCCCCCGCTCCGGTAAGCGCACGCCGTGCTCCTCGAAGCGCATCATCCGCCAGCCGAACTCACCGGGCACGCCGTCGTAGCGCACGCCG
Source organism: Ectothiorhodospiraceae bacterium (assembly GCA_029268285.1). Lineage (GTDB taxonomy): Bacteria > Pseudomonadota > Gammaproteobacteria > Nitrococcales > AK92 > JAJUGG01. The sequence goes on along the minus strand of JAJUGG010000003.1, from coordinate 8,686 downwards.
TCGTACAGCACGAGAAAGCGCTCGCCGGTCTCGGTGTCGACTTGCTGGCGCGCCCGAGCGGCGGATACCAGCGTCAGCCCCTCGTCTCGCTCGGCCTGAATCACCACACCCTCCAGGCGCTGTCCCTCGCTCATGCCCTGGATGTAGAACATGCCATCACCGTCATCAGAGGTCATGAAACGGCCGGGGCGCAGGCCGGCAAACCCCACGCTCTGACTCGCCTCGGCTTCGATCTGCTCGCCAAGCGCGTTGGCCCAGGGGCCGACGAACAGGGAGATGTAGCCCACCAGCACCGCCAACGGCACGGCAAGCAGGAAGAGTGAGCGGTAGAAGGTGCGCGGGCCGGCGCCGCAGGCAATCATGGCCGCCATCTCGTTATCGCGATAAAGGCGCCCAAAAGCCAGCACCAGGCCCAAGAAAAAACTCGCTGGCAGCACCAGCCCGAGATAACCGAGCGCCTTCAAGCCGAGCAGCGTAAAAACCACGTCGCCGGCAATTTCGCCGCTGGCCGCATCCGCCAGAAAGCGTGCCAAACGGTTGGTGAGCAGCACGGTGACCAGCACCAGCGTTACCGCCAACCACGACAACGCCACCTCCTTGATGAGGTAGCGATCCAGCACCCTTAGCTTCACGCAACGCCCCCCGAGGCCGGCCGAACTGCAAACATCCCGGTTTTATGCATTAAACTAAGCCCCATCTAGAGCCCCGGCAGGCTCTTTCTATGCTCACACGATACCCGATCGCGCGGCCGCCAGGACTGCAGAATGTCTCAACAGTCGCCCGCGATCCGACGCCCGCGCTGCCCGGCGGCGCAGCATAGCGCTGTTTCGCCGAGCCAGCACGGCCCACATGCACAAACAGGAGTGGTCGATGGAATTCTCTGTCAAAAGCGGCAACCCGGAGAAGCAGCGTTCCGGCTGCGTCGTAGTCGGTGTCTTCGAGTCGCGCCGGCTATCCAACGCGGCGCGCCATCTCGATAAGGCGAGCGAAGGCTTCCTCTCCGGGCTGCTTCGCCGCGGCGACATGGAAGGCAAGCTGGGGCAGGCTCTGTTACTGACCAATGTTCCCAACGTACTCTGCGATCGCGTGCTCTTGATCGGCTGCGGCCGGGAGCGCGACTTCGACGAGCGCGCCTACCGCAAGGCGGTGGAAGCCATGAGCGCCCGCCTCGGCGAGAGCGGCGCAACCGAGGCAGTCTCTTATCTCACCGACCTCAACGTCAAGGGACGCGACCCGATCTGGCGAGTGCGCGAAGCTGCTCTTCTAGTCGGCAGCGGCCTGTACCGTTTCGACCGCCTCAAGAGCAAGCAGGACAACGAGCGGCGACCGCTTCGACGGCTGATTTTCAACGTGCCCAGCCGCCGCGAACTGACGCCTGGCGATGCCGCACTGCAAGCAGCCCGCGCCATCGTCGCCGGCACCAACTTAACGCGCGATCTCGGCAACCTGCCGCCCAATATCTGCACCCCCAGCTATCTTGGCGAACAAGGACTACAGCTCGCTCAGGACTATGAGCGTATCGAAACAGAGGTGCTCGGCCCCAAGGAGATGGAAGAGCTGGGCATGGGCGCACTCCTCGGCGTGGCGCGCGGCAGCCGCGAGGAGCCGCGCCTGGTGGTCATGCGTTACCAGGGCGGCAGGCCGGACGAGAAGCCCGTGGTCCTGGTCGGCAAAGGCATCACGTTCGACTCCGGCGGCATCTCGATTAAGCCCGCCGCCGCCATGGACGAGATGAAGTACGACATGTGCGGCGCGGCGAGCGTCTTCGGCACCCTCAAAGCCGTCGCCGAGCTGGAGCTTCCCATCAACGTGGTGGGTGTCGTCCCGAGCTGCGAAAACCTGCCTGATGGCAACGCGCTCAAGCCCGGCGACATCGTCACCAGCATGTCGGGGCAGACTATCGAGATCCTCAACACCGATGCCGAGGGCCGCCTGATTCTGTGCGACGCGCTTACCTACGCCGAGCGCTTCGAGCCGGCTGCCGTAATCGACATCGCCACCCTCACCGGCGCCTGCGTGATCGCGCTGGGGCATGTCGCCCATGGTCTGCTCGGCAATCACTCACCGCTGATCAATGAATTGCTCGCGGCCAGCCGCAGCAGCGGCGACCGGGCCTGGGAGCTGCCGCTCTGGGACGAGTACGGCGAAAGCTTGAGCAGCAACTTCGCCGACATGGCCAACGTCGGCGGGCGCGCAGCAGGCACCATCACCGCCGCCAGTTTCCTGTCGCGCTTCACTAAGGCCTATCAATGGGCGCACCTGGACATCGCCGGCACCGCCTGGAAAACTGGCGATGCGAAAGGCGCCACAGGCAGACCGGTGCCTTTGCTGACACAATTCCTTCTGGATCGCGTGGCGCGGGCCAACGGCTGAGCGGTCGCCACGGACCAGGATATACCCGGCGAAGCCGAGGCAAGAGCGCCCGCTTCGCCGCTCATCTAAGGACGTGGCCCGTGGAACGCGTAGATTTCTATATCCTGGCAGGCAGCGGAAGGCAGGCCGCCGAGCAGTTCGCCTGCCGGCTGTGCGAGAAGGCCTATAACCAAGGCAACCGGATCTTCATCCGCGCCGAGGATGGCGCGCAGACGGAAGCGCTGGACGAGCTGCTCTGGACCTTCCGTAGCGGCAGTTTTCTCCCGCATGCCCGCGTCGGCGCGGACGATGAGGACACGCCGATCGTGTTGGGCGAGCGAGTGCCCGAGCGCGCTCTGGACCTGCTCGTCAATTTGGCAGGCACCTTAGACGGACCGTGGCAGAACTTCAGCCGCTTGGCGGAAGTCGTCGATCAGCGGCCCGGCGCAATCCAGGCGGCGCGTCAGCGTTACCGTGCCTACCGCGGCGCCGGTTACGAGCTGCACTACCATAACCTCGATAAGGAAAACGCGTGAACGATAACACCGCTAGCGAACTCGACCCGGCGCTCGACGAAGAGGAAGCGCTCTACCTCGACGAGAACGGCATCCCCATGCTGTTCGACGTCGTCGTCCCCGGAGACTACCTGCGTGCCGCGGGCACATCGCTGGACCTGCCACGCGGACCGACTGCTCCCCTGCCCGAAGATTGGGGCGCGGTGGACGATCAGCGCCAGGCCCTGCGCGAACAGATCGAGCAGGCCATCGACGCCGCACTGCCGCCGGCCATCGAACGTGCCACGCGCATCATGCGCGAGACGCTGCTGGAAGAAGTGGAACGCGCGCTCTACAGCGACGATGAGACTACCGTCCAGAGGCCCTGACAGCGGCGACCGCGGCAGCCTGCCGCGCGACGCCGCCTGAGGTACAATGCCCGCCTTCACACCCAAGACCCTATAGCAACACCCGATGGACAAAACCTACGACCCGCACGCGATCGAGCAAGACCTCTACCAGGCCTGGGAGCGCGACGGCCACTTCGCGCCCCGCGGCGAGGGCCGCCCCTACTGCATCATGATCCCGCCGCCCAACGTGACGGGCACGCTGCACATGGGCCATGCCTTCCAGGACACCATCATGGACGTGCTGACCCGCTACCATCGTATGAAGGGCGACAACACGCTCTGGCAGCCGGGCACCGACCATGCGGGTATTGCAACCCAGATGGTGGTGGAGCGTCAGCTCAACCAGGAAGGCAAGACGCGCCACGACCTGGGGCGGGAGGCCTTCATCAAGCGCGTGTGGGAATGGAAGGAGGAGTCCGGTGGCACCATCACGCAGCAGCTGCGTCGCATGGGCGCCTCGGTCGACTGGTCGCGCGAGCGCTTCACCATGGACGATGGGCTTTCCGATGCCGTGCGCGAGGTCTTCGTGCGGCTTTATGAGGAAGGCTTGATCTATCGCGGCAAGCGTTTGGTCAACTGGGACCCGGTGCTGCACACCGCCGTTTCCGACCTCGAGGTCGTGAGTCAGGAAGAGAAGGGCAGCCTCTGGCATATGCGCTATCCGCTTGCCGACGGCTCCGGCCATCTGGTAGTGGCCACCACCCGGCCCGAAACCATGTTGGGCGATACTGCAGTCGCGGTGCATCCAGAGGACGAGCGCTATCGCCAGCTCATCGGCAAAACCGTAAAGCTCCCACTCACCGAGCGCGAGATCCCCATCATCGGCGACGACTACGTCGACCCCGAGTTCGGCAGCGGCTGCGTCAAGATCACGCCCGCGCACGATTTCAACGACTACGCCGTAGGTCGCCGTCATAACCTGCCGCTGATCAACATCTTCACGATCGACGCCAAGATTAACAACGAGGCGCCGGCAGTCTACCGCGGCCTGGATCGTTACGAAGCGCGCAAGCGCATCGTAGCCGACCTCGAAGCCCTGGGGCTGATGGAAGACATCAAGGACCACACCCTCATGGTGCCGCGTGGCGACCGCTCCGGCAGCGTGATCGAGCCCTATCTCACCGACCAGTGGTTCGTGAAGGCCGAACCGCTCGCCAAGCCCGCAATCGAGGCGGTGGAAAGCGGCCGCATCCGCTTTATTCCCGACAACTGGAAGAACACCTACTACGACTGGATGTACAAGATCGAAGACTGGTGCATCAGTCGGCAGATCTGGTGGGGCCATCGCATCCCGGCCTGGTATGACGAGGCGGGCAACGTATTTGTCGGCCGCAGCGAGGCCGAAGTGCGCGAAAAGCACAATCTCGGCGACACGCCGTTGACTCAGGACGAGGACGTCCTCGACACTTGGTTCTCCTCCGCGCTGTGGCCGTTCTCCACCTTGGGTTGGCCCGAGCAGACCGAAGAGCTAAAGACTTTCTACCCCACCAGCGTGCTGGTCACCGGCTTCGACATTATCTTCTTCTGGGTCGCCCGGATGATCATGATGGGTCTGAAGTTCATGGGCGATGTGCCTTTCCGCGAGGTCTACGTACACGGCCTGGTGCGCGACCCGGACGGGCAAAAAATGTCTAAGTCCAAGGGCAACGTGCTCGACCCGCTGGACATCATCAACGGCATCGAGCTCGACCAACTGATACAAAAGCGCACCACCGGCCTCATGCAGCCGAAGATGGCCCAGCGCATCGAGAAAGCGACGCGCAAGGAGTTCCCGGAAGGCATTAAGAGCTACGGCACCGACGCATTGCGCTTCACCTTCGCTTCGCTGGCCACTACCGGGCGCGACGTGGTGTTCGACATGGGCCGCGTCGAGGGCTACCGGAACTTCTGCAACAAACTCTGGAACGCAGCGCGCTATGTGCTGATGAACACCGAGGGCGAGGACACCGGTGTTAACGGCGGCGATATCGAGTTGTCCCCAGCCGATCGCTGGATCATCTCGCGGCTGCAGCGCACGGAGCAGGAAGTCGCCGAAGCGATCGAAGGTTATCGGCTCGACCACGCCTCGCAGGCCATTTACGAATTCATCTGGAACGAGTACTGCGACTGGTATCTGGAGCTTTCCAAGCCGGTACTGACGAAGTCGGACAATCCCGCCGCACTGCGCGGCACGCGTCGCACCCTGGTCCGGGTGCTGGAGGCCGCATTGCGCCTCACCCACCCCTTCATGCCCTACATCACCGAGACCATCTGGAAGCGCGTAGCGCCGCTCGCCGGCGCCGAGGGCGACACCATCATGACGCAGCCCTTCCCGGTAGCCGATGAAACGCGGATAGACGCCGAGGCGGAGACGGACATCGCCTGGCTGCAGGCCTTCCTCACCGGCATTCGTCGGATTCGCGGCGAGATGAACATCGCGCCGTCGCGGCCGCTGCCGGTTCTGCTACAAAACGGCAGCGCAGCGGACAGGCAACGGCTGCAAAGACACCGTGCATCGCTGGACTTCCTGGGCCGCCTGGAGTCGGTGACCTGGCTAGAGCCCGGAGATGAGGCGCCGGAGTCCGCCATCGCCTTGGTGGGTGACATGCGCGTGCTAGTACCCATGGCCGGCCTCATCGACAAAAGCGCCGAGCTCGCGCGCATCGACAAGGAGCGGCAGCGTTTGCGTAAAGAGCTGGAGCGAGGCGAAGCCAAGCTGAGCAACCCCAGTTTCGTCGACAAGGCGCCGGCCGCCGTCGTGGACAAAGAGCGCCAGAAGGTCGAAGAAACACGCGCCGCGCTGGTGACTCTGGACGACCAATACCGCCGCATCGAGGCCATCTGAATACCCAGCCGCACCAACGCGGCTGGTGATGCTGGGCAGTAGGGCGTGAATAGCGCCCTACTGCAAATGTCGCAGAGAGGTGGTCACGGTAGCAGGGTGCGTATCACGCACCGTTTCAGCCGACCGACGCTGGTACGTAATACGCGTCACCTCCGGAGAGACGCTCGCGGCGGGCCCTGCATTTTCCGGCGCGACTCGGCGGTCTTGAAGAGGAAGACCCGGCCCCTCCGGCATACGCACCCCTCTGCGGAGCGCTCATGGCCTACCTCCCCGGCCTTTTTCCGTGCGTCGGCGGTTTAACCCCGGCTTTACGGTAGGCTGAAAGCGGTGCGTTTCCTTGTAGGGTGCAATCGCGGCGCCAGCCGCATGGCACCGTTCGCGTACGGCAGCGGCAGAAGACGTGATCGGCGTGACTTTCGGAGCCCCACCGGTGGCGTAACGCGTCGTGCGCTTTTCCGTAGCGCGCGCTCCTGCGCCCCGAAACCTAGTCAAACTGAGGAGTGAGCTCGTCAGTACCGCACTTTCTCGTAGATCTGACTCTGTTCTGATGCGCCGGACAACGTCCGACTAAAGTCGAACCTACCGGCGCTACCGCCTCGCGCCCCAGGAACCGTTTCCATGGAGTCCTTATTTCTCCTCTGTAGGAGCAGCGGAGCTTCGCCCGTTCACGCACTAGCGGCGCCAACCACCATATTCACGATCACGACCAGCACGACGATAAACAGCACCAGCGCAACAAGCCCACCAATGAGATAAACCGCCGGGTTGCCCTGGGTGAAGTCGCGTCGCCGCGCCTCTTCGCTCTGCACCCCGATCAGGCCCGCAAGTATGCTCTTAACCACCTGCCAGGGCGTGGGTTTCTGCTTATCGTTCTGCGGGGACATGTTCTCTCCTTACCAGATAGTCGCTCAAGCCAAGCAGGCCATTGTAAGCCCGGAACCGCCAAGCTTAAATTTTTCTATGGTTAGAACCATTTGCCCTATGGTTCGCGATCCGTTAAAAATAGACTTCAAAGTCTAATCAAGGTTTTGCGGCTTCGGCGCACCGGCAACAGCCCACCCTCGCTGCTGGACGCCGCAGAAACCTATCCAAGAACGATAAGTAAGCGGCTAGGTTCATCGGGGGAGTTCACATGCGTAAGATCATAGTGCTGTTGAGTTTGCTGTTATTCAGTATGGCATTGCACGCTGCCGATAAGTCGCCGAGCGAGATCTTCATGGAGTACCACAGCGCGCTCAAACGCAGCTTTAGCACGCGTACGGTCATGCCCTTCCACAGCCAAGCCTTCATCACGCGCTTCGAAGAGAAGTTTCCTGCCGACATGCGTGATCGCGCCTTCTACATCATGAAAACGGGCGCGCCCAAAAAAGTCGAAATCCAGGAGTCCGAAATCCAAGGCGACCGCGCCCTGCTCAAGGTGGTTTCAGTCGATGAACACCCGCAAATGCGCGGCAATGTACGGCTGATATTGGAGGACGGCGTTTGGAAGGTCGATGAAGTGGAATGGATTCGCGACGAAGTCTGAGCCAGCCGCTCGACTCGCGATCTTAGAGCCGGCGGGAGAGCACCAAAGCGTCCTCCCGCCCACCTTCTGCAGGATAGTAGCCCTTACGGCGTCCGACCTGATTGAAACCGGCCCGATAATACAGGCGCAACGCCGGCGTATTGGACGGCCGTACTTCCAGAAACACGGCCTCGGCCCCCAGCCTCTCGGCCTGACGTATCACGTGCCGCAGCAAGATCGCGCCCAAGCCGCGCCCCTGCTCCTCCGGCGCTACGCACAGGTTCAGCAGGTGCGCCTCCCCCGCCCCATAGGACAGGATGGCATAGCCGCTTAGACGCTCCCCCTCCCTGCACACCCAACAGCTGTAACCCACACGCAAGCAGTCCGCGAATATTCCCGCCGTCCAAGGATAGGGATAAGCCCGGCTCTCGATCGCCATAACATCGGGAATATCGGCCTCGTTCATGAGCCGGATGAGAGGAATATCGTTCATAGCGTTAACATCGGGGCTGTGTGCCGCCGCTACGCCAGTTGTCGCCGAACCAGTTTGAGATCCTGCCAGGCACGCGCCTTTTCCTGCGGCGAACGCAGCAAGTAAGCAGGATGATAGGTGACCACGACGGGTATGCGCCGGCTGCCGTAGTGATGCACGTCGCCGCGCAACCGCCCCAAGGGAGCCTCGGTCTTGAGCAGGTTCTGAGCGGCAACGCGGCCGACGGCGACTATGAGCTCCGGCTCGATCAGCGCGAGTTGGCGCTGCAAATAGCCATCGCAGGCCTCCACCTCATCGGCTTCAGGGTCTCGATTGTTGGGTGGCCGGCACTTGACAATGTTCGCGATGTACACCGTATCCCGTGCGAGACCTATGGCGCGCAGCATATTGTCGAGCAGTTTTCCGGCCGGCCCGACAAAAGGTTCGCCGCGCCGATCCTCCTCGGCGCCAGGCCCTTCCCCGATGACTACCACGCGTGCGGTTGTGCTTCCGACGCCAAAGACCGTCTGCGTCCGACTCTGACACAACTTGCAGCGCGTGCAGCCGCTGACTTCTTCCTGCAAGGCCTCCCAGCTGTCGGACGGCGCGGCCGCCGACGGCATGTCCACT
>JAJUGG010000002.1 GCA_029268285.1 Ectothiorhodospiraceae bacterium | reverse complement strand
TGCACCCAATGCAGCCAAAGCCTCCAGCACAAGCCCCCACACAAGTTGTCTGGACTTACTTTTTAAAGAGCGTCGCCCCACCACCGGGGCCGCTTGTCCTCAAGGCCGTTCGCCTCAAGAGGAGCGCCATTATAGACCGCTAATATGGGCTGTCAAGCCTACTTCCTGATCTTCTTCACGCCGCCTCCACGGCCGTTTTGCGACCGGTATCCTAAGGCGTTCGCAGGCCAGGAAAAATGCCTGCTCGGCGTGCTTTCCCACCCACACCTCCCAAAGGGGCAAGTCGGCTTTCTGACCGCCCACCTCAAGAAGTTCATCAACTGGATAAAGGAATATGGGGCCGGCTAAGCCGGCCCCAAGGGGTTCACGCATATTCGGCGCGAATCACTTTCTTGTTGAGCTTGCCGACGCTGGTTTTGGGGATCTCGTCCACCAGCTCGATGCGCTCCGGAACGGCGTACTTGGAAATGCGGCCTTGCTCGGCGATCTTCTCGAGCTCGCTGCGGACGGCCTCCGGTGTGACCGTCTCGCCGGCCTTGGCAACCACCAGCGCCAGCGGCCGCTCGCCCCAGCGCTGATCCGGCACGCCGACCACGGCAGCTTCGGCAACCCCCGGCACCTTGAGGATGAGCCCTTCGAGTTCGATGGAAGAGATCCACTCGCCGCCGCTCTTGATCACGTCCTTCAGGCGGTCGGTGATGCGCAGATAGCCGTCCGGATCGATGACGCCTATATCGCCAGTGTGCAACCAGCCGCCTTCCCAGAGCTTCTCGGAATTGTCGGGATCGTGCAGATAGCCCTGCGTGAGCCAGGGCGCGCGCACCACGACCTCGCCTTGGCTTTTGCCGTCATGTGGCAGGTCGTTCATGTCGCCGTCGACGACGCGAATCTGCACCAGCGGCACCGGGCGACCGGTCTTGCAGCGCTGCTCGACCTGACGCTCGATGTCCCAGTCCAGCATATGCCGCTGCAGGAAGGAGATGGTCAGGATCGGGCAGGTCTCGGACATACCGTAGCCGGTGAAGATGTCGATGCCACGTTCCATCGCTGCCTTGGCCAGTGCCTGCGGCAACGCGGACCCGCCGATAATGACCTTCCAACCGGAGAGATCCACCTTCGCGGCGTCGGGGCTGCTCAACAGCATCTGCATGATGGTGGGCACGCAGTGGGAGAAGGTCACCTTCTCCTTGATAAAGAGCTGCAGCAGGCGCTCGGGGATATAACGGCCCGGATAGACCTGCTTCACGCCCATGTTGGTGGCCACATACGGCACGCCCCAGGCATGGACATGGAACATGGGCGTAATCGGCATGTAGACGTCGTCCGGCTCAAGGCTGCCGTGCGGAGCATTGGCAAGCGCAAGCTCGCTGGCCATGGTATGCAGCACCAGCTGACGATGGCTGAAGTACACGCCCTTGGGCAGCCCCGTAGTGCCGGTGGTATAGAAGGTCGTGGCGCGGGTGTCCTCGTCCAGCTCGGGGAACTCGTAGTCCGGGTTCGCGCCGCGCAGCATGTCTTCGTATTCGGCGTCGTACTTGACGGTGGTCTTAGGCGTTTCGCCGGTATCGTTCAGCAGAACGATCTTTTTCACCGTGTCGATCTTGTCCTGGATCGCCTCGAGCAGGGGCAGGAATTCGGCGTTGACCAGAATGACATCGTCCTGGGCATGATTGATGGTGTACAGCACCTGATCCGGCGACAGGCGCACGTTCACCATGTGCAGCACGGCACCCATCATCGGAATGCCGTAGAAGCATTCCAGGTAACGATGGGTATCCCAATCCATCACCGCCACGGTGTCGCCGGGCTTCACGCCCAACCCGGCCAAACCCGACGCCAGACGCCCGACACGCTCTCGCATCTCCTTATAGGTAAAGCGGAACTGGTCGGCGTAAATGATCTCTTGCTCGGGAGAAGAAGCCACAGCCTTCTCGAGCATGTTCTTGATAAGCAAGGGATAGGCATAAGCCGACGGTGTACGCGCGATGACATTGGCAGTCATGCTAAGTCTCCTCCTGACTAACAACTTCTTGGGCAGCTATATCGCTGCGCCTATTCTTGTTTTCTTATTCGTTCTTAGGGCACACAGTCGCGAAGGCGCTGCCAGCGCAACACTCTCTGTCGACGCTTGAGGCGCTCGCCCTCTACGGCGCCATAGCCTTCGCGCAAAGCCGAGTCGACCCGACTCAGCTCCGCTTGAATCGCGTCGCAATCTCCGTCTCCTGCCGTCGACCCTGCCGGCTCGAGGCGAGGCGTCGGCGCCACCACACCAGGCGATTCGCGCTCAGGAGCGCGAATGACGTTACGCGCGCCAAGCCCCGGGGCGATGGCCGTAGCAGGCACGCCCTCGGGCGGTTGCTCACCATAGTGCACGACACCCTTGGCGTCCGTCCAGCGATAGACGGCGGCCTGCTCGGCTCCCGCCGGCATGCTCGCCGAAAAGGCAAGGTAGGCGAGCGCCGCTGCCGAGGTTATTCCATGCACGCGACGCTCGCCTCCCCGGCTCCAGGCTGAACGCGGCCGCGGCATCAGGCTCCTTCCTTGGCCCCGCATGCGTTGTCTCGCAGATTATTGTTGGAAACGATTAATTACTACAAGGCGAGAGCCGCGGCAAGCACTTTGCCGCAGCCTGAACGACACGCGAGCAATTAAGCATGTGGGCAGTTCGTGACCCGGGGCAGTCTGATTCTGAAGCTCATACCCTGATCGGGATTGTTGGCACCGCTCAGGCGCCCGCCGTGGAATTCGACGATGGAGCGACTGATAGACAGACCAATCCCCAGGCCGTGCGGCTTGGTGCTGAAGAACGGTGTGAAAAGCTTTGCGAGTAGCTCGTCGTGCATACCGGGCCCGCGGTCGCTCACCACCACCTCGATTTGCTCGCCCGCACGCGTGGAAATAAGGACGTCGCGGCCGGCACAGCTGTGATCCATGGCTTCAATGGCGTTGACCACCAGGTTAATCAGAACCTGTTGCAGTTGGATATCGTCACCGACGATCTCGGGCAGGTTCTCTTCCAGCTCCAGCCGCAGCTTGACACCGGCATCACGCGCGGTAGTTTCCAGCAAGTCCGCCGTGCGCTGGATAAGCTGATTAAGGTCGAGACGATCCTGCCTGCCGTCGTTGTGCCTCAGCAGTTCACGCAGATCTTGGATGATGCCGCTCGCGCGCTTTGCCTGGATGCGAACCTGATCGAGCACACGTGCGAGCTTTTCGTCATCCGCACGACCCTGCTCGAGCAAATGCAAGGCGCCGCCACTGTAATTGACGATGGCCGCCAACGGCTGATTGACCTCATGGGCAAGGCTGCCCGCCACTTCACGCATGCTCGCCACGCGACTCATGCGCGCTAGGCCCGCCTGTTGCCGCAGCGCGCGCATCTGCGCCCGCACCCGCCCGACCAAGTGCCCGAGCTGGCTCGCAATATCGGTAAGCGCCTCGACCCAATCTTCGTCGCGCGCACACGGCGCAGAGCCGAAAAACTCGAGCACGCCGACAGCCGTTTCGTTGTGAAATATCGGCAGCGCGCACACGCAGGCCCGCTTGCCCAAGTCGGGGATACCTAGCGCCGAAGCATCGTAGCGCGAACGCCACACAGCCGCGCCCAAGCGTAGCGCTTCGCCCGCCGGACCTTCGGCCGGAGGACCGGGCTGTTGCATGATTTCGCTGTCGGTGCGCATGTCCCCGCCGCTGCGGTAGGCGCGGTGCAGCAGCCAGACCGAGCTCTGGGACTCCTCGCCGATAGAAGCAAGATGCACGTACGCGCGGGCCAGGGGATAACCACCCTCCAGACACACGCGCTCGAGCACGGCCTCTACCGCGGGTTCAACGCTATCCGCAGCGTTGGCGATCATGGCGGTGGCATACCGAAGAGACAAATAAGCGGGCCCTGTCTCACGACCCTTTGCCCCAGTGGCAGATGCCGACGCGGAAGTTCCTGCCGCATTCCAAAGCGGCCCAGCCTGCTGGTTCATGTGCTCACGGGCCTAATTATTATGTGTTTAATACTGATACACGCTTCAGTATCAAACCCATACCAATGTAAAGCCACCAGGGTAACCCCTAGGCACCACTAGGGAGTGTTTGCAAAAGCCGCCTGCTCCCGACGCCGTATTTACAGCGTCGGATCCATGCGGGCGGCTTCGCGACACTCATCAATGCTGAGACACATCGCAACAAGATTCGGTACCGAATCCGCGTGCATTTTCTTCATCAAGTTGGAGCGATGCAACTCCACCGTCTTGGGGCTGATGCAGAGTATTTCCGCAATCTCGCGGTTGACCTTGCCCGAAACGACCAGATGCAGGACTTCGCGCTCGCGCGGTGTCAGAACGGCGTAACGCGCCTCCAACACCTCGGCAGCGCGCCGATGCCTGCGGATCTGGGCATCCTGCTCCAGGGCGGCCTGCACGCGTTCGAGCAGGAAGCGCTCGGAGAAGGGCTTGGTCAGAAACTCCGTGGCGCCCGCCTGCATGGCACGCACTGCCGTCGGCACATCGCCATGCCCGGACAGGAAGATGATGGGAATCTGGTGGCCGTCCTTGACCAAGCGTTCCTGCAGCTCCAGACCATTCAAGCCGGGCATGCGCAGATCCAGCAACAAACAGCCGGGCATGGAGGGATCCCAGTCCGCAAGAAAATCGTCGGCGCTGGCATAAGCCTTGGCTCGCAACGACACGGAGGAAAGCAGCCAGCACAACGAGTCCCGCATTGCGGCATCGTCATCTACGACATAAACGGTAGAAGGTTGTTCCATATTGACCAGCCTGGTGCTACTTGAAGGGGTTATCTTTGAACGGTTCCAACTCATGCCCAGTTAAGCACGTCGCTACACGGGGCTTTGTTAGCAGTCCTTTTATTATAATGCCCGTAGGCTCTCGTCTAGAGCCACCTGGGTTCAACCCTAGGTATTGGGGCCGTTACCAACAAGCGCAAGCATAAAAAAAGAAGGCGCGGTTGGGGGAAAACCGCGCCCAAGGCTTGGATGGCATAGATGCAATCAAAGGGGACCTTCCTTGGCACGCCAGCAATCGAAATCGCTGGTGTCCATGCACGGGTATAAGACTAGCCAGGAGCCGCTTCCTGATCTACTAGGTATTCTCCTGCCGCGGCCTAGAAAACTCCCTATACAGCAAACCTTAATAAGCTGTTCCCGGTTTAAACCGGCCCTCTCTCGCCCTAAGTTTCATGGAAACAGCGGCGCCAATAAGGATAATGGTTCTTTTCGTCTGTATTTCTCCGGATGTCCAAAAATTACCACACAAACGTACGTGCATCTCACGCACCTCAGTTCGAGCTTGATAGCGAACGCCGGGAAATACGCTTGCGCGGCAGTTGGCGCGCCGAGCGGCTGGGCGAAATCGAAAACCGATTGCGCCGCCACCGTTGGCAAGGCGGGCGATGGATACTGCACAGCACGGAGGTGCAAGCGCTTGACACCACCGGCGCAGCTCTCCTCCGCCATCTTCTCGAGCAGGTGCGCCGTTGCGGCGGCGAGATCCAACTGGGGAACGTCCCGGCAGCACACGCCGGTTTGCTTCAGTTAGTGGAGCGCCTGGATCGGCCGACGCCCCCGCTGCAGCGACGGCTTCGAGCGCTACAGCGGTTGGGGCAACGAACGGTGCAGGGCATCGCGAACAGCTGGAGCTTTCTAGACTTCATCGGCCGTTTCACGCTCGATATGCTGCCGCGCCTCATGCGCCCCTGGCGGCTGCGCTGGCGGCAAATTGCCAAGGAAGTCGAGCGAGCGGGCGCGACCGCGTTGCCGATCGTCGGCCTGCTATCGTTCCTCATGGGCATCGTGATCGCCTATCAGGGAGGAATTCCCTTGGACGAGTACGGCGCCAACATCTTTATAGTCGAACTCGTCGCCATCACCATGCTTCGTGAGATGTCGCCGCTGTTGACCGCGATCGTCGTGGCTGGCCGAACCGGCTCGGCTTACGCGGCTCAACTCGGCACCATGAAAATCACGGAAGAAATCGATGCCCTGCGCACGATGGGCATTACACCCTTCGAAATGCTGGTGCTTCCGAAGTTCCTGGCTCTGCTGGTCGCGCTCCCCCTGTTGACGGTGTTTGCGGACATACTCGGCCTGCTGGGTGGAGCGCTAGTCGCCGATGCCATGTTCGGCATTGGCCCGGCGATATTCCTGGAGCGCATCCCGCAGGAGCTAAGTCCCAGCAACTTCTGGGTAGGCATCGCTAAAGCGCCGGTGTTCGCCATGCTGATAACTCTCATCGGCTGCTATCAGGGCTTCCAGGTCGGCGGCAGCGCAGAAGCGGTCGGCCGCGCCACCACCACCAGCGTGGTGCAAAGCATCTTTCTGGTCATTACGGCCGATGCGCTGTTTTCGATTGCCTTTAATCTGGCGGGGCTCTAGGAAGGCTTCATGACGGCCATCATCGAAGCGCGCGGCCTGACGACCCGCGCCGGCAACAAAGAGATTCACCGAGGGCTGGACCTCGTCGTGCAGCGTGGCGACATCGTGGCCATTATCGGCAGCAGCGGCGCCGGCAAGACGGTGCTGCTACGCCACCTCGTGATGCTGGCCAAGCCGCGCGCCGGCGAGATCCGCCTGTTCGACCAGCGCATCGATCAGCTCAGGCCGGCCGAAACCCGCGATCTATGGCGGCGCATCGGGGTAATGTTCCAGCACGGGGCGCTGTTTACCGGAATGACAGTGGCGGAGAACGTCGGCGTGCCGCTGGCCGAACATACCCGCCTTAGTAAGGGTTTGCTTCGCAAGATCGCACTTATGAAGATCCGCCTGGCGGGGCTGCCGGACGACGCGGCCGATAAATACCCCAGCGCGCTCAGCGGCGGCATGGTCAAGCGCGCTGCGCTGGCGCGCGCGCTGGCGCTGGATCCGGAGATCCTGTTCCTGGACGAGCCCACATCAGGGCTCGACCCCGTCAGCGCCGCGGCTTTTGACGAATTGATCCTTGAACTGAGGGAGTTGCTACAACTAACCGTGGTCATGATCACTCACGACATCGATTCGATCTGGCGCACGACCGATCGCGTCGCCTTTCTCGGCCAAGGACGAGTGCTCGCCGACGAGCCGGTTCAACGCCTGGTGGAGTCCGAGATCGAGGAGGTTCGAGCTTATTTCCACGGCGCACGCATGCAACGCGCCAGAGAGGAAGTATGGAAACCCGCGTAGCTTATGGGGCCGTCGGCCTGTTCGTGGTCCTGCTCGGACTCGCGCTGATCGGCTTGGCGCTGTGGATGGGTTCGGGCATTACGTCGCCCGACTATCGGCTGTACTCGATCTATTTCAGCGAATCCGTTTCCGGCCTGTACGTGAATGCGCCGGTTCGCTATCGCGGCGTGCCGGTAGGCGAAGTGCGCCAATTGGACATTGCCTCCAACGATCCGGAGCGCGTGCACGTGGTAGTTGCCATCGTCGAAGGCACGCCGATCAAGGTCGACACCCGCGCGCAGCTGGCGACTCAAGGCGTTACAGGGATTCTCAACATCGAGCTGACCGGCGGCACACGCGACTCGCTGCCCCTGGTCTCGGAAAACGAACCGCCTTACCCGACCATCGAAAGCACGCCATCCCTGTTCGAGCGCCTGGACAACGCGCTAACCGAGGGTGTTGCCACGCTCAGCGGATTGAACGATCGCGTCTCCCAGATATTGAGTCCGGAGAATCAGGCCGCGATTTCAACCATCCTGCACAACGTGGCAGGCGTGACGGCCACGCTGAACGACAATCGCGAACGCATTGACCGCAGCCTTGAGCATGCTGAGCGCATGTTCGAAGCCGGCGCTCAAGCCGCCGACGGGCTACCGGAAACCTTGAGCACCTTCCGCACGACCTTGGAAGAATTCCAGAGTCTCGCCCAGGAGCTCGAAGCGACCAGCGTGCGCTTCCGCACTTTGTCCGAGAGCGGCGAAACCGGCATACGCGACTTCACGCACGTGACGCTGCCTCAGATCAACGCGCTGATCGGCCAGATGCAGGCCTTGACGGAGAACCTGACCCGCCTGTCCGAGGAACTGCGCGAGGACCCCAACAGCTTGATCTTCGGCCGCGAGCTGCCTCCTCCTGGTCCCGGAGAATAAGCCATGAGCACGCTACGCTTAATCCTGGTGCTGCTTTGCCTCGCGCTGACCGCGGCCTGTGTGCCGACGCCCAAGCGCAACGGCGCGGCTGATGTATTCCAGCTCGGCATCAGCAATACGGCTACCCCTGGCTACGCCGTGCTCAAGGCAACGCTGAGCATTGCCCGCCCCAGCGCTCAGGCCGGTTACGACAGCCGCGCCATCGTTTACAGCAGTACGCCTTACAGGCTCAACCACTACCGTAACAGCCGTTGGGTGGATACGCCGGCGCGCATGATCGAATCCGCCCTCGCGGCCGGTTTCGAGCGCTCAGGGCTGTTTCAGGCCGTGCTTCGCGGCGGCTCGGGGCAGGTCGGCACCTATCGTCTCAACACCGAGATCGTCCAATTGCGGCAGGTTTTTCAGGAAGGGAGTAGCAGCAGCTTGGAGCTTAGCCTCCATGTGCAGCTATCGGAACGCGGCGCGGGCGGCCTGGCAGCTTCTAAGCTTATCCAGATCTCCGTGCCTGCGCCTAGCGAGGACGCCCAGGGCGCGGTTCATGCCGCCAATGCGGCTCTGGAGAAAGCCGTACTAGAAACCGTGGCCTTCGTTGCCGATACACTCGGCGCCACGGCAGTCGGTGCGCAAAGCTCTCAGGGCTGATCACGGCGTACTGCAACGAGGGGCGCCGATGCCGGCCCTGAGACCGCGCATCGGCGGATAAACCAGAGGCGGCGCTACTGCGACTGGCCAGTGTTGCCGGGCGCGGCGCTGCCGGGATTCGACTGGCTAGCCTGCCCCGCCTGCTGCGCGCTCCCGGAGCCCCGCTCGATCTGAGCGCCCTGCCCTTCCGGCGGTAACACGCGCACGTTTACGTTCTCGTCACCCTGTACATTCGGCTCGCTGCTGGGCGGTATCACGCGCACATTAGGTTCCGCGGTTTGCACATTGACCTCGGGCTCGGCCTGCTGCACGCCGACTGCCGGCTCCCGCTCGGCGCCTTGCTGCGCATTAGCAGCGCCGGCACCCAGCCCGAGCACTAGCGCGCCAGAGCATGCGAAGAAAACGGATATGCGTTTCGTCGACTTCCGTGTCATCGAATCGTCCTCCTCGAGAAACAAAAAGCCGGCCTCACGGCCGGCTTAGGTCGCATCAGCGGCCTTTAGCCCACCGGACCTTGGTCGCCGCTGATCGGTTCGTACTGGCTCTCATCGTAAGTCGCCATTTGCTCAAGGCCCTGATCCCCGAGCGGCGCGGTGATGATCACCCGATCTTCCTGCATTTCCGCCTGGTCCATCGGCACAACGACCTGCTCTTGGCCGAGCCCCAGGAAGCCGCCGTAGGCAACCACGAGATAGAGTTGCTGATCGGCCGTACCGCGCACGACCTCCTCAACGCCGCCGACCTGCTCGCCGTCAATAGTGTAGACGTCGCGGCCGACCATCTGCTCGGCACTGGCCGTCATCGCCTCGTCGGCGATCTGCGGCTCGTCGGTAGTCTCGGTGGTGGCCGTTGTTTCAGCTTCCGACGCGGGCTCCGGCGGCGTCATGGCCGTAGTTTCCTGCTCCTGCTGATCCTGCTGTCGCGCTTCGTCGGTCTGCTCACCTTCAACCGCCGCTACGTCGCCACCTTCCTCAGGCGGCAATACTTTGACCTCAGCCCCCTCAGCCTGCTGCACTTCGGTCTGAGGCTCAGCCGTTTTCACCGCTACGTCCGGCTGCTGCTCCTGAATCCGAACCTCCGGCTCCTGCTGCTCGACAGCCACCTCGGGCTCAGGCATACGTACCTGCACGTCCGGCGCTTTTTGCTGAATCACCACTTCAGGTTCGCGCTGCTGGACGTCCACACTGGGCTCCTGCTGCTCGACCACCACTTCGGATTCGGTCAGGCCGGATACGGAAGCGGTTTCACCGCTGCTCTCGGCCCCGGCCGTTTCGCCGGCGCTTGCGGACTCCCCCTGAGCTGATGCGGTCTCCGTTTCGGCGCGACCTTGAGTTTCGCTCTGCCCCGAAGCCGCCTGTTGGGACTGCTGCTGCGTATTCGCCTGCTGATCCTGGGCAAACGCGGCGCCACCGGCCAGGGTAAAAGCCAGAAGGCTGGAGTAAGCGGCCGTTTTGGCCAGTCCTGTAATCTTGCTATTCATTAACGCGTCCTCCTTTACGACGACACCCCGCGCCCGAAATCATTCGGACCCCAGGGACGTGATCCATTGCCTATGCAGTGTCCATTAGGCACGACTGATAGATTTGGGGTGGAGAGATGGTTCGCAAGGGAAGAAGCCTTCCGTACATCACGCGTTGAAGCCCGGGAAAACCACGATACTCGTAGCGTTTTGGCGACGCCTGAAGTGCCGAACGTGCTAGAACAGGCTCATTTGCCCCTGCTCATCACGAGGCGGACGAAACTGGCTGCAATCGAGGGGCTGCGTGCCTGGGAACGCCAGTTTTCGGTAAGCAAGCTGGAAGCGCTGCGCCAGCAGATCGGCAAGAGGTCCGCCACCACGCATGCGCGCACCAAATTCACTGCGGTAGGCGCGCCCGCCGTGCATGTTCCGTATCAGGTTCAGCACATGCTCGGCCTTGAGCGGATAATGGACTTGAAGCCAAGCTTCGAACAAAGGCTCGACTTCGTTCGGCAGACGCAAGGGGATATAGACGGCATCGACGGCGCCTCGCGCACGCGCCGCGTCAAGGATGGCCTCGAGCTCGTGATCCGTCAGCCCGGGAATGAGCGGCGCCACCATGACGGTAACGGGAATGCCCGCCAGGCTCAGTTGCTCGATCAGGCGCAGGCGTCGAGCCGCGCCCGCGGCACGCGGTTCCAACCTGCGACCGATGTCGTCGTCCAGGCTCGTGACGCTCACGGCCGCATGGAACAACCCCCGCCGCGCCATTTCCGCCAGAATATCGAGATCGCGCGCCATCAAGCCCGACTTGGTAATCATGCTGGCGGGATGGCGACAGGCCAGGAGCAGCTCGAGTATGCCGCGCGTAATCTCCAGCCGACGTTCCACCGGCTGATAAGCGTCCGTATTCACACCCAACGCGATCGGCTGGCATCGGTAGCGCGGCTGTGCGAGTTCACGGCGCAGCCGGTCAACGGCATCGGCCTTGTAGAACAGCTTGGTTTCGAAATCGAGGCCAGGCGAAAGGCCCAAATAGGCATGGCTCGGGCGCGCGTAGCAGTAGGCACAGCCATGCTCGCAACCTCGATACGGGTTGATGGAGCGGTCGAAGGGGATATCAGGCGACTGGTTGTAGGTAATCACGCTGCGCGCGCGATCGACGCCCAACTCGGTTTTAGGGGCGGGAGGAAGCTCATCAAGACTCCCCCAACCGTCGTCGAAGGCTTCCTTGCGGTGCCTTTCGTAGCGCCCGACTGGATTGTCGACCGCCCCGCGCCCTTTGAAACCGCCCGGCCCTTCCATGCGCCTACGGCCCCGGAGCGGCCGCTGCCGAGTCCGCCGCGTCGCTGCGAGCACTGCGGCGTTCTTTCTGCGCCTCGGGTGAAATGAAAGCGACCACGCTGTCGCCGGGCTCCGGCTTGAGTTCGACATCGCCGTGCCGGAACACCAACTTGCCGCTGGCGCGCACCAACAGGAAAGGCATGGCCTCCTCGCCTACCCGCTCGAAGTAATCCTGCGCCGAGTAACCTTGCGTAATAGGCGTCTTCTGAAACCGCCAGCCTCGATAGTAGCGGCTGAGCAGAACTTCGTAGTAGGCGGCTTCACCAAACAGAACCCGCCCGGTCACGGTGTTCTGCAACTGCCGGGGCTGCACGTCAGACGAGATCGGCAACTGGTAGACGAATTCGCGCCCCAGAGTCGGGACGAAGCGAGAGCACACCAAGGCGTTGTAGGCGTCGTTGTCGGTAACGGCAAGCAGGTAACCGATATCGCTGAGATCGAGCCTTGCCTCGGCCGATTCCGTCAGGATTTCGCCGTAGAAGTATTCGATGCCGCCCAATCGCACTTGGCGCAGGTGCGCCCAGGAACTGTCGGCGATGATGACCGGAATATCCAGGCTCTTCAGCGTGCGCGCGAGTTCCACGCTCCAGGGCGTAGCCCCGACGATGAGCAGCCCTCGTCGCTCGGAGGCAGCCAGCCCCAGCTTGCGGCCGAGCCAGCGCAGCGAGAAGCCGTGCAGCACCACTGTCGCCAGAATCAAGGTGAAGATGAGCGGCACCAGCACCGCCGCATCCTCATAACCCGCCTC
Organism: Ectothiorhodospiraceae bacterium; assembly: GCA_029268285.1. Lineage (GTDB taxonomy): Bacteria > Pseudomonadota > Gammaproteobacteria > Nitrococcales > AK92 > JAJUGG01. The sequence continues at coordinate 35,861 of JAJUGG010000002.1, read as the reverse complement.
CACCATGGCTGGTCCGAACACGCCGGCTACCGCGGCGGCCACGATGCCTCGCGGCGCGATCCATGCCACCAGGGCGCGCTCGTTGAGCGTCATATCGCTGCGGAAAGTCGCCAGGAAAATCGCGGCCGGCCGCACCAGGAAGAGCACGGCGCCGATGAGCGCGATCAGGCGCCAGTCGAGGAGCAGCAGCGCTTCCGTATCCAGCCCCGCTGTGAGCACGATGAAGACGGTCGACACCATGAGGACCGTAAGGTATTCCTTGAAGCGGCGCAGTTCTTCGATATCGGCCAGGCCGATATTGGCAAGCGTCAGCCCCATCACCGTGGTAGCCAGCAGCCCCGATTCATGGTGCACCATATCGGCGGCGGTGAAGACCACGAAGACCACCATAAGCAGCACGGGCGACTTCAGATACTCCGGCGTCCAACCGCGCCGGTAAAGCAAGGCGATCAGGCGCGCGGCAGCGTAGCCGAGCACAATGGCGGCCGCGGCTCCCACGCTCAACTTGGCGATGATCTGCCACGCGCCATCCTCCGGCGCTGCAGTGAAAAACTGGAACACCAGCACCGCCAGCAAGGCGCCGATGGGGTCGTTGATAATGCCTTCCCACTTCAGGTAGGAGGCGGGACGGCGCCTCAACCCGGCCTGGCGCAGCAGCGGAATAATGACGGTAGGGCCGGTGACCACGATGATGGCGCCGAAAACCAGCGCCACCGGCCAGCTCACGCCGCCGATGTAGTGCGCGGCCAAGCTGCCGAAGACCCAGTTCAGCGGCAAGGCGGGGAACAGCAGCCGACGCACCCCGCCTTTTGCTTCGAGAAACTCGTGCCAGCGCAAGGTGAGACCGCCCTCGAACAGAATCACGGCAACGAAGAGCTTCACCACCGGCGAGACCAGTTCGCCAAGATCGCGCTGCGGCACCAGCAAGCCGGTTAACGGCCCAGCGGCAAGGCCGAACAACATCAGCACGACGATAGCCGGCCAGCGCAAGCGCCAGGCCAACCATTGTGCTCCCACCCCGAGCACGACGATGGAAACTAAAGCGAGTGTTAGATGAGACTCCGGCATCACAGTCCGTTTCGTTGCTTCGACACAAGCCCACCGCTAGCGCTGCGGCCGGCGCCTGCAGAACGATGGAGGCGCATACAGTGAATGCGCAAAGCCATGGGATCAAGCGTAAATTGCCCCGGCTGCCGCCGATTCAAGGCGTGATGAGCGGGAACGTCGATAAAAGAGCGCAACGCCATGCTCTACCCTGCCGAGCGGCACGCCGGGGCTTACAGGAACCCTTCAGTGCGCGCGCCGCACGTCGATGATGTTGCGCAGGCTGCCGATACGATCCATGACACGGGTCATCTGCGCCAGGTCCTGAATCTCCAGCGTCAGCGTCATGTAGGCGTGGTGATCTCGCTTGTCGGTGCGCGTGTTGACGCCAATGACGTTGATCTTCTCGTTGGAAAGCACGGCTGAAACGTCGCGTAACAGTCCTTGCCGATCCAGCGCCTGGATCTGCAGGTCGACCGGATAGCGCCGCCCTTCGTGGCGATGCCAGGCCACATCGACCAGCCGGTCCGGTTCCTCCTCGGCAAGGTGGCGCAGATTGGGGCAGTCGCGGCGATGGATGGTGACGCCCTGGCCGCGGGTAATGAAGCCGACGATGTCGTCCCCCGGAGCGGGCTTGCAGCACTGCGCCGTACGCGACAGCAAATTGCCGACACCCTGAACGCTGACATCGTCGCCTTCGTCCTTCACCGTGCTGGGCGCACTGGGGAGCACCGACTCTTCTTCGGGCACCTGCGGCAGCACGTGCTCATCGAGCAGGGCGGCGATTTGCCCGCTGGTGATATCGTTGCGGCCGATGGCGGCCAGAAACTCCTCCAGCTTGGGGAAGCGGCTCTTCTGCGCCAGCCTCTCCAGCTTGACGTCCTGCACGCCCAGGCGATGCATCTCGCGCTCGAGGACTTGGCGACCTGCGCTGACGTTCTTGTCGTGATCCAAGGCGCGAAAGTAGGCACGCGCCTTGGCGCGTGCCCGCGAAGTCGCCAGATAGCCCAGGCTCGGGTTGAGCCAGTCGCGGCTCGGCGTGCCGTTGCGACTGGACAGAATCTCGACATGATCGCCGCTGTTGAGCACATAGGTCAGCGGCACCATGCGGCCATTGACCTTGGCCCCGCGGCAACGGTGTCCGATATCGCTATGTATGTGATAGGCGTAGTCGAGCGGTGTCGCGCCCCGCGGCAGGTCGATAACGTCGCCCTTGGGGCTGATGACGTAGACGCGGTCCTCGAACACCTCTGACTTGAAGCGGTCGATGAAGTCCTCGCCTTCATCCTGCCCCCACTCCAGGACTTGCCTCAGCCAAGCGATTTTCTGCTCAAAGCTCTCGTCCTGCCGACCGCCTTCCTTATAGCGCCAGTGCGCGGCAATGCCGAGCTCGGCCTGCTGGTGCATCTCGTAGGTTCGGATCTGCACTTCCAGGGTCTTGCCCTCGGGGCCGACCACCGCCGTGTGCAGAGAACGGTAGTTGTTCTCCTTGGGCGTGGCGATGTAGTCGTCGAACTCCTTGGGAATATGCCGCCACAAGCCATGCACGACACCCAGCGCGGCGTAGCAGGCGGCCACGTCCTGGACCATGACACGCACCGCGCGAATATCGAACAGCTCGTGAAAATCGAGCCCCTTACGCTGCATCTTCTTCCAGATGCTATAGAGGTGCTTGGGCCGCCCGGCGACTTCCGCCTGGATGCCGGCCTCGGCCAAGGCCCGCTCCAGGTCCTGCTTGACGCGGGCGATGTACTCCTCGCGATCGACTCGGCGCTCGGCGAGCAGCTTGGCAATCCGCTTGTAGGTCTCCGGCTCGAGAAAGCGAAAGCTCAGATCCTCGAGCTCCCACTTGATCTGCCAGATCCCGAGACGGTTGGCGAGCGGCGCATACAGATCCTGGGTTTCGCGGGCGGCGCGCTCGCACACATCGGGCGGCAGGTTCTTAAGGCTGCGCATGTCGTCGAGGCGCTCGGCCAGCGCGATGAATACCACCCGCACATCGCGCGCCATGGCCAGCAGCATCTTGCGCAAAGCCTCGGCCTGAGCGTGCTCGGTTGCTCCTCCCACGGGGCGGTGGTCGTGCAGGTCGTGGATGAGATCCATGCGCGCCACGCCTTCGATCAAGCTAAGTACTTCGGCACCGAAACGAGCTTCGAGCTCCTCGCGGTCGCAGCGCCCCAGGGGCAGCAGGTCGAGCAGCAGCGCCGCCACCAGGCTCTCCACGTCCAGTTTCAGCTCGGCCAGGATGGAAGCCACGCTCAAGGCATGAACGAAATAAGTCTCACCGGAGGCGCGCGTTAGCTCGCCGTAGCCATCGCGCGCCTGCTCCCAAGCCTGCCTTAGCTTGTCCCGGTCCGATTCGTTCAGGCTCACCGGCAGGCGCGCCAGCCAGTCGTCGAACCCTAACCGGTCCTGGCTAATCAGCTCTGTAAGCTCGGTATTGACGCTGACCATGGCCGCTCCTCAATAACTCCGCCCGGGGCGCAAGCATGGGCGAGCATTGTAGCGCCGTTCTTGTGCCAGGTGGCAGCCACTTGAATCAGGCACGCTTGCCCCCAGAAACGATTACTGTATATATTAACAGTAGATCGATTAGGAAAGCTTTTATGCGAAAACTCACGCCTCGCCAAAACCAGATTCTGGAGCTAATCCGCAGCTTCGTGGCCGAGACCGGCTATCCGCCCACGCGCGCCGAGATCGCGCGCACGCTGGGCTTTCGCTCCGCCAATGCCGCCGAAGATCATCTGCGCGCGCTGGCGCGCAAGGGCGTCATCGAGCTGCAGCCCGGCACCTCGCGCGGCATCCGCCTTTTAGAAGAGGAAGATGAAGGCCTCCCGGTCATCGGCCAAGTCGCCGCCGGCAGCCCCTTGCTAGCCGAGGAGCATATCGATCGCCGCTATCCGCTCACGCCGGATCTGTTTGAGCCCCGCGCAGACTATCTGCTCAAGGTTCGCGGCCTGAGCATGCGCGATGTCGGCATCCTGGACGGCGATCTGCTGGCGGTACACAAGACTCACGAAGCGCGCAACGGTCAGATCGTCGTCGCGCGCCTGCACGACGAAGTCACGGTCAAGCGTTTTCAGAAGAGCGGGCACGTGGTCCAGCTCCTGCCCGAAAACCCGGACTTTTCACCGATAGAGGTGGATTTGCGGAAGGAACCGCTTGTTATCGAAGGACTTGGGGTCGGTGTAATTCGCCCGAACCTCGATTGAACACAGCGCCTGTACTTCAAAGAACTTGCTGCCCCTTACCGCGAAGAACAACACGAGGCCGGCCATGAACAACGCTCTCGACGAACTCCTGCAGCAGCCTGGCATCTGGCGCGGCGGCATGCCGCAGTCCGAAGTCGGTCGTCACTACATCGCTACCGGCTATGACGACCTGGACCACGCCTTACCCGGCGGCGGCTGGCCCTCGGGCACGCTCACGGAGATTCTTCATGACCACAGCGGCATCGGCGAGCTACGCCTGCTCATGCCGGCACTGGCCCAATTGAGCCGCCAGGGCCGCTGGGTCGCCATGATCGCGCCGCCCTATATTCCTTACGCTCCCGCACTGGCGGCCCAGGGCGTGGATCTCTCTCGACTGCTACTGATTCACCCCAAGGCCGACAAAGATTCGCTGTGGGCCTTGGAGCAGGCGTTGCGCGCCGGCACCTGCGGCGCCGTGCTGGCTTGGCCGCAGGGGATCGACGAGCGCGCCCTGCGTCGGCTGCAGCTGGCTGCCGAAACCGGCAAGAGCTGGGGCATTCTGTTCCGCAGCCGCGCCGAAGCGGCGCAAACGTCCACTGCTGCGCTACGCCTGGAACTCGACCCCAGCGACAAGGGCATCGATATTCGTTTTCTCAAATGCCGCGGCGCGCTTGCGCAACAGGAAGTGTCGCTGGATCTCGAACGCCGCCTCCCCGCCGCCGAGGCGCCGGCGCCCCGCGGCGGCTTGAGTCTGCACGCACGTAGTCAGCGCGTGCGCGGATTGTCTCAGCTCGACCTGCCGCTACCGCCTGGCAGCGTCGGCGGTCAGCGCCCGACCGAACCACCCCGACCGAACCGCTAGCACGCCCGCGCCCCCTTACGGATCGACGAGCCTCGCATGCTCTGGCTGGCCCTGCGCATTCCCGATCTGCCGCTAGCCGTATTCGAGCGAGCCGCCTCCAGCAAGGCTCCCTTCGCAGTGGCCGACGGCCGCACGGTTTTGCTCGCCAACGCCGCGGCCGACGCTGCCGGCGTGCTGCCCGGCTTGCCCCTGAGCGCGGCCCAGGCGCTGGCACCCGAGCTACGTTTTCGGCAACGTCAGCCGGCGCGCGAGGAGCATGCACTACGGCGGCTGGCGGACTGGGCATTTGCGTACTCGCCCCTGGTGAGCTTGCAGCCGCCGTCAGGATTGCTGCTTGAAATCGGCGGCAGCCTTAAGCTCTACGAAGGCTTGGACAAGCTGCTGGCCGGCTTTCGCAGCGGCTTACAGGATTTGGGTTACAACGGCCGGCTTGCGGTTGCGCCCACGCCGTCCGCGGCCTGGCTATTGAATCTTGGGGGCGATGAAAAGCCCGTTATTCGGCACGAAGAGCTGCCTGCCCGTCTAGGCTTGCTCCCCGTCGCAGCGCTGGCGCTTGCGCCGACCACGCTGAAGGCGGCGCAAGGGCTGGGTATAAAGGATCTGAATGGGCTGCTCGCGCTACCGCGCGCCGGACTCGCCCGGCGCCTCGGCCGGGAACTCGCCACACTGCTGGACCGGGCACTCGGCCGGGTGCCGGATCCGCGCCGGCCCTATCTCCCGAAGCCACGCTTCGAGAGCGAGTTGGAGCTTCCGGCTGAAACCGAATCCGCCACCGCCCTCGCCTTCCCACTGCGACGCTTGCTGCTCGAACTCGGCGGCTTTCTGCTAGGGCTGGATAGCGGTGTTCAGCAATTGCACGTTGTACTGGAGCACGCGCAGCCACCGGCTACAGCGTTCACACTGGGCCTCGCCGCACCCGGCCGCGCCCCCGATCATTTACTGGCCCTGGCGCGCGAGCGCCTGGATCGCGTGAAGCTGCCCGCACCAGTGCGCGCTCTGCGCCTGCAGGCTCCGCAGATTCACCCGTACACCCCGGACGCGCCATCGCTGTTTCAGGATACTGCCAGCGCCACAAATGTATGGACGCAACTAATCGAGCGCTTGAGCGCGCGCATGGGCGACAGCGCCGTCTTCGGCCTCGGGATGGTTTCGGAGCATCGCCCCGAGCGGGCGTGGCGCTATGTCTCGCCGGGCGAGCCTTCGGCGACGGAGCCTCCCCCCGAACGGCCTTTATGGTTACTCCCCCGGCCTGAGCGCCTGAGCTGTTCGCATGGGCAGCCGCACTGGCACGGCCCGTTGGTGCTGCGGCGCGGCCCGGAACGCATCGAGAGCGGCTGGTGGGACGGGCATGACGTCCGCCGGGACTATTATGTTGCGCAAAACCCGCGCGGCGAGCGTGTGTGGGTCTTTCAGGAACAGCGTAGCCGCGATTGGTTTCTGCACGGCCTCTTCAGCTAGTCAGCTAGGCGAGACATCCGTTTTGACCGGCTCACGCACGTCGAAAAGCCTCCTCCCGCCCCTGTCGCAAACTGACGACAGTGGAACCTGTTCTCAATAGCGCTGATCGCTATCTGTTCGCCCGCGCCACGCCTTGCGCTTTCAATAACAGCAATTCATCATGGACGCCAACGAATAGAATAAATCTAGACCGAGCATGCGCCGAATAATCGTTCTAAATACAAAAGGTGGCTGCGGTAAAACGACGATCGCGACCAATCTCGCGAGCCTGTACGCGAATCAAGGTCTCAACACCGTTTTGCTCGATCACGACCCGCTAGGATGCAGCAAAGGCTGGCTGGATGCTCGCCCCGCTGAATGCCGCCCCATCCACGGCATTGCCGCCTACGCCAAAACCAAGTCAACGATGACCCGTTCTTGGCAGATGCGCATACCGGCCGAAGCGGAACGCGTCATCATCGATACGCCGGCAGGACTCGACAAACCCGACTTGCTGGAACGGCTGCGCGGGGTGGACTTCGCGCTGGTGCCCATCGTGCCTTCCGCCATCGACATGCGTGCTGCCGTGCCCTTCCTGACCGAGCTGCAGTCGCTCAATCGCAGCTGCCGCGCCAAAATCGGGCTGGTTGCCAATCGGGTGCAGGACAGCAGTCGCAACCTACAGATTCTGGAGCGTTTTGCCGAGCTGAGCAGCCTTCCGGTGGTCATGCACGTCCGCGCCAATCTGCTCTACATGCAGGCAGCCGACCAGGGGCTGGGGGCGCACGAGCTGGACGACCCCGCCGCGGAAGCAGAGCGCGAGGCTTGGCAGTGCCTGTTCGACTGGCTGGAGAAGGAATCCACGCCCGCATCCCGGTTCGCGAGCGCCTGAGCGGGCTTTAAGAATGAAGCGGCTGCGCGCCGCTTCCTGCATCTTGATCGATAAGCGCTGTGCTTGCCTTGGCGCAGCCTCGCGCGACCCATCTATTCAAAGCTGCTCGTGCAACCCACACTCGCGCTTGAGGCCGAAGAAGCGGGTATCTTCCTCGCGCATTCCCGGCATCAGCTTGCTGGTGGTATGCCAGTCGCCGATCGACACATAGCCTTCGTGCCAGAGCGGGTGATAAGGCAGGTCGTGCTTCTGGAGGTAGTTGTAGATGTCTCGGTCGGTCCAGTCGACGATGGGATGCACCCGGAGTCGGCCTTGACTGAGTTCGAGAATCTCGCGATGAGCTCGGCTGGTAGACTGCTGCCGACGCAGCCCGGAAAACCATGCCTTCGCGCCTAGCTCTTCCAGCGCCCGCTGCATGGGCTCGACTTTGTTGATCCGGTTATAGCGCTCGATCCCTTCCAGTCCCTGCTCCCAGAGCTTGCCAAAGCGCGCTTCCTGCCAAGCGGCGCTGAGCGGGGCTCGATAGACCTTGAGGTTCAGATCGAGACGCTCCGTCATCTCGTCGACGAAGCGATACGTCTCGGGAAAGAGATAGCCGGTATCGACCAGAATGACTGGAATATCGGGACGCTGCTGCGTCACCAGATGCAGGCTGACCGCTGACTGCGCGCCGAAGCTTGAAGACAGCACAATACCGGTAGGAAAGCGCTCGAGCGCCCAGGCCACCCGTTCTTCCGCGCTACGACCGATCAGTTCTTCATTGGGAGCCGTCAACTCCCCTGCCTCGATCGATACCGTTGTGTCCATTTCCACCCCAAACTCATCGTAAACCGTGCCGGCATGGTAGCAATGGGGTGTCGGACGGCTGAAGGATTGATTACCTCTATAAATATGCGGCGTGGTTATATACGCATAACCTACGCTCACAGCCCTTCTTAATAGACACGAGGCCCTACCACTCGAGCTCCTGTTCGTACACCGGCTCGAAGCGCACATGAGACTCGAGCTCTGCCGGCACGACGACGATGTCGTATTTCGCGAAAACGCCAACGCCCAGGCCGTTATCGCTCTTCAATAGAGGCTGCAACACCGGTTCGTCCCGCGCCGCATTGTCGACGAGCAAACGAAACCCAATCACCTGCTCCTGCTGCGAATACTCCAGCCAAGCAAGCTCACGCCTGATTCGGCACAGCTCGCCGCGTACCCGCTCCGGCTCGGCTGAATCGCTGTGCTCGCCGCGCAGTATCGCGAGCAGCCGTTCGCCGATGCGAGCGGCAGCACCCGGATCCTGCTCGGGCCCGGGAATCTGTACCCCACCCTCGCGCACATAAATTTCGGCGAAGCGGGCAGCATCCACCGGCGAGCACCCACGCAAGGCTTGGCGCGCAGCGCCTACGGCATCAGTAATAGCAGCGACTTGTTTGGCACGGTATGTGGACACGGCTTTCGGCTCCGCACTCACAGCCGGCCGCAACGCGCGGCACGGGCTTGCGATTTCAGCGTTCTACCGAATAATGCTCGTGCCGGCTAGCGTAGTAAAAAGGCGGGGAAAAACGGCGAGCCCGCCTTCTGAGAAAAAGACGGACTCAAGCCGAGAATAGATCAATCGGAAGCGTCGTCCGCGGTATCCGAAATAGCGCCGCCGGCTGCTTCAACATCCTCGCCGAAGCCTTCGGTGGTCTGACAAGCACCCAACATCATGGCCAACAGCAACAGCCCCATGGGCATCATCAGACGGCGTGCTAAAGCCTTCATGAGCATCTCCTTTTTTGCTTACTAAACCCGCGTTTCAGGTTTTGGTGGCCGCAACTCCCAAACTCAAGCGGAAACAGCTGCCCACCCATAGTTGTTGCCCTATGGAAACAGCCGTTTTGCACGATATATCCCTATATCTGTCGCCGCTCCCCAACATTGCTAAAGGATTCACTCATGGAATGGATCGCCGATCCTCAGGCCTGGGTCGCCCTGCTCACCCTGACACTGCTGGAAATCGTCCTGGGCATCGACAACATCATCTTCATCTCGATCCTGGTCGGCCGCCTCCCCGCACACCAGCGCCAGCGCGCTCGCACGCTGGGGCTGGGGCTGGCCATGGTCAGCCGCATTCTGCTGCTGCTGTCTTTGGCGTGGGTGATGGGCCTCACGTCTCCGCTGTTCAGCGTTTGGGAGCTGGAATTATCAGGACGCGACCTGATCCTGCTGTTGGGTGGTCTTTTCCTGCTAGGGAAGAGCACGCACGAAATTCACGCCAACCTGGAAGGACCCGGTGAAGCGCATGAAGCCGGCGCCGCGGCAAGCTTCGGCGCCATACTGGCCCAAATCGCCATTATCGACGTAGTGTTCTCGCTGGATTCGGTGATCACAGCGGTAGGCATGGCGGATCATATTCAAGTCATGATCATCGCCGTCGTGCTGGCGATCGGGGTCATGATGGTCTCGGCCAAAGCCATTGGCGATTTCGTAGACCGTCACCCGACGATCAAAATGCTGGCGCTGAGCTTTCTGATTCTGATCGGCGTCACCCTCGTTGCCGAAGGCTTGTCCTTCCATATCCCCAAAGGCTACGTCTACTTCGCGATGGCATTCTCGGTCAGCGTGGAAATGCTCAACATTCGTGTGCGAGCGAGGCGTCGCGAAGCTCGAAACCCGGTGAATCTGCGTCGCTCCATGCGCGACGTGGAGAAGAGCGTTTAATCATTACCCCTCGGCGGGCCCGAGCCCGCCGCGGAGAGATTACCTGTTCACGTTTTCTTGCTCGACCTTGAGCTTGGCGGCGATGAACTGGCGATGCGGCACATGGATGAGATCGGCGATACGCCGAATCAAAGCCTCCTCGTATTTGTCGATATCTCCATCGACATACGCGACCCGCCACATCAGCTCGACCACGCGCAGCTTTTCCTCGGCCGAGAAATTCCGATTGATCAAGGATGTGAATTCGTAATAAGAAGTAGAGTCCTCCACGCGCTGATCCGCCAGTTCGACCAATGCGTGACTCTCGTCGTCGGACATGTCGAACGTCTTGGAGATAGCTCCGCGAATGATTTCGAATTCGCGCTCGTCCTTCACGCGGTCGGCACGCGAAGTCTCGATTAGCAGGGCCGCCGTTGCAAGCTGCAGGCGGTGTTCTTCGTCCGCTTCCGTGCGCGCACTCGTTCCGGCCCGATCAGTAAAGAGTTTTTTCAGCGTATCCAGCATTTGAAGATTCTCCCGCAGGCCGCGCACGGCGCAATGCATCAATCTGGGTCGGTAAGCGCCTGCGCCAAGCCCGCCCCGAGCAGCGCCCCACCCACATTCCAGGCCATATCCTTCCAGCTCCAGAAATTACCGTCCTCGCAGTGATCGCGCGCCTCCTTGCCGGCGCCAAGCAGCAGCACTACACCGATGCCCTTGAACGACGCATCGCTCCGATCATCGCCGCCTTGCATGCCGGCATAGGTCACCCCGCCCGAGATTGCCGCGGCCACGCCCAGATGCAACAGCTTATCCTGCCCCGTCCAACTGTCCCGACCACTGGCGCAACCGCACAGCAATATCCCGGCACTGAGCACACCGAGCACCCAAAGTCCGGAACGGTTATGAGCGCGGTCCATTGCGAAGTTCACCCCTAATCTGCCTGAGAACAGCCGTAGCTCTCTCAAAGCCTATGGGCTGGAGCGCGCCATGTGAAGGGAAAAGCGCCGGAGCGGCGGCGAGCGCCTGCCGCCCGGACCCGTGGGACCCGCTTAGGCGCCGGCGCGGCGCAGCTTGGCGACAAGGCCGACTAGGCCGCGCGCTCCGAAGAACAGGGCCACGCCGAGAACGAAGCGAATACCGCTGGTGAGCAAATTCATTTGAAGGGATGATGGCAGACCAGATAGCGCAGAAACTTCCCGCCAGCGCTGAATTTCCACCGCAACACGGCTCAGTTCGGGGACAGCGGTAGCGGCAAGGTAAAGGCCTAGCACCGCATAGCCGATCCTTTCGGCATCGGCGGCGCTAAGAGCGCTCTCCTCGCTGCCGGCCGCCGTACGCTGCGGCAGCATTCGATCGACGACGCGCCCCACGGAAACCCAGAGCAGCGCCCCGACCAGCATCGGCAGCAGGGCGCGTGCCGCCGGAACCGGCCAGTACTCGTGGTCGACCCCATAGAGCCAGGCGAGCCCCGCCGCGCCGTACAAAACCAGAACCAGCGCCAGGACTCGCACCAGGACAACCGCAAGCCCGCGATTGGTAACCATGACCGGCGCTGCTTCTACGCGTCGCCGAGCACCGCCTGCTGGCGCTGCTTGGCAAAGTCCATCATGCGCCCCAACGACACCCGCGCAGCATCGGCCACTTGGGAGTCTACGAATATCTCGTTGCTACCATTCTCCAGGCAATCGGCCAGACTGCGCAGGCCATTCATCGCCATCCACGGGCAATGCGCGCAGCTCACGCACGTCGCGCTCTTGCCCGCGGTAGGCGCCTCTAGCAAGGTCTTGTTCGGCGCCGCTTCCCGCATCTTATGGAAGATGCCGTTGTCTGTGGCGACGATGAAGGTGTCGGCCTCCATAGTCTGCACAGCATGCAGAAGCTGCGAGGTGGACCCTACGACGTCGGCCTGCTGCACCACGCTGGCGGGCGATTCGGGATGCACCAGCACGACGGCGCCAGGATACTGGCGCTTAAGACTCTCTAGCTCCACGCCCTTGAACTCCTCGTGCACGATGCAGGAGCCGTTCCAGAGCACCATATCGGCGCCGGTTTCGTCACGCAGATACTGCCCTAGGTGCTTGTCCGGCCCCCAGAGGATCTTTTCTCCACGAGCGTGCAAGTGACGAATGACGTCGACCGCGATGCTGGAGGTCACCACCCAGTCCGCGCGCGCTTTTACTGCCGCGCTGGTGTTGGCGTAGACCACTACCGTGCGGTCCGGGTGCTGATCGCAGAAAGCGGCAAATTCGTCCGCAGGACAACCCAGGTCCAGCGAACAGGTGGCCTCCAGCTCCGGCATCAATACGCGCTTTTCAGGGGTGAGGATTTTGGCCGTCTCGCCCATGAAGCGCACACCCGCGACCACCAGCGTGGAGGCCGAGTGCTCTTTACCGAAGCGCGCCATATCAAGAGAGTCGGACACATAGCCGCCGGTTTCGTCAGCCAGTATCTGCAAATCCGGCGACGTGTAGTAATGGGCGACCAGCACGGCGTCCTGCGCCTTCAACAGCGACTTGATCCGCGCTCTGAGGGCCTCGCGTTCGCCTGCGCCCAGCACTTCCGTGGAGCTAAAAGCTTCCTCGCGTAGGAGGGGCGCCGCGGTTCCGCTCATATCGATTGCCTGCGGGTTGCTCATCTGCTACCTCCGGCTCTAAGGCCGCTACTTGATGATGTCGACTCTGCCGGGTGCCTTGATCCGGTACAGCTTGGCCGGCCGGTGCTTACCGGCGCGGAACTGCTCGCCCGTCTCTTCCAGACACCCCAGGTTCTGCACCCGCTTGCGAAAATTCCGCTTATCCAGGCGCTCCCCCAAAATCTCCTCATACACCGCCTGCAGCTCGCTCAGCGTGAACTTCTCCGGCATGAGCTGAAAGGCGATGGTCGAATACTCGAGCTTTGCGCACAAGCGCTTTTTCGCCATGGCCACGATTTCACCGTGATCGAAGGCCAGCGTCTCGGGCAAGGCGCCGAGCTCGTGCCAGGCCAGGTTCCCGGCGCGCTCCGTCATCCGGAGCCGGCAATACGGCAATAGCGCGTAGTACGCCACCGACACCACGCGTCCGCGCGGATCGCGCTGCGGTATGCCGAACGTGTACAACTGCTCGAGGTAAACCCCTTCGATGCCGGTCTTCTCCGCCAGCATCCGATGCGCTGCCTCGTCCAGCGCCTCCCCCTCCCCGATCAAACCGCCGGGTAGGGCCCAAAACCCTTTAAACGGCTCTCGCGAGCGCTTGACCAGCAACACCGACAAGCGCTCCTCACGCATGGTGAAAATCACCACATCCGTGCTGACAGCCGTAGATTCTGTGTGATTTAAGGTATTCATCATCTTCTGCTTAGGACCGCAGAAGTTAGTGTTTCGTTCACACTATGTCAAATTTGTTACGCGATCAGGGTGGATGGCGTAACGCTCGGCCGCTCGCTTTCCTACGATTCGACTCGTGATAAACGCGCGCAAAAAACTAGCCATGCAGTTGGGATAGGAGTATATAAGCGCACCGCGATATTAGTAGCGCGGCTGTGCTTTGCCGGTCACGGCGCTTTATTCCCAGGAAATAACAAACATGCTCGACGAACGAAGAACCTCAGGCCTAGCGGGAAGTGACGCTGCGTATGGGCTGGGCGTAGGCATCGGCCAACTGCTAAATCACTACCCTCTACTAAAAGGCGTGGCGGGCAGCGTAATCTGCGCCATCCTGTGGAGCTTCGCGGCCGAGTGGTACAGCAACGCCCGTGGGATTGAAGCATTCACGGCCTTGGCGCTGGGCGTGTTCCTCGCGCTCTCCAGCTTTGCCCTGCTAATCAACAAGGACGGCAGCGCACGCTCCCTGGCGGTAATGTTCTTTTGGGTACTCTGGGGTCTGCTCGGCGTTGGCGTCTATGGCCTCGGCACCAGCTTGCTCGAGGACTCCAGCATCGGATTCAAAATCGCGCTTTTGATCGCCTTCGCCCTGACATGGTTCGGCGGCCTTCTGGCCATCGCGAGACTCTGCGAACGCCTTCCTCGCTGGTTGGGTAGAACGCTGAGCGTTCTGGTCTATCTGGCCGCCATTTGGGTCGTGCTCAGCATCATCTCCGTTGCCGTCATCTCACGGGGAATGGGCGATGGTCACAAGTTCTATACGTGGGAAGAGACGGCTGATGGTTCGCTGATCGGCAGCCCAGGCGACTTGTACTACCTGACTTATCCAGGGCAGCTTTTCAACGTCGGCATCGACTAGTCATACCGCTCCGTGAGCTCGGTGCGCGGGGGCGCGCCCTTGTCGTGAAAGGTAAATCTTTGGCTACGGATAAACACGGAAGGAAAAACCTATTTCAAGGTCCGTCCGTGCTTTCTGTGCTTTGCGTGGCTCATTCATCTTCTGGGGGGTGCGCCAAGACAGAACGCTCTAGCGCACCGCCCAGCGCAACCGAAGCTGCCCGAAAGTCGCGGCGCAGTGGCGCTCCCACAGGTGACCTTTCCAAATATCTCCCCCGCGGGAGCGGTCACTCAAGGATGGGCCTGCCCTTGAGCCGGTCGCTCAGCCCCATCAGGCATACCTGCGCTGCAGGGAGCCGCAGTCGATATTCATTCAGATCGCATAGTCCACGACCCGCCGCTCGCTGCGGATCTCTTTGACGAAAGGCTTGACCGCCTCATGATCCGGATGGCGCTGATAGCGCTCCAGCGCATCCTGGTCTTCGAACTCGGAATAGAGCACGACGTGCGCCGCGTCGGGATCTCCGCTGAGGTCCAGCCCCACCTCGAGGCTCAGCATGCCGGGCACCTTGCCCCGTAGGGCCTCCAGCCGCTCCTTGAGTTGGTGCGCGTTGGTCTCGCGATCATTGTCCAAGGCGCGCTCTTTCAGGCGCCACATCACAATGTGTTTAATCATCGAAATCCTTCCTCCTGCTTTGAAAGGCGCTAAGTGTTGTTTGCGTACAGCAGCCGCTCGAGATCGCGCGAATAAGCGTTGACTCACACCACCTTAAGCGACATCTGCGGTACCATGCCGCCTAACCCCGAAGCCCCGACCGCCGTACCCGAGCCCGCAGCGTGAAACCCGACAACACCGCCACGCCCCTTCGCCCCGGTAATGGAACCGTCCGCCTGGAGCGCGAAGGCCTCAGCCGTATTGACCGCATCGTTGCGAGCGCTCGCGAAGTCCCGTGGGGGCTGACGGCGCTGCAGCTGCTGTGGACCGCCGGCCCCGTCACGTTTCTCGCTTTGCAAGGCGGGCATCTGCTCGGCTTCGGTCGCCCCGCGCCGGTACAGAACGTGGTCTACTTCGGCGTCTACACGCTGATCCTGGGCCTGATCGGCCTGTTCGCGCGCTTCTCGGCGAACCTGATTCGCGGTCGCAAGCAAGCCGAAGCACGCTTGAATCTTACTCGCGTCATCGACCTGCTACCGGATTTGATCTTCGGAGTCCGCGACTTAGCACTGGCCGCGCTCCCCGAACCCAACCGCCGGCGCGAAGCCGCCAGTATTCTACTGCGTAAGTCGGACCTGGGGCCCGACAGCATTGGCCTCGCCGTCGAGGAGCTGACGGAGGACGCCGAGCTGGCCCGCACCGCCCGGCAAATCGAGATCTACCGGCGCATGGGCATGCATAGCCGGGTCGCGGACTTGGTGGCGCAGTCCAGCGAGCGCCGTGCCGCGGCACTGGAAGCGCTGCATGCCAGTGCACCCGAAGCCGCCGATATACTGCGCGAGCGCCTATCCGGGCGCGCACCGTCACAGGACAAGGGCGTGCCGCGCAGCGACGGCTTCATCGACCGTATCCTTTCCGCGGCCGACCGAGACGACCCTTCGCTGATGACGCTGGCGGATGCCGAAGACTTGCTGGTCTTGACGCTGGAACTGATGAGCGGTCGCGAAATCGGCAGCCTTACCTTCGAGTATCAAGGCGACTGGCGCCTTGCGCGAACGCTTGATGAAGTCGAGCGCATGCGCAACAGCTATCGGCTGGCACAGGCAGCGGCGCTGAGCCAGCTTCGGGCGCTGGCCGCACGCCTGGTGGAAATGGAAGAAGCACCGGTCACCGAGGACGCGCTGCGTTTACCGGCGGCGGAACTGCAGCAGCACTGCCAGATGGCTCTGCGCAGCATGCTGATCTCGCTACGCCAGGCCGGCGGCGAGCGCAAGCAGCGTCGCGCCCGGCTCAAGCAGCCGCTGGTGTTCATAAAACGCCTGCGGCGCGCCGAAGCGCAACTGCATGAAGCTCATGAGCGCTACGAGCGTGCTCTGCGCCGCTGGAGCGCATTGCGCGACAAGGTCGGCCGCCGCGAGCCCAAGAACGCGCGGCTGCGCATTCAAGAGCACCGCGTACGACTCAACGACGAGCAGAAACTGCGCGTGTCGGCGGCACTGGTCGCCTACCTCGACGAGGCGGGCATCCACAGCGAGGATCAGCGCTTGTTCTGCGGAAGCCGGCCGCTGCGCGAGGAGGACGCCAAGCAACTCGCCACCGAACTGGTACTGATTCTGGAACCCATACTCGGCATCGGCGACGCCGGCGTGCAAATGGCCATCACGAGCAGCAACGCGGCCTATTTCCACGGCCTGGAACCCGGCTTCAGTGCCGATGCCAAGGCCGGCATCGCGGCCGCGGTGGTCAAAGAGGTCAAGCAGGATGCCGGGCGCGCGGCGGAGCATCTGGCGCTGCGCCTGACACGGGTATACGGCGTGCCGCTCAGCCCCGAGATGCGAGGCTTCCTCTGCGATCAGTACGGCGCAAACCCCGAGCGCCTGGAGATCATCGCCGCAGCGCCCCTGCCAGAGACCTTGCCAGCGGAGTCTAGCGCTAAGCCGCTGCTGCCGAATCGCGCAAAGGAATGGCGGCAGTTGGTCTCCGGTACCGAACAGTTAATAGAGAGTCGGCGTTAATGCGCTTTTGGCTAACGGCCACGCCGACGGTTCGCCTTGCTGCGGCGGCTACGGTGCCGCCGCAGTGTTCCCTGCCCCCAGCTCGATCCGGGAAGCAGAAGTAGCCTAACGCGCGTTCACGCGCTCCCACATCCGCAAGTAGAGCTCAGCAGAGTTGTACAAGGCCTCCAGCGCTTCCTTGCCGCCGGCGATGCGCACGCTCTCGACCCAGTCCGGAATCATGCCGTAATGGGCAAGCCCCTCGTCGTTGAGATCGAAGTAACGTCCACCCTCGGGGACCGCCGAGCGTTCGAACACGACCGGCTCTATGCCGACGAACGCCTCCGGCCAGTCCGGTCCCTGGAATAGACTGAACGGATAACGCACCGGCTCTGAGCCGGGCCCGCGCGGGCCGGGCTGGGTGGCAAGACCGTTGGTATCGGCGCCGTAGCCCATGGCGAAGAGATACTGATCGTTCGCGATGCTGCGCAGCACCTCCAGCCGCTCCACGAACTGCTCGGCCGTACCCGGCTGCGGGTAGATCAAGCCGCCGCCGTTGATGATGCGCCGAGCCTGGGCCATGCTGAGCCCACCGTGACCGTTGTGGGTGGACACCAACGGATACACGGGCTCACGCACCTCCGCGAGATCCAGGAGCTCGGTTTTGACCTGCAGCTCGAGGTGGTCGACGTCGATGACCATTTTCTTGTCCATCAGACGCTCGAAGGCATAGCGCCCAAGATCGGTGGTCCAGCGCCGATTGCACTGCGGCCCGGACGGGTAGATCGGCAGCAGGCCTTCGGTAATATCGAACAACAGCCGGGTGAGCGGATCATGTCCGATAATGGGCAAGCTCAACGCCATCTCGGCGCCGGCTGGGTAGAAATACTCCTGCCGGGGGCAGTTGTAGGTCTGCCAGAACTTGCCGGTCGCAATGAAGTTGCCGACATTGAGAATGAAGCCGTCGAAGATGCCGTTGCCGGCCAGCGCATTGTCGAACTCGTGCACAGCAAACACATGACGCACCCCGGCGTCGTGCAGGCGCTCGAGTTGCCGGTCGATTTCGGCTTCGCTGCACTGGGGAACGAGTTCCAGCAAGCCCGCGGGCTGCACCACCTTGCAGTTGAACAGGTGCGAGATCTCGATGCCGAGCACGACCGCGAGCTTGCCCTCGTTGATGACGGCACGCGCCTGTTCGGGCGACTCCACAATGCGGAACCACCCCTTGCCCGGCCCACCGTGCTGCGCATCGATATAGGACTCCATCTCGCGCAGGTATTCAGCCTGACGCAGCGCGCTCTCCATCTCGTTGCACTCCGGCGGCGCCACGAGGTCCGAGGCGGCCTGCACGAGATCGGTGATGTCCATGCGAGCGAGATTCGCCTTGCCGACCACGGTCTGCAGGGTGCACAACACTTCGTTTTCGACCAGGTGCGTAACCAGCAAGCGCAAACCGCCGAGCCACGCGCGCTCGACCCATTTATAGTAAGTCCCCTCATGGGTGAGCATGTTGTAGGCGGGCCAGTCGGCAAAGGTCGGCCAGCCTTGAGTATCGTGGGTATCGAGAGGATTGCCACTTCCCATCAGATTGCCCACTAGGTCCAAGGTCCCATGCGGGCCATGCCGCTCGGTGCCGTCGCCCAAGGCTTCGGTCACGCCGAAGCGATGAAAAGGCGCGCCATAGTGAGCATGACCAAGAAAGTCGGTAGCGCTTAGATGCGCGTGCACTTCGGCAAAGCCCAATACCGGCTTGTGGACACCCCGCCCCTTAAAGGTCTCGCCATGTGCCTGAGTGCCGATCTCCGGGAACGAGGCACAGCCTTCGCCGCGCTCGAAGCCGAAATAGCCGTTTTCTTCGGGATCGCCCACAAGTACCAGACGACCGCTGTCGGAATCGACGCCGAGAAACTCGTCGAGTTTGATCGAGCGCAGGCTAAAACGCCCTTGCTCATCCCGCTGCAACTCCCAGTCGACGCCATCGTCGATGCCCCAACCGACTTCAAGACGCGGTGCAGCAATGCTACCGACCGCTGCCCCCGCGGCCTTCGCGTTGAGCAAAGACTCGTCCCTGTCATAGAGCATGTAGCGCCCGAGCGCGGTGGGCTTCATGAAGAACGCCGAAGCTTGCCCCGCTTCGGCCTTGGCTAAGACGTATTCGCCGACGTCGTTGCGGCCGACGTAGCCTTCGCCAGCCAGGGACCTGAGGCTATAGCAGCCGTTGGCGAGGGCGTAACGGTCCGCCGGTCCGGCCGGTTTCGGATCCTTGGGATCATCCTTGTCACCATCCCCAGGCGTCCCGCCGCCGTCTTGGCCGGGCGGCACATCGACTGCGCCGGAAGAACCGCCGCTACCGCCTCCACAAGCCGCGAGCAGCAGAGAAAGCAGCGCGATACTCAATCCGTGAGAAAACCGTGAATGCATTCCTTCCCCCCTAAGCGTTATTGTTGTCGAGCCTTCCATAGCCGGACGAAGGCTTTGGGGTAGTACTTAAGCTTAGTTCACCGGGAAGGGCATGCAGCTTCGCTTCCAAAGCGGAGGGATTGGAAGGCCGAGGTTAAACCACGGAGGCACAGAGGGTACGGAGAAAGGCAAAAGCCTTCAGGCAAGGCGCCTCGTGGCCGGTGCGGCAGTCGCGGCTACTGGGTGCGTTTCCTTGTAGGGTGCAATCGCGGCGTCAGCCGCATGGCACCGTTCGCATATCGTTGAAATATTAGACGCGCTCGCCGCAATGCTGCGCGATTGCGCCCTACGGCAAATACTGCAAATGGAGGCAGTTCGGTAGTAGGGTGCTCCCACGCACCATCATGTGTCTGAGCGGACTTTCTTTCCCTGCAGGAGCGGCCGCCGGCCGCGAAAGGCGATGGCCCCGTTAAAGCCGTAGCACAAAGATTCGCGGCGAGGTCGTCGCCCCTACAGGTGGACAACCCGCCAGTGCCATAATCCGTGCCTCCGTGGTTCGCACTTAGCCCTTGACCACGTTGAAAACACTAGCCGAAGTCACTCCCCGTGGGCGCGCCGCTCAGCTTTCGTGGTCTTCATCGCTAAGCGGCTCTTCCAGTCTTCGATAAAGCGTTCTGCGGCCGATGCCGAGCAGGGCCGCGGCACGCCGCTTATTGCCGCCGACCAGATCTAGCACATGGCGAATATAGCGCCGCTCGAGTTCGTCCAGCGTCGGCAACAAGGGACCGTTGCTGAGTTGGCCGAGAAGATCCTCGACCTTGCTCAGCGAGACGCTTCGCTGCGCCGGAGCCGGCTTGCTGATGCGCTCGGGCAGGTGCTCGCGCTCGACGATGCTGCCGGTACAAAAGGTTGCCGCACGCTCAATGGCGTTTGCGAGTTCGCGGACGTTGCCAGGAAACGGGTAGTCCCTGAGCGCCTGCAACGCCTCTCTGGAGAAACCAAGGATGCGTCGGTCGAGTCGGCCACTGTAGTGCGCGAGAAAGCGTGCCGCCAACAGCTCGACGTCGTCTTCACGCTCTCGTAACGGAGGCACTTTCAGGGTGAAGGTTTCCAGGCGAAAGTATAAATCCTCGCGGAAATCCTGCCGCCCGACGGCGGTATCCAGCTCACGATTGGTCGCGGCGATGATGCGCACGTCCACGTCCTGTTCCTGCTCGGAGCCCACCGGGCGCACCCGCCCCTCCTGCAGAACGCGCAGCAGTTTCGCCTGCAACGGCGGCGGCATTTCACCGATCTCGTCCAGGAACAGCGTGCCGCCGTTCGCCTGCTGGAACAGCCCCTTGCGTGCGCGGGCCGCGCCGGTAAAGGCTCCGGCCTTGTGGCCGAAGAATTCACTTTCCAGCAGCTCGGAAGGAATCCCGGCGCAATTCACCGCAAGAAAGGGCGCATGAGCGCGCTCGCTCTCGGCATGCACGGCTTTGGCGACCAACTCCTTGCCGGTACCGCTCTCGCCGACGATTAGCACCGCGCCGTCGGCACGGGCCAGCACCCGGATCTGCTCGAATAACTCCCGCATGATCTGGCTGCGCCCGAACATGCCGTGGAAGTGCTCCTGGTGCATGAGTTCGCGAAAGCGCTGCACCTCGCCTCTAAGCCTTCGGTTCTCCAGCGCCCGCATCACGGCCAGCCCGAAGTGCTCAAGATCCAGGGGCTTGGTGAGGAACTCGTCGGCGCCCTCCTTGAGCGCGGCCACGGCCTGTTGAATGCTGCCGAACGCCGTAATCATCAAAAACGCTGGCGCAGGGTGGGCGGCGCGCGCCGCTTTCAATAAATCCATGCCATCGGCATCCGGCAAGCGCAGATCGCTGACCACCAGATCGGGTTTCCAGCGATCCAGCAGAGTCAGCGCTTCCTGCATCGAGCCGGCGGCTTCTGCTTGCAGGCTGGCGTCACGCAGCTCCTCGAGCAGCAGCTCACGCATACCCGGGTCGTCCTCGACGACCAGCACCCGCTCCGTAGAGGGCTCATGCAGTCTCATAAGTCTCCTCGTCAAACTCAGCGGCCGGCAAAGTGATGCGGAACGCCGCGCCGGATAAGCGGCTTGGCCGCACCAGCTCAATGCTTCCCCGATGTTCCGCGACGACGCCATGAACGACCGCAAGTCCCAGCCCCGTACCGCTTCCCACCGGCTTGGTGGTAAAAAAAGGCTCGAACAGCTTGGAGCGAATCGGCTCGGCGATGCCGGGGCCGTCATCCTCCACCTGAAGCTGCAGGCATTCGCCTTCGCACCACCAAGAAAGCTCTACGTGGCCGCCCGGAGCCGCTTGCGCCGCGTTACGCAGGAGATTGGTAATGGCCTGCTCAAAACGCGGCGGATCCAGTTCGCACACCAGGTCTTCTTCGGGCGGCGTGAGCCGCAACACGCAGCCGGCCGCCTGCATATCGGTCTCCACCGCGGCCGCGGCAGAGCGCGCGACGTCTCCCAAGCGCACCCGTCGCGTTGGCTGCCCGGCGGCACGTCCGAACTCCAGCAACTGCCGCACGATAGAACTCACGCGCTCGGTTTCCCGATGAATCTGGCGCAAGCCGGACGCTTGCTCGGATTCCAGTGCCGGATTACGTAAAAGGCGCTGCGCCTTGCCGCTGATCACGCCCAGAGGAGTGCCGAGCTCATGCGCGACCCCGGCCGCCAGCCGGCCAATGGCGGCGAGCTTCTCCGTCTGCCGCAACTGCTTCTCCAATTGCCGCTGGCGCGCCTCCTGAGCTCGCAGCTTGCGCTCGGCTTCATCCATGTCGTCCAGCATGCTGTTGAAGGCTCGGCCGATGGCCGCGATTTCATGCGGGCCGCTGGGCTGCGTGCGGTGACTACGGTCTCCGGCACCGACTCGATTCATGCTGACGGTGACGCGCTGCAAGTGTCGGCCGATCGCCGAGCGGTGACCGAACAGAACCAGCCCGACCACCACCGCGGCGGCCGTCAGCGACAGCACCGCGGCCCAGAGCCTTAGCCGCTCCACGTCGCGATAGAAATCACTGCGCCGGCGCGTGATCTGCAGCAAGCCGTTGATCCGCCCGCCAGCGTCCACCAGCGGCAGAAAGTAGGAATAGACACTGCGTCCGCCTATTCTCTGATACTCGCCGGAGCGGTCGCCAAGCTCCGCCAACTCCAGGATTTCGGAACTCCGAATCCGTGGTTCCGCCCTACCGGCCGACGCCACCATGCTTCCTTGCTCGTTGTAGACGTAAACGCCATACACCCGGCCGATACTGAAAACCGACTCCAATACCTGCTGCACACTGCGAATCCGGCCCTTGTCCAGGCTGTCGCCGAGCGGCGCCCGCACGGCTCGGGCAATGAGCTGCAAGTCTTCCTGAAGGCGCCGCTCGTTGGCGCGCTCCACGGTGGCCAGCAGCACGTAGCTGAAAACCAGCATGGCGGCAATCAGAGGCACGACGACCCAAAGCAGGAGGAAGGTCTTCAAACCGGGGCGTGGTAGGAGTCGGCCCACGATGGTGGTCAAGTGTGGCACATGTGTCATTCTGACACCGTAGTACAAGCTTGGCCGCAGCGTCCAGAACCCCGTCCCAACAGCAGTTAAAAAAGCTGAAAATGTTCTGTTTTTAGTAGTTTACAAACCACCCAGGGATACCAACGTTTCTTTGGCACGATCCCTGCGTCACTCCTTGGGTCAGCAATTGACATCAACAGGAGATATTTATGACATTTGGGATCAAACACTCTGCTCATGCTGCTCTTTTCGCCCTAGCGCTAGGGGCCTCGTCTGTCGCGGTCGCACAGACCGAAGGCGCACCGATGCAGGCGCCAGCGGCCCAGGTCAGCGACTCAGAACTGCAAAAGTTCGCTGACGCCTACGCCAGCACCCTTGAGATCCGGCAGGAATTCACTCAGCAGCTGAACAGCGCCGAGAGCTCCGAGGAAGTCCAGGAGCTTCAGCAGCGGGCAAATGAGGAAATGATCCAGGCTGTCGAAGACAACGGCTTGTCGCTCGAGGAATACAACACCATCGCTCAGGCCGTTTCCAGCGACCCCGAGCTGCAGACGCGCCTGTCTTCGATGATCGCGCAATAAGCGACTATCCCGGCAGCCTCGCCTTGCCCCCTCCAGGCGAATTGCCGGGATGAAAAGTATCAGCGGGCCCCGCTCCAGCGGGCCCGCTTTATGAAGCTGTTACCAGTCAGGCGTAATCCAAGCGGCGACCGGCTCCATCTCGCCTTCATCCGCGCCAATTTCCTCCGTACGCAGATAGCGCGCGCTCACCTGCGGCAGCAGGTTGCTGTGCAGGTCGCTCAAGCCGGCGAGGAATTGCTTACCGTCGCTCTGCGCGGCGCACAGCAGCTTGGCATAGGCACCCGCGATATCGGAATGTACCGGCGTCCACTCGACTTCCCCCGAACGCTGCTCGGTCTGTTCCGGAACGCTCGGATCGCGATAGTCGGCCTTGGTCACCGACAGCACGGCTTCTTCCAACGTGGCGCAGTTGAGCATGCTGCGATAGCGCGCTTCTTTGCCGTAGCCGCTGCGAGGCCCATCCTCCTCCCAGCGCGAACGCAGCACCATGGTGAAAGTGAGGGTGTCGCCCTCCACGGCGACGCTTTCAGGATCCATCATGATGACGCCGTTGGGGTTGGCGCCGATGACGTAGTACCGCCCGCCGACCAAAGGCGGCCGCTCGTCTGCCGCATCTCGAAGGCGTAACTCGACGGTGCTCGCCAACGCGGTCGGATGCGGCGTGCCGACGACACCGCCCTCGCCCGGTCGCTCGGTCTGCGCCACACCCGCGAGCGCATCGTGGATCCGCGTTGCCGGCAAGGCAAAATTGATGGCAGATCCATGTACCGCGCGCATGGTGGGAACACCGACCAAACGCGCCCTGCTGTCCAGCAAAGCCCCGCCGCTGGAACCCTGCGAGATCGCAGCGCTCATCTGAATCAGAGTGCCCATGTCGGTTTCGCGCACGCCGGAGACAATGCCGTCGCTCAGCGTGAGGTCGAGCCCGTACGGCGCGCCGAGCGCATAGACGGGCTCACCGATTTCAGGCAGCTCTTCGGCAATCTCGAGCGGCGGCAACGGCAAGTCCTCGATCATCACCACAGCCAGGTCATTGGTGGGATCGACATAACCCCAGTCCGCGTCCCAACTCCGTTCGCCGGCTTCGATCAGGATCGCGTCGCCCTCGCCGATCACGTGAGCGTTAGTCACTACCTTGCCGGGCGCCACCACCACGCCCGAACCCTGGGAGACTTCGGCGCCATCACGCCAGGCAGTCACGACGACTACGCTTTTGGAGGCAGCTCGATACACCTCCTTCGCGCTGAGCACATCCGCCAACGCGGGGCAGCACACGAAAACGAGCAGCAGAGCGAAGAACGGCAAACGGATCTGATTGTTGTTGAACACGGGGGCGGCTCTCCGTTCGAGTTATAGTTCCTCTTTATCTGGGGCCGCCTGAGCCGAACAAAAACCGTCTTTTTTCAGTGCTGTACCTGGGGTTGCTGCACCACCGGCTGCCACTCGAAACCCAGCGTTTCGACCTCGCGCTTGAGCACATTCATGGCCTCCGCCACCAGCACCGTGTCGCCGCGCAGGCCGAGTTCGAGTTGAAAGGCGCCCCCTTCTGCGTGCGGGAGACAGGAGAAACGCAACTGCGGGTAGCGTTGCGCGAAGCGCTCCATCAGGGGAATGACTTGGCTTTCGCGCGCGTCGAATACGGTGATGGCCTGTTCGCTGCGCGCGCCCGGCGCATGTAGATCGCCGTAGTGGTGATCCAGCACCCACTCGATCATGGGCCAGGCCATGCTCGGAAAGCCGGGCACGAAATGGTGCCGCCGGAAGCTGAACCCAGGCACCCGGTTGACTGGGTTCGGGATGATGTCGGCGCCTATGGGAAACTCCACCAGACGCACGCGCTGCGGCCGTGCCGCAGCACCGAACTGCGCTTCCAGCTCCGCCAGTCCTTGGGGGTGCTGTTCGAGGCCCACCCCGGCGGCTTCCGCCGCGCATTGGCGGGTTCGGTCGTCGGGGGTCGCGCCGATGCCGCCGAAGCTGAAAACGACGGCGCCGCTGGCAAAGGTCTGTCGCAGCGTTTCTACCAGCAGCCCCGGGTCGTCGCCGACGATGCGCGCCCAGGACAACTCCAGGCCCCGGGCGTCGAGCAACTCTACAAGTTTGAGAAAATGCTTGTCGCGGCGTTTGCCGGACAGCAACTCGTCGCCAATGATAATCGCGCCGAAGCGCGTCTCCTGCTCGGAACTCATCTCATCACTCCAACCGGGTCCGTTCAGTCCGGCAGCGGTGGTATTCCAGCACCTGGGCGATGAACGCGCGCCGCTGAACAGGCTCGTCGAGGCTATCCTCCTCAACCATGGGCAGCCCCGGCAAGGCCTCGCGCAGGGCTCGCGCGTAAAGCCCGGCGCCGCGCGCAATTTCGCGCCCCTTGCGATCGAAAAGCCTAGTGCTGAGCAGGCCGCAGCTCGGCGATTTGCTCTTCAAGACATAGCCGTCGATACCACCCAGCTCCTGCGCCATGCGCCGGCCGTACTCGAGCAAAGCGTCGGTCACGTCCAATGCCGGGTTGTCCACACCGACCGCGCGTGGCGCCCGCGGTTCCCCCTCCAAGCGGATGGGCGGGCGCGGCACGCCGAGGCCGATAGCCACTTCCGGGCATACCGGCACCAGCTCGAATTCCTGCCCTAGGTCCTCGACCAAAACGGCATGGCGTTTGTCGCGGCCATCATAGCGCACGGCCTGCCCCACCAGACAGGCACTGACGCCGATGCGAATGTGTCTCTCAGACTCGCGGCTCATGGCCGGCGCACCGCCAGTCCTCGAGCAGCGCGCCCAGCGCCTCCAGCGAATCGAGCTCGATATGCTCGACAGGCTCCAGATCGGCCGGCCAGGGTTCGCGAGCTCGATTCAGCCACACCGGCACCATGCCGTAACGCGCCGCGCCAACGACATCGCTGCCCGGCTCGTCGCCAACGTGCACGATTTGATGCGCGGGCACGCCGGCGCGGTGGCAGGCCGCTTCGAAGATAATGCGGTCAGGCTTTGCAGCGCCGACGTCGATAGCCGACAGCGCGAAATCGAAGTGATGGCTCAAGCCGATACGACCGACGTCGGCGTTGCCGTTGGTCATGGCGCCGACGACATAGTGCTCGCGCAGGGAATCCAGTAGCGGAATCGTGTCTTCGTACAGCGTGACCTCATGGCGCGCATCCAGAAAGATCTCGAACGCCCGCTGCCCGGCTTCGTCGTCGAAACCGCACTCTGCCCCTAGGCGCCGCAGCACCTCGATACGCAGGGCGGTGACGTCGTGGCGCAAATCCGGCCGTTCTTCGTAGACCGCCATGCGCAGCGCGTGCAAGTCGTCGGCACGGTAGCGCTCCGCCACCGTGGGGCAGACGCTGGCCAAGAAGTCGTACTGACGCTCGTCGGCGCGCCGAATGACGTCAGTCAGGTCCCACAACGTGAAGTCGAGATCGAAGGTGACCGCACGCACACCGCCTCTCGGAGGTGTCACCATCAGGCCTTCTCCTCCTCTAGGGAGCGCCAGAGGCATGCGCCGCCGTTGGCCTTATCCAGGCGCTCCAACCAAACCTCGTGTCGCTCGAGCTCGGCATCGCTGGCACGAACAACCTTGAGCGGCGGGCGCTGGCCGCTAAGACGCCGCACCCGGGTACCGGTCGAGCTGCCCGTATCCGCATTCTCTTCCTCGACCTCGAGCGACAGCTTGACCTGCCCGCCGGTCATGGCGAGATAAACATCGGCGAGAATGCGGGCGTCGAGCAAGGCGCCGTGCAGTTCACGCTGCGAGTTGTCGATGCCGTAGCGCTTACAGAGAGCGTCCAGCGTGTTGCGCTGGCCCGGGTGCATTCGGCGCGCCATGGTCAGGGTGTCGCACACGCCGCAGATGCTTTCCACTGTGCCGTAGTGGTCGCCCAGCAGCTTCAGCTCGTGATTAATGAAGCCGACGTCGAAGGCCGCGTTATGGATGACCAACTCGCCGCCGCGAATGAAGTCAAGAAACTCGTCCACCACCTCGTGGAAGCGGGGCTTGTCGGCGAGAAACTCGTTGGTGATGCCGTGTACCTCGATCGCGCCTTCATCCACTTCGCGATCCGGCTGCAGATAGACGTGGAAGTGGTTGTTGGTCGGCCGTCGATTCACGAGTTCGACACAGCCGATCTCGATGATGCGGTGCCCTTGGCTAGGCTCGAGGCCGGTGGTTTCGGTATCGAGTACGATCTGTCGCATTGTAAGTCCTATGCTCTCACCAGCAGTTCGTCAATGGCCTTATTGGCTAGGGCATCGGCACGCTCGTTTTCAGGATGGCCGCTATGGCCCTTTACCCAATGCCATTCGATCTCGTGGCGCGCGGCCACGGCGTCGAGGCGCTGCCAGAGGTCGACGTTCTTGACCGGTTTCTTATCGGCCGTTTTCCACCCGCGGCGCTTCCAGTTCGCCATCCATTCGCTAATGCCCTTGCGCACATACTGCGAGTCGGTAGTCAGTTTCACGCGACAGGGGCGCTTCAGCGCCTCCAGCGCATGAATGGCGGCCAGCAGCTCCATGCGGTTATTGGTCGTTTCGGCCTCGGCGCCGTAAAGGTTTTTTTCCTGCCCCTGGTAGCGCAGCAGGGCGCCCCAGCCGCCCGGCCCCGGGTTACCGCGGCAAGCGCCGTCAGTAAAGATTTCGACAGTCTGCATGCTTAGAGTTCTCACAGGTTCCTCGGGAAGCGCTAAGCGAATCCCGGGAAGAGGGTTGCGCCAGCCCGCCGCTGACCAAGCGCCGACGCCGCAGCCAGAGGCGCCGAACCGGCGTGATTCCAGCCACGCGCTTGCGGGCCACGGTAATCTGCACACCACCCAGCCAGGGGGCAACTTTCGGCCCCCAGTGCTCCATCGGCTCAAGACGGCGCTGCAAGCCTGGCCGCTGCATCGGCGGCCGAAAGAAGCCGTGATCGACTTCCAGTACTTTCAGATCGAGCAAGGTCAACCAATCGCGCACGCGCCGTGCCGAGAAGTACTCGCCGTTCCAGGGCGCGCCACGACGCTTAATCCACGGCATCACATGGGCCAAGCCCCATAGGCTGACCGCGTTGAAGGTCAGGATCAGTATATGACCGTTGGGTGCGAGAACGCGTTCAGCCTCGCGCAGCACGCGATGGGGATTGTCACTGAACTCGAGGCTATGTACCAGGACCACGAGATCCATGGTGTCCGCCTGAAACGGCAGGCGCTCGGGCTCGGCGACGCAATGCGCATCCGGCGCAGCTTCGCTCGACAGCAGCCACTGCCGCGATGTATTGGCCTTCAGGATGCCACCGTCGCTCCCAAATGCCCCCACCTGCAGCAGGTTCCAGCCGGCGAACCGGTCCAGATGCTGTTCCAGCAGCCGCTTTTCGGTCTGCGCGAGGATACGGCCGAGCGGACTGGCGAACCAAGCCTGCAGCGTTCTCATGCTAATACGATCCTTCTCCCTCGATTCCTTCAGGATACTCCGCTGACCTCACGCACTCCACGTTGACCCCGGCCGTAAAGTCAGTAGCATTCGTTTATATGGTGACGGTATTTCCTATCAGAGCGTTTCGCGACAACTACATTTGGGCCCTGCAGGCCCCGGACGGGCGCCGTGTGGCGGTGGTCGATCCCGGCGATGCCGCGCCGGTGGAGGCGGCACTGGCCGAGCGCGGGCTAGAGCTAGTCGCGATCCTGATCACCCACCACCACGCCGATCACGTCGGTGGTGTCGAGGCGCTTTGCGCAGACCGCGCATTACCGGTTTACGGCCCAGCCGGGGAAGCCATTCCTCGGCGCACCCATGCGCTCGTAGAAGGCGACCGCGTCGAGCTCGACAGCTTCGGGCTCAGCCTTGAAGTCATCGACGTGCCCGGTCACACCGCGGGTCATATCGCCTATTTCGGCGACGAGATGCTGTTCTGCGGCGACACGCTGTTCGCGGGCGGTTGCGGTCGGGTGTTCGAAGGCACGCCGCAGCAGATGCATCGCTCGCTGACCAAGCTGGCTTCGCTGCCGCCTACCACGCACATCTACTGCGCGCACGAATACACCGAGGCCAACCTGCGGTTTGCGCTACGGGTCGAGCCGAACAACCAAGCGCTGCGCGCACGCATGGCGCACGTCGAGGCGCTGCGCGCGCGCGACGAAATCACCCTGCCGAGCCTGCTCGAGGACGAGCTGGCCACCAATCCTTTCTTGAGAACAGCGTCTCAAACCGTGATCGAAAGTGCGGCAGCCCATGCCGGGAACAAGCTATCCTCTCCCGCCGACGTATTCGCTGCGGTTCGTGCTTGGAAAGATTCCGGCTGAGCCCATAGAAGTATTCGCATGCCCGGCCGCGGCCAACAGCCGGCCGGTCGACAACGAAGTTCGGCTCCCGACGGCATCTACGGGGGATGCGCGTTGCTGATTTCGCAGCGGGTCCTTGCGGCACGCCGACAACAATAACGGAGGTAATGGGGGTGCATATCAACCGCCTCAGCCTGTCCTTGATCGCGGTACTAACAGCCAGTGCCTGCGCATCGGTCGCCCACAACCACGAAGCACAAAATACTGCCGGCGCCGCCTCTACGGCCGCCTTAGAGGGCAGCACCTCGGATTCGACATTCGACATCGCGTCCGCACCTGCAGAGGTGCTGACGGATGCCGGCAAGGCGGCGCTGCTGGAAGAGCCTATCCCCGCGCCCCCCGCCGATATTTGGGAGCGCATGCGTGCCGGTTTCCAACTGCCGCATAGCGACCACCCGCGAGTTCAGGCGGAGCTGCAGTTTCTGGAGCGCACGCCCAGTTACATGAATCGCGTCGTGGATAGGGCCGAGCCCTATTTGCACTTCATCGTCGAGGAAGTCGAAAAGCGCGGCATGCCGATGGAGATCGCGCTACTGCCCGTAGTCGAAAGCGCTTTTCAGCCCTTTGCCTATTCGCCGGGCCGTGCCGCCGGGCTGTGGCAATTCATCCCGGCCACCGGGCTGCACTTCGGCTTGAAGCAAAACTGGTGGTATGACGGCCGCCGCGACGTCATCGCCTCTACCCACGCCGCGCTGGACTACCTCCAGCAGCTCTACAACCGCTTCGAGGACTGGCAGCTCGCATTGGCAGCCTACAACTCCGGCCAGGGCACGGTCGGCCGCGCGGTGCGCAATGCCAAGGCTGCCGGCAAGCCCGCTGACTTCTGGAACCTGCAATTGCCTCGGGAGACCGAGGGCTACGTGCCTCGCTTGCTCGCCATTCGGGATATCGTCGCCGCCCCCGAGGCTTACGGCCTGAGCCTGCGCAGCCTTCCCGACGAACCGTACCTGGAAGTCGTGGATATCGACTCGCAGATCGATCTTGCTCTCGCCGCGGAGCTGGCCGACCTGACCATCGAAGATATCTATCGCCTCAATCCCGGCTACAACCGTTGGGCAACGGACCCCGAAGGACCGCATCGGCTGGTGCTTCCGATCGATAAAGTTACCGAGTTCCAGGAGGCCCTCGCCGCCCTGCCCGCTCATAAGCGCGTGCAGTGGAACCGCCACAAGGTGCAGCAAGGCCAGACGCTGAGCCACATCGCCAAGCAGTACAACACGACGACTGAAGTCATCCGCGAAGCGAACCAGCTACGCGGCGACATCATCCGTGCCGGGCAACACCTGCTGGTCCCCACGGCAACTGCGGCCGCTGAAGACTATGTGCTGAGCGTCAGTCAGCGTCTTGCCGCCATTCAGAACCGCAATCGCGGCGGCGACAAGCGCAGCCACGTGGTACAGCCCGGGGACACGCTCTGGGATATCGCTCGCGCACACGGGGTCAGCGTGGACGAGCTCAGCCGCTGGAACGGCATGGCGCCGCGCGACACGCTGCGCCCCGGTCAAACCCTGGTAATCTGGGCCAAGGGCCAGAAAGGCAAAAGCCTGCCCATTCCGCACTCGCAGCGGGTGTATTACACCGTCCGCAAAGGCGACTCGCTGTACGAAATCGCTAAGCGCTTCAAGGTCAGCGTAAAGCAGTTGCGGCAGTGGAACGGCTTGCCGGAGAAAGGTTATTTGCAACCGGGCCAACGCCTGACGCTGTTGGTTGACGTAACCAAGCAGCAGGACAGCATCTAAGCGCTACCTCGCTCGGCGGCTCCACAATCGAGCCGTCGAGCGAGCACCACGCCTACGCTAAGGCAGGCGTCCTAAAAGCAGGAATCAGCGCAGTTTTGCCTGCGACTCGACTTCGGGCAGCACGACGTTCAGCTCGAGCACTTCGCAGTCTCCGTCGCGATCAAGCTGAATTTTAACCGCCTCGCGGTCCACTTCGACGTACTTACTGATCACCGCCAGCAACTCTTCCTTGAGCATGGGCAGATACTCGGGGCCGCCGCGCGTGGTGCGCTCGTGGGCCACGATGATCTGTAACCGCTCCTTCGCCACTGCGGCGCTGGATTTCTTTTGGGAGCGGAAATAATTCAGAAAATTCATGTCTTAGCTCCCGAACAACCGTCCTAGGAATCCTTTCTTTTCGGACAAAAAGCGGTGCGGACGCTGCTCGCCCAGGAAGCGGGCAACGGCGTCCTCGTAGGCCTGACCGGCGTCGCTCTGCTGGTCAAGGATGACAGGAACGCCAGCGTTGGAGGCGTTCAGTACGCTCTTGGACTCGGGGATAACGCCCAACAGATCGATAGCGAGAATCTCCCCCACGTCCTCGACACTGAGCATTTCGCCCTTCTGGACCCGGGCCGGAGAGTAGCGCGTCAGCAGCAAGTGCTCCTTGATCGGCTCCTCGCCTTTCTCGGCCCGGCGGGTCTTGCTGGACAGTATCCCGAGCACGCGATCGGAATCGCGCACCGAGGACACCTCCGGGTTGGTGACCACGATCGCTTCGTCGGCATAGTAAGCCGCTAGCAGAGCGCCCCGCTCGATGCCTGCCGGCGAATCGCAGACGATGTAGTCGAACTCCTGACTGAGCTCTTCCAGAACCTTGCCGACGCCTTCCAGCGTCAGCGCATCCTTGTCGCGCGTCTGGGAGGCCGGCAGGATGAATAGGTTGTCGATGCGCTTGTCTTTGATCAGCGTCTGCCCGAGATTCGCTTCGCCGTTAATGACGTTAACGAAGTCGTACACCACCCGGCGCTCGCAGCCCATGATCAGGTCGAGGTTGCGCAGGCCGACGTCGAAGTCGATAACGACCGTTTTATGCCCGGCCTTGGCCAGGCCGGTGCTGAATGCTGCACTGGTTGTGGTCTTACCCACGCCCCCCTTGCCGGAGGTGACCACGATAATCCTTGCCACGCCTTATACCTCCAAGTAAGAGCCGACGGCTCGCGCCGCGCTTTTTAAAGTGTTTCGATACGGAGGCTGTCGCCATCCAAAAATATTTGTACCGGATGCCCGCGTTCTTCTTCGCGAATATGTTCGCTGACCCGGTAATTGCCGGCGATTGCGATCAGCTCGGCATTGAGGCTCTGGCAGAAAATCCGCGCCTCGGTATCCCCTTGCACACCCGCCAAAGCCCGCCCACGCAGCGGACCGTAGACATGCACGTGACCGTCCGCGAGCACCTCGGCGCCTGGGCTTACGGAAGAGAGTACCACCAGATCGCCGCCGCGTGCGTAGACCTGCTGCCCGGAACGCACCGGATGGCGCACGATCATTGCGGCGCCGGCCGCCGGTTTCGTGCTCTGGGACGGCTCCTCGCGCCGGGCGATGGGGCTGCCGCCCGCTAGCAGGCCGAGGCCGACCTCCTCCGCCGCGGCACGCTGCGCTTCATCGACGCCTCGAACGCCCACCGGCATCAGCTTGCGAGCGACGAGCATATCCTTAAGCGCTGCCATGTCCACGGCCTGTCCGGCCATGACTTCAAAATCGATAAGCACCGGCAAGCCGCGGAAAAACTCCGGGGCGCTGGCGAGCTTGGCATCCAGATGTGCGGCAAGGCGGTCCATGTCGCTGCTGAGCAAGTGCAGCACCGACAAGGTCAGCATGCGGCCCTTCAGCTCGAAAGGCTGCTGCTCGGCTTCATTCCGATTCGACAATTCCGGCCCCCGAGTGTGTGGTGCCCTGTGCCAATGGTTTGTGGTTCGTCATGCCGGCACAAGGGTCGTCCTGATCGCGCACGACTCAAGAAAGCGTGGCGCGCTGCGCACCGCGATACCAGAGCTTCCCTGCAACAGGGCCCGCCGTCTTCTATCCTTGGCGGGGGACAGCAGGCCCGCCAGTTATAGCCTGACGGGCTGCCAGGTTTCAAGCAGGCAAGACTCAGAGCTTGCCTAGCAGGCGGTTGACACGACGCACGTAGCCGGCCGGATCCTCCAGCGGCGCGCCCTCCGTGAGCAGCGCCTGCTCATAGAGCACTTGCGCCCAGTCGTCGAAGTCATCCTCTACCTCGTTCTTTAGGCGCTGTATAAGAGCGTGCTCTGGATTGATCTCAAGGATGGGCTTGGCCTCCGGCACAGCATGGCCGGCCGCTTTGAGCAGGTGCTGCATATTGACACCGAACTCGTGCGACTCCACCACCACGCAGCTGGGCGAATCCGTCAAGCGGTGGCTGACCCGCACCTCGCGCACCTGCTCGCCCAGCGCCTTTTGCAGCCGCTCTACCAGGCCCTTGTAGCCTTCCGCGACCTGTTCGAACTCCTTCTTGTCCTTCTCGTCCTCCAACTCGCCGAGATCCAGCGAGCCCTTGGCGACCGATTGCAGAGGCTTACCGTCGAACTCGGTGAGGTGAGCCATCAGCCATTCGTCCACCGGATCCCACATCAGCAGCACTTCGACGCCCTTCTTGCGAAACACCTCCAGGTGCGGGCTATTGAGCGCAGCTTTATAGGATTCCGCGGTGAGGTAATAAATCTTCTCCTGCCCCTCGCGCATGCGGGAGACGTAATCGGCCAGGGTAACGTCCGCCTCCTCCTTGCCGTCCTTGGTCGAGGAAAAGCGCAGCAGCTTGGCGATGCGCTCGCGGTTGGCGAAGTCCTCGGCGGGGCCTTCCTTGAGGACCCGCCCGAAGGCACTCCAGAAATCGGCGTACTTCTCCGGCTCTTCCTCTGCCATGGTTTCCAGCAGGCCCAGCACGCGCTTGACTGAAGCGGCACGAATGCGGTCCACCTGGCGATTGTGCTGCAGGATCTCGCGCGAAACGTTGAGCGGCAAATCGTCCGAATCCACCACGCCGCGCACGAAGCGCAGGTAGCGCGGCATCAACGTGTCCGGGTCCTCCATGATGAACACGCGCTTCACGTAGAGCTTAACGCCGTGACGTGCATCGCGCTCCCAAAGATCGAAAGGCGGGTTCTTGGGAATGAACAGCAAGGAAGTGTAGGCCTGATCGCCCTCGACGCGGTTGTGACTGTAGGCCAACGGGGCCTCCCAGTCATGAGCCACGTGCTTGTAGAATTCGTGGTATTCCTCTTCGCTAATTTCGCTCTTGGCGCGGCGCCACAGCGCAGAAGCGCTGTTGATGGTCTCTTCGCCCTCGGCACCCTCGCCCTCCGTGGGCATAACGATGGGCAGGGAAATATGATCCGAGTAGGTGCGAATAATCTGGCGCAGGCGATAGCCATCGAGGTACTCCTCGGCATCCTCGCGCAGATGAAGCACGATTTCGGTGCCGCGCCGCGGGCGCTCTTCGTACTCCACCGTGTAACCGCCTTGACCGTCGGAGCTCCAGCACACGCCCAGCTCGGGCTTCTCGCCCGCCTTGCGGGAATGCACGCTCACGCGGTCGGCCACCACGAAAGCTGAGTAGAAGCCTACGCCGAACTGGCCGATGAGCTGCGCATCCTTGGCCTGGTCGCCGGTCAGTTTCTCCATGAAGGCGCGCGTGCCGGAGCGCGCAATGGTGCCGAGGTTCTCGACCACATCGTCCCGATTCATGCCGATGCCGTTATCGGCCACCGTGATAGTGCGCGCGTCCTTGTCGTAGCTGACGCGGATCTTCAGCTCGCCATCGTTTTCATACAGGCTCTCGTCCTTGAGCGCTTCGAACCGGAGCTTGTCCGCGGCGTCCGACGCGTTGGAGATCAGCTCGCGCAGGAAGATATCGCGGTTGCTGTAAAGAGAGTGAATCATGAGATGCAGGAGTTGCTGCACCTCGGCCTGGAACTGCAGAGTTTCCTTGTTAGTTTCCACCGTCATTCAAGTTCTCTCCAGTGGTCGATACAGCGATTAGCTTGGTAGCATCCTGCCTGGATGCATCCGATGGGGGAAGTCTACTGAATCGTTCTGAACGCGAAAACTTGTCTTAGATCAAGGCAGCGTAGATTCATGGGTGTATCTTATTAACCACAACAACGGCAGACATGTTGCAAAGCCGCAACACGTCGTTTATAAACGCAAGCACCGTCAGGCCGCGTAAAGACGACCAGACTGTGCCTACTCCAAAAAGGATGGAGCCGATTTCTGGCCCGCAACCAATAAGATCGGGAGTTGCAACAATGAGAAAACAGATTTATTCCGCCGCTGTCGTCGCCGGCTTCCTGCTACCCATGAGCGCAGGCGCTGTCGAGGTCGT
>JAJUGG010000001.1 GCA_029268285.1 Ectothiorhodospiraceae bacterium | reverse complement strand
TAAGGCCCTCCCATACGCACCCGAGGCCGTGCGATACCGGCAGTGGGGGCGGTATCGACCGGTTCAAGTAGGAAACCTTTGTGGCGATGACAGCCCTGCAGGGAGCACCTGTTACGGCTGGAAAGCAAGGATGTAACTATGCGCGACGCTCTCCAAAACCGCTCGTTTCTATTGATGCTGGCGGTCGTTACTCTGCTGTTTCTCTATCTGCTGAAACCTTTTTTCGGCGCCGTGCTCTGGGCCTGCATTATCGCCGTGCTATTCCATCCTTTGCAGCGACGCCTGTTGGCGCGGTGGGGGCGATGGCCGAATCTGGTTGCGCTAATGACGCTGTTCGCTTGCATCGTGGTGGTCATCATCCCCGTGCTTTTCGTGTTGGGCGCCTTTTTTCAGCAAGGCGCTTCTTTGTACCAGCGCCTGGAAAGCGGGGAAATTGATCCGAGAGCCTTGCTGCGAACCGTGCAAGACGCTTTTCCGTTCGCCCAGTCTATCCTCGAGCGCCTAGGCGTGGAGTTCGAGGATCTGGGGGCCCGGATTAGCAGTGCTGCCGTTGCCGTCAGCGGTTTCGTTGCGCAGCACGCGGTGCAGTTGGGGCAGGGCACCATGCAGTTTTTCGTGAACCTCGGCGTCATGCTGTACCTCGCGTTCTTTCTCCTGCGGGACGGCAGGAAACTGATCGACCTGATGATTCGTGCCCTGCCGCTCGGGGACGAGCGCGAGAACCTATTGCTTGCCAAGTTCTCTGAAGTGGCTCGTGCAACCGTGAAGGGGAATCTCGTCATCGCGATTATTCAGGGGACGCTCGGCGGGCTGATATTTTGGGTGCTTGGCATTTCCGCGGCATTGCTGTGGGGTGTGGTGATGGTGCTCATGTCGCTAATCCCAGCCGTTGGTGCAGGGCTGATTTGGGGGCCGGTGGCGATTTACCTGTTTGCCACCGGCGACTGGATTCAGGGTTTGGTTCTGACTCTGTTCGGCATCCTTGTGATCGGCCTGGTGGACAATCTGCTGCGACCCATTCTGGTGGGCCGCGATACCCGGTTACCCGATTACGTCGTGCTGTTGTCGACCTTGAGCGGCCTTATGCTGTTCGGCTTGAACGGCTTCGTAATCGGCCCGCTGATCGCGGTGCTGTTCACGGCCTTCTGGGGCATTTTCATGCGCGACTTCAACCCTAGCCCAGCCGCTGACCGTAAAAATGACTTTGAACAGTAAGGCGCGTAAGTAGTGTCGAGTCGCCCCAAGCTGGGATCTCGAGAATACAGAGCTAGAGCTTGCCGCCCCAGTCGCGGAGCGGCACTCGAGACGTGACGCGCAGGAATGGTTGCCGCGGACTCAGCATCCGCCTCCCAATGTCGGCGCCTCGCCCGGCCGGATGGAAGGCAAGCGCATGATGTAATAGGCGTAGAAACCCATCCGGATGATCGCCCCAATCCGTTCTGGGCCTTCGAAACCCGGCGCACAGGCCCAGAGCGGTTCCGGACCCTGGTAGTAATAGCGCGGATACTCGAGCACCTCTACACTATCAAGTAGCTCGATGTTGAGCGTGTTGAGCGGGGTGTACGGGCAGTCTTCGTCAGCCGGATAGGCCCCGACCGCAGGGCGCGGGCGCGTCCCTCGCTGGACTGTGCCCAGCAGTTGCTCGCGAATATAAAGGCTCCCGGTGCAATCTCCTGTAGCCGAATGAGGTTCCAATCGCGGCCGAGCGGGCGAGAGGGATCGAAGCGCCCAACGAGTTCATCGCTGCCGACAGCGCGGTATTCCACCCTGCCGTTGCCGAGCCTGAGGCTGGTTGCGCTGCCGGTCAGGTGGTGCATTTGCTGGTCGAAGCGGAAGACTGCGTCGGGAGAAAGCAGAATGCTGCGCTTCTGGATGCCCCGATTTCTAGGTGGCACGCCGACATCCCCCTCGCAAAGCCACTCTTGGCGCAGGGTTGGTAGTATTGGGGTTCGGGATTGTAGAAGATAACTTTATATTTGTTCCCTAA
Source organism: Ectothiorhodospiraceae bacterium (assembly GCA_029268285.1). GTDB lineage: Bacteria > Pseudomonadota > Gammaproteobacteria > Nitrococcales > AK92 > JAJUGG01. The sequence goes on along the minus strand of JAJUGG010000001.1, from coordinate 61,503 downwards.
GTAACGGTTTTATGGGTTGATTATAGAATCTGGGGCAGGTGCGTTAAGACTATAGATCGATGGGCGACGAAAACAAGAAGCAGGGCAGCAGAGGGGGCATGAAAGCGTGCCAAGCAGTTGAGGAACGACGACGCGCTGGGCGCGCCGTCGCGTGAGGGAGAGCCGGTATTAGAGTTCCAGCACAATCTTGCCGAGGTGACGATTCGCGGCCATTGCGGCGTGGGCGCCGGGGGCATCGTTAAAGGGGTGCTTGAGTGAAAGCACCGGCTTAAGCTGGCCGCTTTCGAATAGTGGTGCGAGTCTATCGCTGAAAATCTGCGCGATGCGGATGCGTTCTTCCAGTGGCTGTGCGCGCATGGTCATGGCTCGCACCCGCAAGCGGCGCATGAGCAGTTGTCCAAGGTTGATATCGCTCTTGGCGCCGGTGAGCAAGCCGATGATAACCACGCTGCCTTCCAAGCGTAGCGCCGACATATTATCGCCGAGAGCCTTGGCGCCCAGCATATCGAAGACGACCGCTGCGCCTTCGCCGCCGGTCGCTTCCATGACTTGCGAGGCTACGCCGTCGCCGCTATCCACGAGGGCTACATCCAGGCCTTGCTCCTCGGCGGCGCGCAGACGCTCGGCATTGCGACTGGTGCCGATGCAGCGCCCGCCCAGCGCCTTGACTAGTTGCACGCCGGCCAACCCCACGCCTGAGGTGGCGGGGCGAATCACAGCCCATTGGCCCGGCTTCAGACCGCCCTCGATATACAGGGCGCGATAGGCTGTGAGGAAGTCCTCCGGCAGAGCGGCGGCATGCACGGCATCCAGACTCGCCGGCGCGGGGATGACCTCGCGCTCGGTAGATACGACATACTCGGCATAGGCCGCTCCGGGCACTAGGCCCATGACCCGGTCGCCCACTTTATGAAGCCGCACTCGGTCGCCGACCGCATCGATGCGCCCGGCGTATTCTAGACCCGGGATGCGCGGGTCGAAGCCCGGCGGCGCGGGGTACTGGCCCATGACCTGGAGTAGATCGGCGCGGTTCACGCCGACAGCCTCGACCTTCACCCGAACTTCGCCCGGTCCCGGGTCGGGCGTGGGAACTTCGCCCAGATTCAGTCGACCGCCTTCTTCAATAAGCCACGCGCGCATGTGTTCCTCCTGATTGGTGCGACTCCAGGCAACATCCTAGCCCATCGCGGCGGGCGCGGACACGAGCGGGCCCCGCTCTAGCGACGTGTATGGGACAGCACGAACTCGGCGATTAGGTTCTCCATGCGCGCGATCGTGGACTCCTTGGCGGTCGAGGCGGTCAGTACCACTTGGCTCCCGATCGTGTTCATATATAGCAGCAGCGCCAGGTCCCTGGCTTCGTCGGGGTCCGACGTCACCAAGCCCAGTAGCCGGGTTGCCTGCTCGAGGCGAGCGCGGTCGACTTCTGCGACCATGGCCGCGGCCGCGTCGTTGCGGCGCGCATAGTCGCGTACGGCGAGTTCGACCCGCAGGCGCCGCAGGCTGCGTGCCGTGTCGCTGAGCAGAAATCGCAGCACGCTGCGGAGCTCGGTTTCGGCGTCGCCGCCGGTGGGTTTCCAGAAGGTAAGCTCCCGGAGTCGGCGGTCTCGCCACCGCTCCAGAAAGGCGGAGATAAACTCAGCATGGTCCTGAAAATGCCAGTAAAAGCTGCCCCGGGTGACGCCGAGCTTTTTCGCCAGCACCAGGATGCGTACGTTGTCGAAGCCGCCTTCGGCAATGGCTGCGGCGGCGGCATCGAGCCATTCATCACGGCCGAGTTGTCGTTTCTCCGGCGTCTTGTGCCGCGTGCCGGATCGGTGGGCGCTCATGGGAATGAGGTCCTCGGGATTTATTGACCGGGTTAAGAAGATACACTAGTGTATGTAAGCACAAAATCGCTAATCGTGTAAACAAAACGTTATATAAACAATAAGTTGTAGTTTATTGTCCATGTAATCTGCGAGGCAGGGCGGCCCTTGCCGTTGCTGTCACCAATCCGCTCACTGATCGAGGAGTAGCCATGAGCAGCACCCAATATGAACTGCACGGTAGGGTGGCCGTGATCAGCATGCACAACCCGCCGGTCAACGGTCTGGGTTATGAGCTTCGGCGCGGGATCGTCGACGGCGTCAAGAAGGCCGAGGCCGACGATAACGTCAAGGCTGTGGTCATCATCGGTTCCGAGCAGGCTTTCTCCGGCGGCGCCGACATCCGCGAGTTCGGCACCCCCAAGATGATGGCCGAGCCCACGCTGCCGACCGTCATCAACTTCCTCGATACGACCACCAAGCCGGTTGTCGCCGCCATCGGCGGCGTAGCCATGGGCGGCGGTCTCGAGTTGGCGATGGGCTGCCACTACCGTATTGCCAAGGCCGATACCAAGGTCGCCTTGCCGGAAGTGAAGCTGGGCATCCTGCCGGGCGCCGGCGGTACCCAGCGCCTGCCGCGCCTGATCGGCGTTGAGCACGCCCTGAACCTGATCGTTTCCGGCGCCACGGTGCCCGCCGCCATGTTCAAGGGCAGCCCGCTGTTCGACGAGTTCTCCCAGGGCGAGCTGCTGCAGGACGCGCTGGCTTTTGCCGAGAAGCTCATCGATGAAGGCAAGGGCATTCGCCGCGTGCGCGACATGAAGGTCAGCCATCCCAAGGCTGAAGCCTTCTTCATGTGGGCCGGCAACGGCATCCAGCAGATGGCCAAGAACTACCCGGCGCCGATGAAGTGCCTGGAAGCGGTCAAGGCCTCTGTGTTCAAGAAGTTCGACGACGGCATCAAGGTCGAGCGCGATGCTTTTGCGCAGCTTATTCAGACCGAGGAATCTAAGTCGCTTCGTCACGCCTTTTTCGCCGAGCGTGCGACTTCCAAGATTCCGGATGTTCCGGAAGACACCCCGACCCGAGACATTAAGAGCGTCGGTGTGATCGGTGCCGGCACCATGGGCAGCGGTATCGCCATCAACTTCCTCAATGCCGGTATTCCGGTGCGCATCCTCGAAATGAAGCAGGAAGCGCTGGATCGCGGCGTCAAGCACATCCAGGGCGTCTACGAGGGTCGCGTCAAGAAGGGCAAGATGACGGCCGAGGACGCCGAGAAGAAGGTCGCGCTGCTGCAGCCGACGTTGTCCTATGACGACCTCAGCGATGTCGACCTGGTGATCGAGGCCGTGTTCGAGGATATGGGCGTCAAGCAGCAGGTGTTCGAGAAACTCGACCAGATCTGCAAGCACGGCGCTATTCTCGCGTCCAACACCTCGACGCTGGATCTCAACAAGATCGCGTCGTTCACCAAGCGTCCGGAAGACGTGATCGGTCTGCACTTCTTCAGCCCGGCCAACGTCATGAAGCTGCTTGAGGTGGTGCGCGGCGAAAAGACTTCGAAGGAAGTGCTGGCCACGTCCATGAAGCTCGCCAAGAAGATCAAGAAGACCGCTGTGATCTCCGGCGTCTGCGACGGCTTCATCGGCAACCGCATGGTCGGCCGCTACCAGACCGAAGCGCTGCTCATGCTGGAAGAAGGTGCAACCCCGCAGCAGATCGACAAGGCCATCGAGAAGTTCGGCTTCGTGATGGGCCCCCTGCGCATGGCCGACTTGGCCGGCGGCGACATCGGCTGGGCGATTCGCAAGCGCCACTATGAAGAAAAGCCCGACATGAAGCGCATGGTGATCGCCGATCGCCTGTGCGAGATGGGCCGTTTCGGTCAGAAGACCGGCGCCGGCTTCTACAAGTACATCCCCGGCAACCGCAAGCCGCAGCACGATCCCGAGGTCGATAAGGTCATTGAGGAGTGCCGCAAGGAGATGGGCATTACGCCGCGCAAGATCAGCGATCAGGAAATTGTCGAGCGCTGCGTCTACGCCCTGGTGAACGAAGGCGCGCGGATTCTCGAGGAAGGCATCGCTCAGCGTGCGTCCGACATCGATATCGTCTACCTGACGGGCTACGGCTTCCCGGTGTTCCGCGGCGGTCCGATGTTCTACGCCGACCAGGTCGGCCTGCTGAACGTCGTCCGCGCGATCGAGAAGATCCGCGAGAACCCGAACACCGACAGCAAGTTCTGGGAGCCGGCTCCGCTGCTCGCCAAGCTCGCCGACGAAGGTAAGACGTTCAACTAAATCAAGGGCTAAAGGAGGGGAGGGCTCGCCCTCCCTTCATCGGGAGAGATCCATGACTGAAGACGTAGTTATCGTTTCCACCGCGCGGACGCCGCTGGCGAAGTCCTGGCGCGGCAGCTTCAACATGACGCACGGCGCCACGCTGGCTGCGCACGCGATCAAGCACGCGGTCGAACGCGCCAAGCTCGAAGGCGGCGAGATCGACGACGTGATCTTCGGCTGTGCGCTGCCGGAAGGTTCGCAGGGTAATGACGTCGCTCGCATGGCCGCGATCCGTGCCGGCCTGCCGGTCAGCGTCGGCGGTGTGACCGTCAACCGCTTCTGCTCCTCCGGCCTGCAGGCCATCGCCATGGCAGCTCAGCACATTCAGGTCGACAAGGCGCCGATCATGGTCGCCGGCGGTGTGGAGTCCATCTCCACCGTGCAGGCGAACGTGAACACCAATTACCTGCAGGAAGAGTGGCTGGCAAAGAACAAGCCCGAGGTCTACTGGAGCATGCTGCAGACCGCGGAGACCGTGGCCAAGCGCTACGGCATCTCCAAGGATGCCCAGGACGAGTACGGCGTGCGCAGTCAGCAGCGTGCGGCGCAAGCTCTGGCTGAAGGGAAGTTCGACGACGAAATCGTGCCGATGACCACGATCATGGGCGTGGCCGACAAGGCCACCGGCGCCATGGGCACCAAGGAAGTTACCGTCTCCAAGGACGAGGGCATTCGCCCCGACACCACGCTGGAAGGCGTCGCCAGGATCAACCCCGCCATGCCGGGCGGCGTGGTCACGGCGGGTAACGCTAGCCAGTTCTCCGACGGCGCCTCGGCCTGCGTGCTGATGACGGCTTCCGAAGCGCAGCGTCGCGGCCTTGAGCCGATGGGCATTTACCGCGGCTTTGCCGTTGCCGGTTGCGAGCCTGACGAGATGGGCATCGGTCCGGTGTATGCCGTGCCGAAGCTGCTCAAGCGTGCGGGGCTCACGGTCGATGACATCGACCTCTGGGAGCTCAACGAAGCCTTCGCGGTGCAGGTACTCTACTGCCGCGACAAGCTCGGCATTCCGGACGAGAAGCTCAACGTCAATGGCGGTGCCATTGCTGTGGGCCACCCCTACGGCATGACCGGTGCGCGCCTGACGGGCCACGCGCTGATCGAAGGCAAGCGCCGCGGCGCCAAGTACGCCGTGGTCACCATGTGCGTCGGCACCGGCATGGGTGCTGCAGGTCTCTTCGAGATCGTTTAAGCTCCTTCCAAGGCCCGCCGCCCGGCGGGCCTTTTTTGAATACCTCGAAAACCGCAGAGGCCGTCAGGCGCCAAGGCGGCGGGCCAGGCCCGCGTCGTGTCCAGTCAATAGAAAACGTCCCCGCGGTTTTCCCTCTCACGTTGTACCGGAGGAGTTTTCGTGAAACAGCTAAAAGACAAAGTTGCCGTCATTACCGGCGGCGGCAGCGGGCTTGGCCGCGAGTTTGCGTTGTGCTGCGCGCGTCGCGGCATGGCGCTGGTGCTGGCGGACGTGGATGAACAGGGGCTGGCCGAGACTGTTCAGCAGGTCGAAGCGTCGGCACCGGGTGTGCAGGCGATCACGCGTCGGGTCGATGTCTCGCGCCTGGAAGAAGTGCAGGGGTTGGCGGAGTTCGCGAAGTCCCGTTTCGGCAGTGTGCATCTGCTGTTCAACAATGCCGGCGTCGGCGTTAGCGGGCCGGTGTGGGAATACACGGCTGCGGACTGGCAGTGGGTGCTCGGCGTTAACCTGCTCGGCGTTGCCTGGGGCATCAAGGCCTTCGTGCCGATAATGATCGCGCAGGGCGAGGGGCACGTGGTGAATACGGCGTCGGCTGCTGGCTGGATGAGCAGTGCGGGCAGTGCGATTTATAGCGCCAGCAAGAGCGCGGTTGTATCCATATCCGAAACCTTGGTGCTGGACCTCAAGGATGCTGATGCCAATATCGGCGTCACGTGCTTATCGCCAGCCTTCTTCGCCACCGCTATAGCCAATTCCGCGCGCAATCGTCCGGCCGAACTGGCCGAGACTGCGCCTGACAGCCCCTTGCGGCGCAAGCGCGAAGAAATGCTGCGCTACGCGGTCGAGCACGGCCGCCTATCGGCGGCGGAAATCGCCGAGATGACGCTGCAGGCGGTGGAAGAGAACCGCTTCTACGTCTTCCCCCACCGCAAGATCAAGTCTCTGATCCAGGCGCGGGCCGAAGCGGCGCAGGAAGAAAAACAGGCTTTCGATCCGATGAGTGCCGGCTGAACGTCGGCTGCTTCGTGCTAGAGAGCGTTATTGCGCCGCGTGCCGCTGAACCGGAGCAGCGTCACGCGGCGCGCTTGTTTTAGGCGCGTTCGCCGCTGAATTCGCTTATGCCGGCCATGCTCTTGAAGGTGCCGCTCATGGTGTCGCCTTCAGCCTGGCCGCGGAAGGAAATTCGGAACTTGCCCATCGGCGTGCTCACCTTCGTGGTGAAGCTGAACGCGTCGCCATTGAGCTCAAGATCTTCCAATTCCGATGCGCCAGTTGCGCCGTCGAGTTCCCCGCTGTAAGCGCCGCCCGATTCATTGATCGATAGCGTCGGGGTCTGCACGCCGAAAGGCGTGTTCATGGTCAGCTTCCAGGTGCCGATGGCCTTGCTCATGCTTGTCGCTCTCCGTAGGTGTGTGGTCTCGAGTTGGTGGTTGCTGATACGCTCAGGACATGCGGGCTATCGTTTTTAGCGGCAGACGCCGCATGAAAAAGCCCATTGCCGTCCACGGCCAGGCCGGTACGCAAGCCTGGTCCGGTTCTTTTTCGATAGCCTTGAACAGGGCGCGAACACCCGTTTCCGCGTCCACCTCGAACAGCATCTTTGGCGCATCGGCGTTCAGTTCCGTGCGAATGTAGCCGGGGAACAGGGTCGAGACGCGGATAGGCGTGTTCAGAAGTTCGGCCCTGATGCCCTCGGCGAGGGCGGCGAGCCCGGCCTTGCTGGCGGCATACACTGTGAGGTGCCGCGGCAGCCCGCGCATTGCGCTCATCGAAGAGATGGCAACCAAATGGCCGTGGTTTTGCTGGCGGAAGATCTCCACCGCAGCTTCGCATTGCGCGAGTGCCGCGATGAAGTTCGTTTCCGCCGTCTTCAAGTTGTCCGCAAAGTGGCCGGTGCCGACGCGGCGGCCAGTTGCCACGCCGGCGTTGACGATGACGCGGTCGAGCGAGCCGAATTCTTCACGGAAAGCATTGAAGACGGCGAAGACCTGTTCGTGATCGTTGACGTCTAGGCTGCGTATGGAGATGCGGCAGTTCGGGTGTTGGGCCAGCAGTTCGTGGCGCAAGGCCTCAAGGCGCTCGGTGCGGCGGGCACAAAGCGCCAAGTGTCGGCCGGCGGCGGCGTACACACGCGCTAAGCCGGCGCCGAGGCCGGAGCTAGCGCCGGTTATTAGTATGGTTTTGCGCATAGGGTTTTGTTACTTCGAGGCTAAACATTCAAAGGACTGGATCGATGTCTCTCTAGTCTAGCCCAGAAGCGGATTTCACGCGGCGACGAAACTATTGCTCGCCGCGACTGGGTCGCCCGCATGGCGTTCATATTCCTCGCGCCAACGTGCAAAAGCCGCCGTTTCGCCTTTGTCCCACGGGTGGTAGCCGGGGCGATAATAGGCGAGGTAGTGCGGCATCATCCGCGTGAAAATGCCCCGCGGGCCGTATAGCCACCACAGTCCCTTGAGCCAGATGCGGCGGCGTTCGCGCTTGGAATAGCCATCCACCTTGAGCATGTGGCGCATGATCATGAGCACATGGAAGGGGAAGCCGAGTGACAGGTTGAGCATTCCCGCTATACGGGTGAAATAGCCGGCTTTGGCGACCTTCTTCATGACGTCGTAGGCGACAGCCTTGTGCTCGATCTCTTCTACGGCGTGCCACATGTACATGGCCCGAATGCGTGGATCGGCGCCCGCCATGATCTCGGGATTCTCCAGGATGAAATGCGCCATCAGAGCGGTTAGGTGTTCCGCACCCGCGGTCTGGGCAAGGGTGAATTTTCGCGGTAGGCGCTTGCGATACCACGCAAGCACCTTTTGCTGGAACTCGATGACCTTATCGACGGCCACGCCTTGCTGTGCCACGCGGTCATTGAACTGGGTGTGGGCGCGGCCGTGCTGCGCTTCCTGGAAAATGAAGTCTTGGACTTCGTCCAGGAGTTTGGGATCGGTAACCTGGTCGCGGAAGTCGCGCACGCATTGGATGAAGAAGCGTTCGCCATAGGGGAACAGCAGCGACATCGCGTCGAAGAACCGAGTCTTGAACGGGTCGCCTTCCAGCCAATGGCGAGGAATGTCCTCGGAGTCCAGGCGAAAATCCAAATCCTTGCGCGGGACGATGGTCCTCAACGCGTCATCCTTCCGTGACGCCATCTTTACTCCTCCTATATCAGCCTTTTACAGCTTTTATTGATCTTTACAGAGAATCTAGGCGCTCCATCAGCGTTTGCCTATGACGCAAGGCGCCGAAAAGGAACAAAACGCGCCATAGCGCCGCTCTAGCGGTCGGACTTCGCCTATAGCGCTAAGACGGGAAATGAACCATGGGGGCATGAAGAGGCGGAGAAAGGTAAGACCCTCGTCGGCGAGGTCGCTCCCACAGATGCTTTTTGAAGCTTGCGCCTTCTGCTGCGGTCTAGGTGGTGAGTGTCTTTACTCGCCCATGGCTGCAGGACGGGCGGCGCGGCGCCAGGCGCTCGGGGTCTGGCCGCTCCAGCGCTTGAAGGCGCGGGTAAAGCTGCGGCGGTCGGAGAAACCGAGGTTTTCTGCGAGCGCCTCTAAATCTTCGCCGCGCTCGAGACGCGTGCGCGCCCATTGGTAGCGCACGCCGTCCATGACTTCGGCAAAGCAGGTACCCTCGGCTGACAAGTACCGCTGCAGCGTACGCGGGCTCAGATCCACGGCTGCGGCAGCGGCTTCGATGCCGCCACGCAGGAGTGCCGGGCTACGCTGCAGGATAGCTTGCAGGCGAGCCGTGACGGCACCGGGCGTACGTAGCGCGGCCACGCGATGCTCAATGGATTCGGCTGCCTGCCGATGCAGATCGGGAAGGGCGCCTTCCAGGGGGCGATCCAGTGCGGCGCGCAGAAAAACGGCTTCGTTTCTAGGCTGGGCGAACTGAACGGGGAGTCCGAAATAGCGTTGATACAGATCGGCGTAGGCGGCGGGCGGACTTTGTACGCACAAAGCGAGTATGTCGGGCCGGTTGGTTAGCCCTCGGGCGAACTTCAGAATGGAGGCAAAAAAGGCCTCTACATAGCGTGGCCTGACGGCGACGGGCGTATCCTCAGGCAGATAAAGCACGAGCCTGGCGTGGTGGGCGTCTTCCTCGAGGCGCGCGTCGAGTACCGGATTGACCAAGGCCGGCAGCCACTCGAAAACCCGCGCTGCGTCGCGCAGTGAAGCGCTGGTGCTGAGGTAGATCTCGAGCTCCGGCAGGTACTCGAAGGCAAAGGCTTCGCCTACCAAGAACGGGAAGTGCTCGCCGCCAGGGCGTTCGCAGCATTCTTGCAAGACGCGGCTAAGCGCTGCCGGAGCGAGCGTGCGGGTGTCCAGGCGGCTAAGGTCGACTTCAATACCATGGCGCTGAAAAATCGGCTTGATATCGATACCGCAGCGGGCGGCTGCTTTTATCCAGCTCGGCAATACGATCGAGGAAATCGCCTGCTCAGTCATGGTCTTCCGTAATCATGCAACGCCGTACGTACTCCGAGCGTAGCATGCCTACGCCGGGGCGGGTACAGTGGCTGGAAGTTCGGACTCGGGAGGATATGGGGTGCCTCAAGCTGCCATGAACGCGAAACCGCTTGCCGGGCTGCGTGTGCTGGATCTCAGCCGCTTGCTCCCGGGGCCGGCCTGCACACTCTACCTTGCGGACTTGGGCGCCGACGTGATCAAGATCGAAGACGAGGCCCAGGGGGATTACGCCCGCAGCCTACAGCCGGCACTCTTCAAGGCCATCAATCGGAACAAGCGCGGCATGTGCCTGGATCTCCGTCAAACCGATGGGCGTGAGACCTTTTTGCGTCTGGTCGAGCGTGCCGACGTGGTGGTGGAAAGCTTTCGTCCGGGCGTGATGGATCGCCTTGGTGTCGGCTATGAAATTCTGCGTGAGCGTAACCCGGCCTTGGTTTACTGCGCCTTGACTGGTTATGGCCAAAGCGGTCCTTACCGTAATCGCGCCGGCCACGACGTCAATTACCGCGCGCTGAGCGGGCAACTCGAGCAGAGCGGTCCCGCCGGCGGGGCGCCGGATCTCTCTAATTTCCAGGTGGCGGATATTGCCGGCGGCGCGCTCACGGCTGCGCTCGGGATTCTGGCGGCCGTACTGCGGGCGCGGGAAACAGGGGAGGGGGCTTTAGTCGACGCCGCCATGCTGGACGGTACGCTGGCACTGCAGTGGGTTGCCCTTGCCAGCCTGGCCCAGAGCGGCGCGACCCGGCCGCGCGGCACGGACGTGCTATCCGGCGGCTTGCCAAATTACAGCGTGTACGCGTGTCGGGACGGGCATTATCTCGCGGTCGGTGCTCTGGAGGCGAAGTTCTGGGGGATGTTCTGCGACGCCATCGGTCAACCGGGCTGGAAGAGCCGTCCACTCACAGGCGCTGGGTCGGAGGCCACGCGCGCAGACTTGGCCGATCTGCTGCGCACCCGTACGCGGGATGAGTGGATGGCGCTGTTAGGCGACACGGACGCTTGCGTATCGCCCGTGTTGACGTTGGAAGAAGCGCTGGCCGATGAGCACGTCGTCAGCCGCGGCATGGTTTGCCAAGTGGATGGCTTGCCGCAATTCGCCTGCCCGATCAAGCTCAGTGGCTACCGGTTCGAGGTCGAGCGAGCGGCACCGGAACCGGGCGAGCACAGCGCTGAAATTCTTGCGGAATTCGGCCTGAAAAACTGATTCGCGCGAATTGCTTCAAAAGAACCACATCAGCCGATTCCACAGCGGCGCCTTAAACATGTAAAATGGCGCGATTTAGCCGGCCGCGTCCAAACCACGCGCGGGGCTCGCACCCGCGGCAGTGGCGTCCGTGTGCCAAATGCCGAAGATGAAGGAGGTAGCCATGGAACGCGAATCCATGGAGTATGATGTCGTGATCGTCGGCGGAGGCCCCGCCGGCCTGAGCACCGCCATTCGCCTGAAGCAGCTTGCTCAGGAGAAGGAGCACGAGATTTCCGTCTGCGTGCTCGAAAAAGGCTCCGAGCTCGGTGCTCACATCCTTTCCGGCGCGGTCATGGACCCGAAGGCGCTTACCGAGCTCATTCCGGACTGGAAGGAGAAGGGTGCGCCGCTCAACACGCCGGTTACCGAGGACCGCTTCCTGTTCCTGAGCGAGACCGGTGCGCGCTCAACCCCGAACTGGTTGCTCCCCGACTGCTTCCACAACGAAGGCGGCTACATCGTCAGCCTCGGCAACGTGGTGCGCTGGCTCGGTGAGCAGGCCGAAGCCCTGGGCGTCGAGATTTACCCCGGCTTCGCTGCCGCTGAAGTCCTGTACAACGAAGACGGCTCCGTCCGCGGCGTCGCCACCGGTGATATGGGCATCGGAAAGGATGGCCAACCCACCGACCAGTACCAGCCCGGCATCGAGCTGCACGCGAAATACACCATCTTCAGTGAAGGCGCGCGCGGTCACCTGGGCAAGCAGCTGATTGCCAAGTACAAGCTCGACGAGGGCCGCGACCCGCAGACCTACGGCATCGGCCTCAAGGAGCTGTGGGAAATCGACCCGTCCAAGCACAAGCCGGGCCTAGTGGTTCATACCGCCGGCTGGCCGCTGGATGCGGGCACCTACGGCGGCTCCTTCCTGTATCACCTCGAGAACAACCAGGTAGCCATCGGTTTCGTGGTCGGTCTCGATTACGAGAACCCGTGGCTGTCGCCGTTCAACGAGTTCCAGCGTTACAAGACGCACCCGGAGATTCGCAAGTTCCTCGAAGGTGGGCGGCGCATTTCCTACGGCGCACGCGCCATTGTTGCAGGCGGGATTCTGTCGCTGCCGAAGACCGTGTTTCCGGGCGGCGCGTTGGTCGGCGACGATGCCGGTTTCCTGAACGCCTCGCGCATCAAGGGCAGCCACGCCGCCATCAAGACCGGCATGCTGGCCGCCGAGGCAGCATTCGACGCCGTGGTCGCGGGCCGGCAGTACGACGAGCTCACGGCTTACCCTGAAGCCTTCGAGCAGTCCTGGCTGTACAAGGAACTCGACAAGTCACGTAACTTCAAGCAGTGGTTCAAGAAGGGCCGCAACGTGGCGACGCTGATGACGGGCATCGAGCAGTGGCTGCTGCCCAAGCTCGGCATGCAGTCGCCGCCGTGGACCATCCACCGCGACAAGGCAGACCACGAGTGCATCAAGCCGGCCAGCGAGTGCCCGAAGATCGAGTATCCGAAGCCGGACGGCGTGTTGACATTCGACCGCTTGTCTTCGGTGTTTCTGTCGAACACCAACCATGAGGAAAACCAGCCGAGCCATCTGACGCTGAAGGATGAGTCGGTGCCGGTTGAGGTCAACCTCGCCAAGTATGACGCGCCCGAGCAGCGTTACTGCCCGGCCGGTGTGTACGAAATCGTCCGCGACGACGACGGCAGCAACCCGCGCCTGCAGATCAATGCGCAGAACTGCGTGCACTGCAAGACCTGCGACATCAAGGATCCGACCCAGAACATCGTTTGGGTGGTGCCGGAGGGCGGCGGCGGCCCCAATTACCCCAACATGTAATTGGATATCGGCATAAGCGGTTACAAGAAAGCCCGCCGGGTGCGTACCTGGCGGGCCTTTTTGTTTCTGAGTCTCAGCTTAGCAGGCAGCCAACGGCGTCGGGCTTACTCCATGGAGCCGGAGCCGCCCATGCTCGAGCTGCCGCCGGACGCGGTCTCGTACTCGTCCGCGGTCAACTCGCCGTCGCCGTCTTCGTCGGCGGTGTCGAAGTCGTCCGTGCTGATGCCGGCGAGATCCGCTTCGTCCTGGGAAACCGAGCCGCTGCTATCGGTATCGGCAGCCTCGAAGTCCAGGGTGCCCATGCTCGTCTCGCTGTCCGATGTTCCCATGCCGTTCACGGCTTCTTCGCTCTGCATCTGCGCGCTCACGAAAGCGGGGAAGGCGAGGAAAGCGGCCAAGGCGGCCACAACAATCTGTTTCATATAAAAACCTCCGTGTCATCACATCATCCGAGATTGGGGATTAGCGCTTGAAGCGCTGATGTCCTATATCGGCATCGGCTTGCTTTGCTTCAAGTAATCTAGCGGGCTAGCGCTTGTTCAAGCTGGCGGTGTGAGCTGAACGGATTCTTCGAATGCCGACTCGCGGCCTTCTCCCGCCCCCTGGCTGTTCGTGTGCCCGGAGGCGGGAGCCTGCTTTGAGGCCGCTCAGCTCTTCAAGCGCTCGATTCTCGCGGGTAGCCCTTGCCGTACGGCTGCTGCGCTGACCCAGTCGGTCCAAGCATTGCCGGCGCCGTGGGTAGGGTCGACGATGCCGATATCATTGAGATTCACCCCCGCGCCGAGCGCAGCGTCGGCCGGTGTGGCCTGGCCGTCGATGATGTGCGAGCGCGCGCCCATTTCCCGATGGCCGAAGCCATACTCAACCGCGATGGCACCCGTTATCAGCCCCTGTCTGACCTGAGCGGTGGCCACCATGCTGCCGGTTGGCGTGATCAGACGTACTAAATCGCCGGTACTGATCCCTAAGCGCTCGGCATCTTGACGGCTGATGCCGACCGGGTTGTTCGGGTGGATCTGACGTAGCCGCGAAGCTCCGATGGATACCGCGCTTTGCAGGTTGGATTTGTACGCAGTGAGGCGAAACGGCCATTGGTCCGGCGTATATAGCGCTTCGAGTGCCGAGCCATCGGCCATTCGGATGGGGTACCAGGTGGGGCAACCGCTCAGGCGCTCTCCCGTGATGGAGTGGCGCGTGGTGCCGACCTGCTCGTTCCAGATGCAAAGCGGACGATCCCAGATGCGCGGCGGGGCCTTTGCCGCTTTATCCGGCTTGGGCGCAAAGCGCCCGCCGCGTGCGTATACGTACGCCACCCGACGCCATTCTTCCTGCTTCAGCGTGTGCTCGAGTGCCGGACGCAGGCGTTCGAGCCCGGTAATGGAAAGATCATCATCGCTTGCCTCCGGCACCGCGCTGCCGGCAAAAGCGAGATTGGCCGCTCCTCTGAGATAGTAATCCTCCAGGCTATTGAGGGGGTGTAGATTACCTTCTTGATCAGGCACGGCTGCGGCGCCGAAACCCGGCAGGTTCAGGCTTTTAGCGACAGCAATCAAGAAGCTTTCCAGGCACACCGGCTGACCGTCAGCGGTGCGTGCGGTACGCGGCTCGACCACCGGCCAACGTGCCGTGCTGGCCTTTTGCGGGACACCACCCCAGGGGGCGCTGAACCCCCAGCTTTCGTAGGTGAGCGTGTCCGGGACGATATAGTCGGCGAACGCTGCGGTTTCGCTGATGAATGCGTCGACCGCAATGAACAAGCCGATGCGCTTGGGATCCTTGAGTTTTTCCTCGATGGCCGCGCGCAGTCCGGCCTGGCCATACAGCGGGTTGGCAAGATGGTTGATCCAGACCTTGGCGGAGTAGGGGTAGCCCTCCAGGGCGGCTGCCAGGTATTCCGACATCACCGGTGGCGCGAGCGGATACCAGGGGGCCTGGGCGGGATAAGGATTCTCGCCTGCGGCAAGCTTGCGCTTGTACTCGCTAGTACGCTCGTAAGGGAAGCGGCTGCGCGAAAGGAATACGCCTTTGGGCTTAACCATGCCAGGGAAGGACTGCAGGTCGTAGCGCGCCCCTTTGGTCGTGGACGGGAAGGCGCCGCCGCCGACGAAGGTGCCGCCTTTGGCGTTGAGGTTGCCGATGAGCGCGTTGAGCATGGTCACCGCGTAGGCGGTGTAGAAGGCGTTGCCGTTCATGACGCCCCCTTGGCTCACTACGGCGGCCTGTTTGCCAAAGCTGGTGAACTTTTCCGCTAGCGCGGCAATGGCGGCGGGCGGCGCGCCGCAAAGGGCGGCATATTCATCGAGCGTTTTCTTGCTTGCTTCTTCCTTGAGGCGTTGCAGGCTGGATTTAACCCGTACCGGGCGGCCGTCGACCTCGACCGTAGCGTCGACGAACAGCATCGCCGGGGCTTCCTGCGTATGTGCCGCCCAGGCACCGCTGGCGGCATCGCACACAACAAAGGCTTCCGCGTCGCTCCAGCCTAGATCCTTACCGCGGAGGAAGCGTCCTTCATCAGGATGCCCGGTTTCGCTGACCACCAGATGGGTCGCATTGGTCCAACTCGGCTCGCCGGCCTTGCTCATGGCAGCAGGACCGGGCTGCGCGAGGTACTGCGCGTCGTAACGGCCATGATCGATGATCCAGCGGATCATCGCCATCGCCAGCGCAGAATCCGACGCCGGCCGCACCGGGAACCATACGCTCTTGTTGCCGGCGGCTAGACTGGCGGTATTCGGCAGTGCCGGGGCCACGACTACATACTCGAACTCACGTTCGGTTCGGGCGGTGGCGAGTTGGCGCCCCTGCAATTTATAGGGGTTGCCGGACTGGGCCGGCGAGGTGCCGAAGAACAGCGCAAAGCGTAGATGCTCCCAATCAGGCTTGGTGTGGGAGAGCTTGACGAGGTCGTTGAGCAGGGCGCCGGAGCCGGCACGATAGCCGCCGGTGCAATACGAGCCGTGATGGCCGAAGTTGCGGCTGCCGAAAGCATTGAAGGTGAAGCGAGTCAGCAGCGGTCGTCGACCGTCATCACCGGTTCCGGTGACCATCAGCTGGTTTGCCTTCGGGCCGTACTCCGGGTTGTCCGGATCAATCGGTGTATCTAGGTCGCGCAGCGCCCGCAGGCCGTCTACATGGCCCTCACCGAAAAGGTCGCCGCCCTCTACGACTTCCTGGATCAATTGCTCGAAACTGATGGTTTCCCAGCGTCCGCTGCCGCGTGGACCAACCCGCTTCAACGGCTTGATCACGCGATGCGGGCTGGTGAGTTGCTCGAGCATGGCGGCCCCGCGTGCGCAGGCCGTGGAGCGGTCCAGAATAGCGCTGTCGCCACCGAGGCGCCTGTAGGCTTCCCGCACTGAAAGCGAGTAGGGAGTAGGGTTCTCGTGCGAGAGCGGGTGATAAGGATTGCCGGCGATGCGCAGGATGGTGTTCTGCTGCGTGTCGACTCGAGCGCGAATTCCGCATTGGGTCCAACAGCCCTGGCACTGGGTCAAGCTGACGACTTGGCCGGGCGTGCAGTGCAGTTCGCCCGTTTCCGGATCGATTCGAAATTCAGGCGGGAGCGCGTTGCCGGCAATGCGATCCAGCGTCGGTTCACCGGCAGTGCCTTTCGTGAGCCCTTTCAGGGTCTTCCGTAGCGGGTCAGTGTAGCCGGCGGCGAAGGCGCCTAGGCCGCCGAGGGCTAGACCGCCCTTGAGGAGGTTTCGACGGTTCTTATGCATGAGCGATCTCCGGGATAGTCAAATTGCCCGTCTTGGACGCGTTTAGAACGCTGGAGAGCATGATGAACACCGCGACCCAAAGGCCGAAGGTGGCGATCACTCCCATCAGGCCATCGCTGCCAAGCGGTAACTGATACGGATACAGGCCCGCGCCGTACTTCGGCACGGTCTGTACGCGCATGAGCACGACCCAGCGGAAGGCCCAGGCGGAAGCCAGTGCCAAGGGAGCCAGCATCCAGCTGCGGCTGAGCAAGGCAGGGCGGCGTGAAACGAGCACGGTAGCGCAGAGGCCGAGAACGCCCAACAGAGCGGAGCCGATGAACACCCAGCGCCAGTAGCCAAAGTGCCGGAATAAGCGTACGGCTTCGGTAAAGGAGCCCGATTGCAGCATCCAGCCGGAAAGGCCCCAACCGACAGCGCCCAAGGCGGTTGCGAGCAGAGCGAGGCTGAGCAGGCGCAAGCTGAAGCGGGCATCGTCGGTGCTGGTGCCGGTAACCCAGTGCTGCGCAAAGATCGTTGCCGCAACCGCGGCAAGGAGCGCGGTCAAGGCGAGGTTAGGCAGCAGCCAGTAGGTGTGCCAAAGTGGTCGGGCCCGTACGACCATGATTTCGGAGCCGGTGTACACGAGCACGCCTAGTGCAAGTGCCGCAGCGAGACCCGCTAGCCAAGGCAGCGCTTTGGCGCCGGACCACGCTCCCCGTGCCAGCCAAGCCAGCCAGCGCGGGCCGCCCAGGCTACGCAGCCGTTCGCGTTGCCAGATCAAGGCGTAGGTGAGCAGGGTGGCGAAGTAAGCCGGAAGCAGCACGGAGCCGATGGACATCCAGGACCAGGGAGTGAAATGGGCGTAGAAATGCCAGAAACGGCCGGGTTGGTGTAGATCCGCGAGCAAGGCGACCGGCGCCACGAGGCCGGCGGAGACTGCCACCAGAAGCGCCGCCGGCTGCAGTCGCTGCCAGCGCTGATGGCCTACCAGGTGCGCTACGCTGGCGAGTAGTAAGGCTGTTGTGCTCAAGCCGATGAAGAAGAAGTATTGCACCGCCCAAGGCAACCAGGCGACTTCGTACAAGGGTACCGTGATCTCGGTGATACTCATCGACCATCCTCCGTGCCGACGTTATGGCCCAGGCTGTGCTGGGCGCCGAACCAGAGGCCGGGCTCGCCATGAATACGTTCAACGAAGGCGTCGGTCATGCCGATGTAGAACACGTGCGGGCGGGTGCCCATCTCGGGCTTCAGCACCTTGACGTCGTCGTAGTTCTCACGCAGAACCTGGCGGATATGGCTGTCCGGGTCGTTGAGGTCGCCGATGATGCGGGCGCCCCCTACGCAGCTTTCCACACAAGCCGGAAGCAAGCCTGCCTCCAGGCGATGTACGCAGAAGGTGCATTTGTCGGCGGTCTGAGTCTTGTGGTTAATGAAGCGAGCGTCGTAGGGACAGGCTTGTACGCAGTAGCCGCAGCCGACGCAGCGTTCATTATCGACTACCACGATGCCGTCTTTGCGTTGAAAAGTTGCCTGTACCGGGCACACGGGCACGCAAGGCGGTTGGTCGCAGTGATTGCACAGGCGCGGCAGCATGAAATTCGCCACCTGACCGGTAGCGCTATCGGCAACTTCGTACTGCTGGACGACCGTGCGGAACTGCCCCAGCGGGGCCTGATTCTCCAGGGAGCAACTGACGGTACATGCCTGGCAGCCGATACAGCGGCGTAGATCGATGACCATTCCGTAGCGGTGTTTGGCATCGCCGCCGCGACGTGGGGGCTGATCGTTGATGCCGGCCGAGGCCTCGCTCAGCGGTATGAGCGCCGCACCTGCGGTTAGGGCGGCCGCTTGGCCTAGGAAAGCCCTGCGACTCTTATCCATTTATGATCTCCGTCGAATGCTTATGAGCCATTCTTGACGGGGCTGTCGCTTAACACCTTGATCTAGGGCAAGATCGATGTCGAGTGCTGCGTAGGTTTCAGCCGCTGTGACCGAGTTCCGGCTGGTGTTGTGACGACGCGGAGATCTTCGCAGGTTCGGCTTTGCTAGTCTGGGCGCTTCACGAGAAGGCTTTGCGTGATCAAGCGAGCGATCATCAAAGCGATAGACGAGGAATAAGCATGATAACCATAAATGCCGTCATGGCATGGCTGAACGAACACCCCTGGGCGTACACGCTCGCTGCGAGTGCTTTTTTGTTGTTGGTAGCGTGGGTTGCCAATTTCGTTACCAAGCGCGTTTTGGTACGCGGCTTTGAGCGCGTGGTTGCGGTCGCCTTCCGCGGGCGCAAATTCGAGATGCCGGAGCATGGCGTAGTGCGCAGGCTAGCGCATGCGGTGCCGGCTATTGTGCTTTCGGCCGGCGTAGGCATTGTGCCGCGCATGCCCGAGGCGTTGGTGACAGTCGTTCAGAACGTGTGCAGCGCCTACATCGTGCTCACGCTGGCATTGGCGCTCAGCGCCGTGCTGAACATGGTCAATGCGGTCTATCAGCGCCGGCCGGATGCTGCGGCGCGACCCATCAAGGGCTACTTGCAAGTGGTCAAGATCGCAATCTACGCGATAGCCGCTATCCTGATGATTGCTGCGCTGATTGACCGTTCGCCGCTAATCCTCCTGTCGGGTCTTGGCGCTATGGCGGCCGTTTTGATGTTGATTTTCCAGGATACGTTACTGTCACTCGTCGCCAGCGTTCAGATCTCCTCGAACGATATCGTTCGCCAGGGCGACTGGGTGGAAATGCCGCAACTTAATGCGGACGGCGCGGTAATTGACATCGCGCTGCACACGGTCAAGGTGCGTAACTGGGATAATACGATCACGACTATCCCGACCAAGCGCATGATCACCGAGTCGTTCAAGAACTGGCGCGGCATGCAGGAGTCCGGGGGGCGCCGGATCAAGCGGGCGATCTACCTTGATCAGAACAGCATTCGCTTTCTGGAGCCGGCCGAGTGCGAGTACCTGCACCAAGTGGCCTTGCTGGAAGACTATCTCGCCGAGAAGGAAGCCGACATCAAGTCCTGGAACGAACGCCTGGGCGAGCGTGCGAAACTGCCGGTGAATACCCGTCGGGTTACCAATATCGGCACCTTCCGCGCCTATGTCGAGCGCTATCTGCGCAACAATCCACGGATTCGTCAGGACATGACGTTGATGGTGCGCCAGCTCAACCCCAGCGCCGAAGGCTTGCCGCTGGAAATCTACTGCTTCACCAACACCACCGTATGGACGGAATACGAGAGCATTCAGTCCGACATGTTCGATCATCTACTGGCGGTGCTGCCGGAATTCGGTTTGCGTGTATTCCAGCAGCCCAGTGGCTTGGACTTGCAGTCATGGAGCAGTGGCAACGCATTGGCGCGCGCTGAGGTGCGCGCTCTGGCCGACTCCACCGCCTGATGTGAACGTCATGCTAAGTAAAGGCCTCGCCCTTGGGCGAGGCCTTTTTGATTAAGCCGCAATTCGTTTAGGCGGCGAAGCGGCGTATGAGCTCTTGCAGACGCACGCCCATGGCGGCCAGTTCGCTGCTGGCGCCGCTGACCTGAGTCGCACCTGCAGCACCCCGTTGAGCAAGTTCGCGGGTGGCCTGAATGCTGCGGTTTATCTCTTCGCTGGTCGCGGTCTGCTGCTCGGCCGCCGATGCGATCTGGCTGTTCATGTCGGTGATGATGCCGACCTTCTGTTGGATGGATTCCAGGGCGGCGCCGGCTTCTTCGGCCTTGTCCACTGTGTGCATGGTACGTGTCTGGCTTTCGCCCAAGCGCGCGGCGACTTCGTCGGTACCGGTCTGCAGGCGCTCGATGATCTCCTGGATCTCGTTGATCGAGCTCTGCGTGCGCAGAGCGAGGGTGCGCACTTCATCCGCGACCACCGCGAAACCGCGCCCTTGTTCGCCAGCGCGCGCCGCTTCGATGGCGGCGTTGAGCGCAAGCAGGTTGGTCTGTTCGGCGATGGCGGTAATAACCTCCAACACCGTGCCGACGGCCTCGCCATCGCCGCGAAGGCGGCGAGAGAGTGCGACGACAACGTCAACCTCGGCGGCCAGTGTTTGAATGGCGGATACGGTTTGGGCGACGACAGCACCGCCCGCTTTTGATGCTTCGCGGGCATCATTGGCGGCCTCGGCGGCCGCGCCCGCATTGCGGGAGATCTCTTGGGTGGTGGCGGTCATCTCGTTCATGGCCGTTGCCACCTGGTCAGTTTCTTCCTGTTGGGTCTTCGCGCTCTGGCTGGTTTCCTCGGTGACCGCAGAAAGCTCCTCGGCGGCCGTGGCGAGTTGCGTCGTCTCTTGTTGCACCGACCGGACCAATTCGTCCAGGGTTTCCAGGAAGCGATTGATGCTGGCGGTGAGGCGGCCGACTTCATCATTGCTGCGAACGGGCAGGCGCACGCTGAGATCGCCCTGATAAGCTTCGATATCCTTCAGAATGCGGCTCACTTCAGCATCTGCGGTGCGGATAGGGCCGACGATGCCGCGGGTGATCAGCCAAGCCAGCGCTAAGCCGACGACGCCGGCGATCAACACCAGCGCGCCTATAACAGTGCGCGCGCGGGCAGCTTCGGCCGAGCTGCGGTCAGCGGCCTCGGCAAGGCTGGCGAATGCGCTGTTCTGCAGCTCCCGGGCGGTGTTCGCCATTTCGGGACCGATGGCGTCCAGACGCTCGGCCACGAGGTTACGCATCCGGCTCGTCACTTCGGCTAGGCGGCCGAGCCCGCGCCGATAGTCGGCGACCTGGGCTTCGGTCTTGGCAATATCGCCCTCGAACATCGACGAAGACATGATCTTCAAGCCGTCCAGCAAGCGTAGCGTGCGGGCGAGCGCCGCATCGGCTTGTTCGAGCAGTTCGGGACGATATTGGCCGATGTAGCGCTGGGCGCTCATATGGGCGAGCAGGAAGTCGCCGATGGCGTCGCCGGTCACGAGCATGGGCTGGGTTTCGCCGAGGGATTGCTGTCCTTCCTGGAGTGCGCGCAGCTGGCGTGTGATTTCCCCGCCTTGGGCATTGAGCGTGGCGATGATGTCCTGGCGTTCCTGCGCAGCGGCAACGACTTCCTCTCGGAAGATGCGTGCGTAGGCAGAGTGCTGCTCGAGCAGGATGCGCACGAGTTGCGCCCGCTCCGGGCTCTGGAAAGCTTCCACCGCCCGCTGCAGGTGTTGTTCGAGCGCACTATTGTGCGCATCGAAATCCTGACGGTGCTCGTCGCCGGGAGCTGCGACGAATTCCTTGACGCTCAGGCGTTGATCGTTGAGCGCGATGAGGATGTCCGAGGCGATGCCAGTGCTGGGCGCCCGATCCTTGGCGACATGAGCCATTTGCTGGTCCAGGCTGACGAGCTGATACATGGCGACGCCGCCGACCAAGCCCATGAGCAGAAGGATTAGCACCGGGACGGATAGCACTTTACCCATGATCCCGAGCTTTAGAAATCGATCGAAACGAAAGGACATCAACCACTCCCGACGCCATGCGCGGCGCCTTTACAACATAATGCGCGCTTGCCCGGGGAGGCGTCTTTCCGGACAAACGCTGTGACAGGCGTTGGTAATGGCGGCAGCGCTTGGAAAAACATTAGGGTAGGGCGGCTGCTGCGCCCCGGGTGCGAGGCGCGGCATGCACCCTGACAGGCTTTCGGGCCTGTAGTACCATTTGCGCCTTCGCGGATTCAGGTTGAACTTCAAGCCAATGATGGAAGTAACGGGTCTTACGCAGCACATTGCCGACCTTAGGGAACGCTACGAGTCCCTTAGGGGGTATCTTTGACTTCGACAACAAGCACGCGCGCCTCGAAGAGGTAAATCGCGAGCTCGAACAGCCTGATGTCTGGAACGATCAGGAACGGGCTCAGGCGCTCGGCAAGGAGCGCGCTAGTCTGGAAGCGGTGGTGAGCGGCCTGGAACGGCTCGGCGCCGGCCTTGCCGATGCGGCCGACCTGCTGGAGCTGGCACGGGCTGAGGGCGACGATGAAACCATCGAGGCCATCGTCGGCGATCTCGGCCAGTACGAGCGCGAGCTGTCAGAGCTGGAGTTTCGCCGAATGTTCTCCGGCGAGATGGATGCCAGCAACGCCTTCGTCGACATTCAGGCCGGCTCGGGTGGCACAGAGGCCCAGGATTGGGCGGAAATGCTGCTGCGCATGTATCTGCGCTGGGGCGAGCGGCGCGGCTTCAAGACCGAGATCATCGAGATTTCAGCCGGCGAAGTCGCGGGAATCAAAAGCGCGACTGTGCGTTTCGAGGGCGAATATGCCTTCGGCTGGTTACGCACCGAAACCGGTGTGCACCGGCTGGTGCGCAAGTCGCCCTTCGATTCCGGTAATCGGCGGCACACCTCGTTCACGGCGGTTTTCGTCTCGCCCGAGGTGGATGACGATTTCGAGATCGAGATCAACCCAGCGGACTTGAAGGTCGACACCTATCGCGCATCGGGCGCCGGCGGTCAGCACGTCAACCGCACAGAGTCGGCCATCCGTATCACGCACATGCCTACCGGTATCGTAGTGGCCTGTCAGAACGATCGTTCGCAGCACAAGAACCGCGCCACGGCGATGAAGCAGCTCAAAGCAAAGCTCTACGAGCTCGAGATGCAGAAGCGTCGTGCTGAGCAGGACAAGGTGGAGGAGACCAAGTCTGACATCGGCTGGGGTAACCAGATTCGCTCCTATGTGTTGGATCAGTCGCGCATCAAGGATCTGCGCACCGGCGTTGAAGTCGGTAACACACAGGCCGTGCTTGACGGCGATCTGGATCAATTCATCGAGGCAAGCCTGAAGGCCGGCCTCTAAGCCTGTTTGGGTAAATACTGACGATGAGCGACGAATCTCAGGAGCAGCAACAGCTCGATGAAAACAAGCTGATCGCGGAGCGCCGCCGTAAGCTTAAAGAGTTGCGAGAAGCCGGGCAGGCGTTCCCCAACGACTTCCGGCGCGACAGCTTGGCAGCCGATCTGGTCGCGCTGTATCAGGACTACGATGCCGAGCGTCTGGAGCAGGAAGCCGTTCCTGTCCGCGTTGCTGGCCGCATGATGGCCAAGCGCGTAATGGGCAAAGCGAGCTTCGTGCACATTCAGGATATGAGCGGTCGTATCCAGCTGTTCCTGCGCCGTGACGATTTGCCTGAGGGCGTCTATCAGGACTTCAAGGGCTGGGACATCGGCGACATCGTCGGGGCCGAAGGCGTGTTGATGCGCACCAAGACCGGCGAGCTGTCGGTCAAGTGCACGCAGCTGCGCCTGTTGACTAAGTCGCTACGGCCCTTGCCGGAGAAGTGGCACGGCATTTCGGACCAGGAGACGCGCTATCGCCAGCGCTACGTCGATTTACTAGTTACCGAGGAGTCTCGGCGAACTTTCATCCTACGTAGCCGCATCGTTCAGTACATCCGTACCTTCCTGAACGCGCGCGGCTTCCTGGAAGTTGAGACGCCGATGATGCACCCGATTCCGGGCGGCGCTACCGCGCGCCCGTTCCAGACGCACCACAATGCGCTCGACATGCCGCTGTACCTGCGTGTTGCACCGGAGCTTTACTTGAAGCGCTTGGTCGTCGGCGGGTTCGAAAAAGTTTACGAGATCAACCGGAACTTCCGCAACGAGGGCGTGTCGACGCGGCATAATCCCGAGTTCACCATGCTGGAGTTCTATCAGGCCTACGCTGATTACCACATGCTGATGGATCTCACCGAGGAGCTGCTGCGCGCCTTGGCGGTTGAAGTAGTAGGCTCCGAGACGATCAGCTATCAGGGCGAGACCTTCGATTTCGGCAAGCCCTTTACCCGGGTCAGCGTGTTCGATGCCATCCTGCAGCACAATCCGGAAATCACCCGCGAGGAACTGTCGGATCTGGAATCGGCGCGGCGCCTGTGTGAGCGTCTGAACATCGAGATCAAAGACAGCTACGGCCTCGGTAAGCTGCAGCTCGAGATATTCGAAAAGACGACCGAGCACAAGCTGCGTGAGCCGACCTTTGTTATCGACTATCCGGTCGAAGTGTCGCCGTTGGCGCGACCCAAGGACGACGACCCCTTCCTCACCGATCGCTTCGAGCTCATGGTGGGCGGGCGCGAGATCGCGAACGGTTTCTCCGAACTTAACGATCCCGAAGACCAAGCCGAGCGCTTCCGCGCTCAGGCGCGTGAGAAGGCGGCGGGCGACGAGGAAGCCATGCATTACGATGGCGACTACATTCGCGCGCTCGAGTACGGCTTGCCGCCGACGGCCGGCGAGGGCATCGGCATCGATCGTCTAGTCATGCTGTTGACTGACTCGGCATCGATTCGCGATGTATTGCTGTTCCCGGCGATGCGGCCCGAAGCGAGCAAGGTCTAAGCGCTAGTCCTCGGCTATGTGCGGCCGCCGGTGCTTTCCCCCTGCCTAGGTCCGACTTCAGTCGGATGCGCATCTAGCTCGTGCGACTGACTGAAGTCGAACTGGCGCCTCTGTGGTACAGAGGTTTGTAGCGAGGTCGTCGCCCCGGCAGAGGAGCCGTGTGCCGACAGCAGGGGCGGCTTTTCTTCGTGCTTCCCCGGCTAAATCTCGTTAGAAGCGCACTGCAGGTGCTGGTAGGCTTGCCTTAGGCGCTTTAACTGTCTGACGCCAAAGAGTAGGGGGGCGGCTCGACCGTCAGGTCCGCATCGCCCAGCTTCAGCTCTTGTGTCTGTGCGTGCTCGATGATGAGAACACCCAAGCCCTCGTAGCCATCAGGTCCTGGTGCGGCCACGACGAGCTCGCCAACCCGCTTGCCATCGGCGCTGCGAATCTCGGTGCCGGGCGTGGGCGCGTCGTCGGCATCGAAGCGCAGCCGGTACATGCGGCGCTTGAGGTTACCGAGATAGTGCATGCGCGCGACGATCTCTTGGCCGGGGTAGCAGCCTTTGGTGAAGCTCAGGCCGCCGATCAAATCAACGTTCGCCATTTGCGGCACGAAAGACTCCTGCGTGCCCGCAAGCACGCATGGCAGCCCTGCGCGTATGTCCAGCAACCGCCAAGCGCGTTCAGCGACTGGAGTGACGTCCGCGGCAAGCGCGGTCCAGCTGGTCTGTAGCGCGGATGGAGTGCCGGCAATCAGATAGCGAGGCGCGGAGCCGACTGCCGCAATTACGCGTAGCTCGCCCTGCCTTGCGCTGGTGCCGGATTTAGGCAGCTCGCCGAGCTCGGCTTGGAGGAGATCCGCGGCGCGAGGCCCCGAAACGCCGATTACAGCCCGTTCGCTCCGAAGGTCGGTGAAAGTGACCTTTGCGCGCAGCACGAAGAGGCGCAGCCGCTGCAGCAGCCCATCAACCAGCTCTGCAGGCAGGAACAGCTCAAATCCGGTGTCGGTGCGCAGCACCTGTAGCAGTGCCAGCATGCGTCCCTTAGGCGTGCAGTACGCCGCGTAACGAACTTCGTCGGGCTGCATGTCATTGACGGCGTTGGTGAATTGCCCGTGCAGGAAATCCGCGGCGTCAGCACCCTCGACCGCGATTACAGCGAGAGATTTCAGGGCTGCCACGATGTCGCCTTCAAGGGCGCGCGCCGCCTGCTCTGCAGCCGAGCCCACGGTCGTATCCGGGAGCGTCCAGGTTTCAGTCATGCTTGCCTGCCTCGATAACCGGTTCATATGGCATAATGTACGGCTTCGCGCGCCCTCATGCGGTGGGCGATTCCAGTCGTACGGAGGAAGCGAAACCAATGAGTAAGTCAGAACAGCCTCAGAAGCCTGTTCGTGCAGAACACGAGGATACCACGAGCGCCGCTGATAAGGCCGCGCCCCAGCCGAAGGAAGTTGGCGGTCGTCAGGGGCCTGAGCCGACTCGCTATGGCGATTGGGAAAAGAATGGGCGCTGCATAGATTTCTAAATCGCTTTATCTTGTTCTGATAAAGGATTGATAAACAAAAAAACGGCGCCAATAATGGCCCGCGCGCCCGTGCGTGGCATCTTGCAAGAACCCTTGCGAGCGTATAGTTTATGCGCCCGTTCAGGGTTCATCGGAACGCCTGGAAACATCTGTGTTTTCGCCGCTCGGTGCGACGGAAATCTTGGTTCGAAGTCCGCGATCCGCAGCTTCGTGAGCGGGCTTTCATATCTACACCTTAGAGCGGAGCGAGTCAGAATGCAGTCCGATAACCGGCCGCTTTCCCCCCATATGCAGATCTATAAGCGCCAGTGGACCTGGGTGCCCTCGATCCTGCACCGCATCAGCGGCGCCTTGATTACCTTCGGCGCGCTGGTCCTGGTCTACTGGTTGGTGGCCCTCGCGAGCGGGCCGGAAGCCTATGAGAACGCGCAGGCTGTGCTAGGCAGCTTCCTCGGCCAGCTCGTGCTTTTCCTGCTTACGCTGGCCTTTTTCTACCACTTCTTGAATGGCATTCGTCACCTGGTTTGGGACTTCGGTTCTGGTCTGACGGTCGAGAAGGTGGAAGGCAGCGCCAAGCTCATTGCCGCGCTTACGGTCGTGCTTACGGTGCTGACCTGGATTCTTGCTTATATGTTGGGGGGCGCGTAATGAAATTCCGTACTCCGATTAGCCAGGCCAAGGGTCTGGGCTCCGCGAAGGAAGGCACTGGTACCTGGCTTGCCGCGCGCGTCAGTTCCGCCGCGCTGGTGCCGCTGACCTTGTGGTTCGTGATCGCGCTCATCGGCCACGCCGGCGAAAGCTATGAAGTGGTTCGCGATTGGGCCGCGGCGCCGTTCAATGCAGTCATGCTTATTCTCCTGATCGGCACGACCGCCTATCACGCGCAGCTGGGCGTTCAGGTCATCTTCGAGGACTACATTCCGTCCGAAGGCACGCGCATCATCATCAACACCGCTATTAAGTTCCTTGCCTATTTGCTGGCGGCGATTGGGATTTTTGCGGTGCTTAAAATTGCATTTGGAGGCTAGCCGATGGCGGGCGACTACAAGATTATCGATCACACCTATGACGTCGTCGTGGTCGGGGCTGGCGGCGCGGGTCTGCGCGCCACCTTCGGTATGGCTGAGAAAGGCCTGAAAACAGCCTGCGTTACCAAGGTTTTCCCGACTCGCAGTCACACCGTTGCTGCCCAGGGCGGCATCTCTGCATCCCTCGGAAACATGGGCGAGGACGACTGGCGCTGGCATATGTACGACACCGTCAAGGGGTCGGACTGGCTGGGTGACCAGGATGCGATCGAGTACATGTGCCGGGAGGCGCCGCAGGCCATCATCGAACTCGAGCACTACGGCGTACCGTTCTCGCGCACCGAGGAGGGCAAGATTTATCAGCGCCCGTTCGGCGGCATGACGACGCACTATGGCGAAGGCCGCGCGCAGCGCACCTGCGCCGCTGCGGACCGCACCGGCCACGCTATCCTGCATACGCTTTACCAGCAGGCGCTGGCGCACCAGGCCGAGTTCTACATCGAGTATTTCGCTGTCGACTTGATCATGGAAGACGGGGCTTGCCGCGGTGTTATCGCCATTGATATGGCAACTGGCGAGATCCATCGCTTCCGTGCGCATATCGTCTGCTTGGCCACCGGCGGCTACGGGCGTGCCTATTTCTCCTGCACCTCCGCACACACCTGCACCGGCGACGGCAACGGCATGGTGCTGCGCGCCGGCCTGCCGCTGCAGGACATGGAGTTCGTGCAGTTCCACCCCACCGGCATTTACGGTGCTGGCTGCCTGATCACGGAGGGCGCGCGCGGCGAAGGCGGTTACCTGACCAACTCCGAAGGCGAGCGTTTCATGGAGCGCTATGCACCCAACGCCAAGGACCTCGCCTCGCGCGACGTGGTCAGCCGTTCCATGACCATTGAGATTCGCGAAGGCCGCGGCGTCGGTCCGGAGAAGGATCACATCTACCTGCATCTGGAACACCTGGGCGCCGATGTTCTTCAGGAGCGTCTGCCCGGCATCTCCGAGAGCGCGCGCATCTTTGCCGGTGTCGACGTGACCAAGGAGCCGATCCCGGTGCTGCCTACCGTGCATTACAACATGGGCGGCATTCCGACCAACTACCATGGCGAAGTCGTGACCCTGAAGGACGGCAACCCCGACCATGTGGTGCCAGGTCTGATGGCCATCGGCGAAGCCGGCTGCGTGTCCGTGCACGGCGCCAACCGTCTTGGCTCCAACTCGCTGCTTGATCTGGTGGTGTTCGGTCGCGCTGCGGCGATCCGCGCGGCGGAGGTCGTCAAGGAAGCGGGTGCAACGCATAAGCCGCTGCCTGCCGACAGTGCCGATTTTGCCTTGTCGCGCCTGGACAAGCTGCGTCACGCCAACGGCAGTCGCACGACCGCCGACGTGCGCCTCGACATGCAGAAGACGATGCAGAACTACGCGGCCGTGTTCCGCACCGGCGAGTCGCTGGCCGAGGGGTGCGAAAAGCTGGATGAGGTGTTCGCTTCCTTTGCCGATGTTCGCATTGCAGACCGGGGCCTGGTCTGGAACTCCGACCTCTACGAAACGCTGGAGTTGGAGAACCTGCTGGGTTGCGCACAGGCCACCATCAAGGGCGCGCTCAACCGCAAGGAAAGCCGTGGCGCACACGCGCGCGAAGATTATCCCGACCGCAACGACGACGAGTGGATGAAGCACACCCTTGCTTGGGTTGACGATAAGGGTGCGGTCAAACTCGATTACCGTCCGGTGCACATGTACACATTGACCGACGAGGTCGAAGTGTTCCCGCCGAAGAAGCGTGTGTACTAAGGCACGGGGTCGCAGACGAGGTTACAAGGCATGGCACAGTTCAAGCTTCCTGCGAATTCGCAGATCAAGGGGGGGAAGGTCCACAAGGCCCAGCCCGGAGCGCGGGACATCAAGCGCTTCAAGGTCTACCGCTGGGACCCGGATTCGGGCCAGAATCCCCGGCTCGACACCTACGAGATCGACATGGCCACCTGCGGGCCGATGGTTCTTGATGCTCTGATCAAGATCAAGAACGAAATCGACTCGACGCTGACCTTCCGGCGCTCCTGCCGCGAGGGTATTTGCGGCTCCTGCGCGATGAACATCGACGGCAGCAATACCCTGGCGTGCACCAAGGCGATCGACGATATCGAGGGTGACGTCAACATCTATCCGCTGCCGCACATGCCGGTAGTGAAGGATCTGGTCCCGGACCTGACGCACGTGTACGCCCAGTACGCGTCCATTAAGCCCTGGATTCGGACCCAGACGCCGCCTCCGCCGGACCAGGAGCGCCTGCAGTCTAAGGAAGACCGTGCCCAGCTGGACGGTCTCTACGAGTGCATTCTCTGCTTCTGCTGCTCGACGGCGTGCCCGAGCTATTGGTGGAACGGCGAGCGTTATCTTGGCCCAGCGATCCTGCTGCAGGCTTATCGCTGGATCGCGGACAGCCGCGACGAGGCTACCGGCGAGCGTCTGGACGAACTGCAGGATCCCTTCAAGCTCTATCGCTGCCACACCATCATGAACTGCACCAAGACCTGCCCCAAGGGCTTGAACCCGGCGAAGGCTATCGCCGAGATCAAGAAGCTCCTGGTTCAGCGGCAGGTGTAAGGAGGCGAGCAATGAGTGACAGAAGCCGGCTCGTATGGCGCTGCCGACGCGGTACGCTGGAGTTGGATCTGTTGCTCTCGCGCTTTCTGGAGCAGCGTTATGAAAGCCTGGCGCCCGATCAGCGTCAGGCTTTCGAGCGCCTGCTCGATTGCGAAGACGATCAGCTTCAGGATTTCTTCTTCAACGACCGCAGGCCCACGGATGGGGCACTCGCAGAGCTCGTCGAACTCATTCGTCCCCGCTGAGTTCTACCTCACACCGTCCCGATATATTCGCAACGGCGTGGTGCTGATGCACTTGGCTGCCTGTTGGTGCGTCTTGACGCTTGCGGTGCCGCTGGAGCTTCGCGCAGCCATCTGTGCGGCGATTGTGCTTGCTTGCCACGGCGTGCAGAGCCGGCTGACGGTGAACGCGGCTAGGTTACAACGGCGCATCGACGGCGCCTGGCGCTTCGAAGGCAAGACCTATCGCCTGATCGGCTGGTTCGCACATCCGGCGCTGTGCGTATTGGAATTGCGACGTAATCGACGCCGCCGTTATGTGGTCATCGCGGCGGATGCGCTTGCGGCGGATTCGCATCGGCGGCTTCGGGCATTGCTGCGCAGCACGTACCAGCGCCCCGATTTCCGATCCGAACGCTGGACGGCATGGCTCTCGAAGAGACTGCGCTTAGCTAAAAGTGCGGCCGAGTGATTTGCCCGGCCGTGGCAAGGCGCGACTTTGAGCGCGCGGGTTCCTCTCAGCCCGGGAAGCTGTTCGGTGTGAGGACCGTAGGTATGCGGTCCAGCTTCGGGTCGCGTTCCGGGTAGTCCAAAGTGTAGTGCAGGCCGCGGCTCTCCTTGCGCCGGCGCGCGCTTTCCACGATCAAGCCGGCCACCGTGGCAAGATTGCGCAGCTCGATCAAGTCGCCGGTGACGCGGAAATTGCCGTAATACTCCTGAATCTCGCTTTTCAGCATTTCGGCGCGCCGCTGCGCCCGCGCCAGACGCTTGTCGGTACGCACGATACCGACGTAGTCCCACATGAAGTGTCTGAGCTCGCTCCAGTTGTGCGTCACCACGACCTGCTCGTCGGAGTCGGTGACACGGCTCTCATCCCAGGCCGGGAGCTGGGGCGGCGGCGGAAAATCGTCATGCGTTGCGGCGATGCGCTCCGATGCCGATGCGGCCAATACCAGGCATTCCAGCAGGGAGTTGCTAGCGAGTCGGTTAGCGCCGTGCAAGCCGGTGTAGGCGACTTCGCCAATGGCGTAGAGACCCGGCACGTCGGTGCTGCCATCGAGTTCGACATGGACGCCGCCACAGGTGTAGTGCGCGGCGGGGACCACTGGAATAGGCTCGCGCGTCATGTCGTAGCCGAATTCGAGCAGGCGTTGATGAATGGTGGGGAAGTGTGAAGTGATGAAATCGGCCGGCTGATGGCTGATGTCCAGATAAAGGCATTCGCTGCCCAAGCGTTTCATTTCATGGTCGATCGCGCGGGCCACAATATCACGTGGCGCGAGCTCGGCGCGCGAGTCAAAGCGCGGCATGAAACGTTCGCCGTCGGGTAGCAACAGGCGTCCGCCTTCGCCTCGAACTGCCTCGCTGATCAGGAACGATTTCGCGCGCGGATGGTACAGGCAAGTCGGATGGAACTGATTGAATTCCAGGTTGGCAACTCGGCAGCCGGCGCGCCACGCCATGGCGATGCCGTCGCCCGTGGCGCCGTCGGGGTTGCTGGTGTACAGGTAAACCTTGCTCGCACCGCCTGTGGCCAACACGACCGTGCGCGCGCCGACCGCCTCGACACGCTCAGCATTGAGGTCGAGCACGTAAGCGCCGCAGCAACGGTTGTCGGCGTGTCCGAGCTTGGCTGTGGTTATCAGATCGACGGCAATATGGTGCTCGAATAGATCAACGTTATCCTGCCTGCGGATCAAGTCCACGAGCGTGGTTTCGACGGCGCGGCCGGTCGCATCGGCGGCATGGACAATGCGGCGGTGGCTGTGTCCGCCCTCGCGCGTCAGGTGTAGCGTTTCGCTGCCGTCTTCACCGCGCGCGGTGGAGAAGGGGACCTTGCGCTCCATGAGCCAGTGGATGGTTTCGGGCGCGCGTTCCACGATAAAACGCACCGCTTCGGGGTCGCTGAGACCGGCGCCGGCTTCGAGGGTATCTTCCACGTGGGCGTCCAGCGAGTCCTGCTCGTCGAGCACGGCGGAGATGCCGCCCTGGGCGTACATGCTGGAGCCTTCAGTGAGGGGGCCTTTGGACAGGATGGCGATGCGCAGCTCGGAGGGCAGGCGCAGCGCCAGGCTCAGACCCGCGGCGCCGCTGCCGATGATCAACACGTCGTAAGCTCTTGTTCTTGCCGTCATTCAGTTGCGTCTGTGTGAGGGGATCGGCTAATCTCGGATGCCTTTGCCGCACGCATGGGCTTGTGGCACGGCCGAGCAGCACGCAAGAAGGTACGATGCCGCATACATCCGAGACCGTACTATACCGTTATCGATACATCGCATGCGAACTAACGATGCTCGCGAATGTCTACGCCAATAATGATGATGATGAGTTCTTCAGTCGAATCGGCGGAGTGATATGACTACAGCTGCCGTCGATAGAGAACTCGTCAAGCGAGTACAAGCCGGGGACAAACGGGCCTTCGACGTCCTCGTTAGCAAATACCAGCATAAGCTGGTTAAGCTGATTACCCGGTATGTGCACGATCCCGTGGAGGCGCTGGATGTGGCTCAGGAAGCGTTCATCAAGGCGTATCGCGCGTTGCCGAACTTCCGGGGCGACAGCAGCTTCTACACCTGGCTGTATCGGATCGGTATCAATACGGCGAAGAATCACTTGGTCGCTCAAGGGCGCCGGCCGCCGGACACCGACATTGATGCACAGGACGCGGAGCAGTATGACTTCGAGTCGAGATTGAAGGAGCAGGAGACTCCGGAGCGCATCGCCGAGCGCGATGAGGTCGAGCGGACCATTTTCGCCGCGATCGACGATTTGCCGGAGGATTTGAAGACGGCCATCACGCTACGCGAGATCGATGGCCTGAGTTACGAAGAAATCGCCCAGGCGATGGATTGCCCGGTGGGAACGGTGCGCTCGCGGATATTCCGTGCGCGAGATGCGATTGACAAGCGGTTGAGGCCACTGATCGGGGCCGATAGGTGACAATATGAACACTGAGGAGTTCAAGGAACAGCTTTCCGCCTTCGTGGACGACGAGCTGTGGGCCGAGGAGCAGGCTTTCCTGCTAAGGCGCCTGACGCAATCCGATGGCACGCGAGAACAGCTGGCGCGATACTACCTCATCAGCGACACGCTGCGCGGCAACCTCGGGCCCGCCGGGAGCCGGGGTCTGAGTGCGCGCGTTGCGGCCGCCCTGGAAGCCGAGCCGGCCTTGAGCGGCGCGCGGCAAAGCTGGGGTTCGCGACTGCTCCGACCGGCCGCCGGGCTTGCGGTAGCCGCCTCGGTAGCGGCCCTCTCGGTCGGTTTCTGGACCACGCAACCTCAAGCCCCTGCCACCTCCGCCAGTCAGCCGCTTACCGCCGGCGCCGCAACATCGCTCATAAGCCCCGCCAATCAGACCTCATCTCCGACTATGCCGGTATCTCAGCACTGGGAGCGGCTGGACCCCGAGGTTCAGAAACGCTTGAACGGTTATTTAGTCAATCACAGCGAGTACAGCGCTGAGCGTCAGGTTGGCGGGGTGCTCACTTACGTCCGGATCGCCGGTCAACAGAATGCGGAATAAATTGCTCTCTTCCTGCACACGAACGACGGTGCTGGGTTGGCTGTTGCTGGTCGCCTCGGCGGCCCAGGCGGATGACAGCGCCCAGGCGCAACGCCTGCTGACCGGAATCAGCGAGGCGGCGCGCACTACCAGTTACGAAGGTACGTTCATCTATCGCCATAGGGGCAACCTCGAAGCCTTGCGCGTCGTGCACAAGGTCTCCGAAGAGGGTGTTCGTGAGCGCCTGTACGCACTGACGGGGCCGGCGCGAGAGATCGTGCGCGATAACGAGAAGGTCAGCTGCTACCTGCCGGATGATCGGGAAGTGGTGATCGACAGGCTCCAACTCCAGAATCCCCTGAACGGCGCAGTACCTAAGGATGTAGACGGACTGCTCCCGCATTACCGGCTTGATCTGATCGGCGATGGACGGGTAGCCGGGCGCGAGGCTGTCCAGATCGGAGTATGGCCACGAGATGAGTATCGCTACGGCTACCGCTTCTGGGTCGATCGCGCAACCGGTCTGTTGTTGCGGTCGGACTTGATGAGCGGCGAGGGCGAGCCGATCGAACAGCTCATGTTTACCGAGCTGCTGGCGCCGGCCGAGATTTCCGATGCTGCGTTGCAGCCATCGGTCGAAGGGTACGATTTCAGTTGGCGGCGGCTGGAAGAAGGGCCGACGGCCACGGTACCGACACAGCCGAGCGCTTGGGCAGTCGAAGAACTGCCCGCCGGCTTCGAACTCGCCGTGCACGAAATGCGGCGCTTGCCCGGCAGCGATGAACCGGTTGAGCACCTTTTATTTTCCGACGGACTGACCAATGTTTCGGTCTATATCGAGAAAATAAATCCAGAGGAAAGCTTTAGCGGTCATTCTCGAGTCGGTGCGGTCAGCGCCTACGGCAAGGCCGTTGATACGCATCAGGTGACGGCGGTTGGCGAAGTGCCGCAGATCACCGTTGAAACCATCGCCGAGGCCGTGCGCCTATCCGAGAATGGGAGCGCGCAGGCAAACTAACTTCAGTGGCGCGATAAGGCGCCACGCGTCCGCCTACTCCGCGGCTGAGCATGGACAAAGACACGATCGAGGAACGACACATGGGGCATAAACTAGGCCGGGGATGGTACGTAGCGCTGGCGCTCTGGATGACGATGCTGCTGCCGTCGCTTGCCTGGGCCGCGCGCGGGCTGCCGGATTTCACCGACTTGGTCGAAGCGGTAAGCCCGGCGGTGGTGAATATCAGCACCACTCAGCACTTGAGCGGCGAAGAAGGCTTCCCTTACGGGTTACAGGTGCCAGAACTGCCGCCCGATCACCCGCTGCGGGATTTTCTGGATCGCTTTGGCGGCGGCATGCCGCAAGGGCCGGGAGAAGGCTTTGACGCGCAGTCGCTGGGTTCTGGCTTCGTCATCTCCAAAGACGGTTACATTCTTACGAACTACCACGTCGTGCGCGATGCGGACGAGATCATCGTAACCTTCAGCGACCGGCGTGAGTTCGTCGCGGAGGTGATCGGGTACGATGATCGTAGCGATCTCGCGCTGCTCAAGATCGAAGCCAAGAATCTTCCGGTGGTCAATCTTGGGCGCTCCGCCGACCTCAAGGTGGGGGAGTGGGTGCTAGCTATCGGTACGCCGTTTGGCTTTGATCATTCCGCGACGGCGGGGATCGTGAGTGCCAAAGGGCGCAGCCTTCCCACTGAAAATTACGTGCCTTTCATCCAGACCGATGTCGCCATCAATCCCGGTAACTCAGGAGGCCCCTTGTTTAATCTGGATGGCGAAGTGGTCGGCGTGAATTCGCAGATCTACAGCCGCACAGGCGGCTTCATGGGCTTGTCTTTCGCTATTCCCATTGAGCTTGCCATGGATGTGGCGGATCAGTTGCGCGAGAGCGGCCGTGTCTCGCGGGGCTGGCTGGGCGTTCTGATTCAGGACGTCACGCGAGATTTAGCCGAGTCCTTTGGCATGGATAAACCCTACGGCGCCCTGGTTGCCGAGGTAATGCCGGAGAGTCCAGCCGCACAAGCAGGTCTGCGCGTCGGCGATATCATCGTCGAGTTCGACGGTAAGGAAGTCGGCACTTCCGGCATGTTGCCGCCAATGGTCGGACGTGCACGAGTCGGCGAGTCGGTGCCGGTGCGGGTTATCCGTGAGGGTGAGCCGCAAATGCTACAAATTCGAATTGAGGAACTGCCGGACGACGCCGAATCCCGCGTAGGCGACGTGGCGCCGCAGGCCCCGGAGCCGGGGGTCGAGAACGCGCGGTTGGGTGTGACGGTCGAGGAACTCGATCAGGATCAACGTGAAATGTTCAATGTGCCGGAGGGCGGGGTGCTCGTTACCGAGGTGGCTCAGGGGCCGGCGCAGGCCGCGGATATTCGGCGCGGCGACGTGCTGCTGATGCTCGACCAGCAACGGATCAACAGCGTGGAAGAGTTCCGCAGTGTTGCCGAGGCGCTGCCTGCCGGCAAATCGGTGCCGGTGCTGGTGCAGCGTGAAGGAGCGCCGCGTTTTCTAGCGATGCGTCTGCCAGAAGATTAGTCGCCGCAGCGTATGCAGCAGCAGATACCTCTGCCAGAATGCTGCTTACCCAAAACATAGACGCCACTCTCACAGCCGACTGCTTATGAGAGTGGCGTTTTGTTTTGGGCACGTGCTTACTTTGTTTGTACGGTGAGCCTTCTGCCTCGAATAACAGGATATGAACTCACGATCGCGCGTTTTACAGCATGTCTTGCGGACTTCGCTTCGTGTCGGCTTAACTGCGTTCGTGGGGTTTGCTTCTGTGAGTTCAGCGTTTGCGGGTGATAAGCCAAGGCCGCGGCTGATTACCGTAACCTGGGAAAACGACCTGTTCGTCGGCGATGACAGCGGTTACACGAACGGCTTGGGTGTGACCTGGGCGCGTGTTGGTTTAGCCGCGTTCAACAAAGAGAACCTGCCAAGCTGGCTGCATGCTGTCAGCAAGAGGCTCTACATCAGCAGCATGCCAGAAAAGGCTCGTGCGGTGAGTTACACCATCGCGCAAAGTATGCAGACGCCTGAGGATCTCGAAAACACGGAACTCATCGAGGACGAAGCGCCCTATTTTGGAATGCTGGCATGGACGGCGAATCTGCATGCCTACGATGCGCGTGTTGCCGACACCTTGTCCTTGACCTTGGGGGTCGTGGGACCAGCTTCCGGCGCCGAGTTTTCGCAGAAACTCTCGCATCGGATTCTGGGCTCCGATGAACCCGAGGGCTGGGAGCATCAGGTTGATAATGAGCTCGTATTTCAGCTACAGGCCGAACGCCTGTGGCGGCTTGGAGAGCTATCATTCGACAACGGAAGCGGCTTTGATGCGATAGGGATTGGACGTGTGGCCCTTGGCACGATCAGAAGCAATGTAGTTGCAGGTCTTAGCATACGCTACGGACGCGCCTTGGAGCGCAGCTTTCCTGCAGCCACGGTACTGCCGGGACGAGAGAGTAATCCTTTGGTATTCGGCGCTCCCGGTAGTTGGCAGGTGTTCTTCAATGTTCTCGGAAGTTATGTCGCCAATGATATTAGCGCCGACGGCAACACTTTCCGGGACAGCCATTCAGTTCCGCTTGAGCATTGGCAAACGATGCTGGTTGCGGGCGTCTCTTACAGCTTCGGGCGCTGGGCTCTGCTGCTGTCCGCCGTGGACGCGAGCGATAGCTACGAGAATCAACCGGAACCGACGCGCTTTGGTTCTCTGGGGGTGACGGTATCCTTTTAGAGTGCTTGACGCGCGCCTGGCTCGCACAGAGCGCCGGGGTCGGTCTGTCATTAAAGAACCGCGTCGATTACGGTTCGAGTGTGGCGGGCGTTGAACTGCGACGCCCGCCATCGACACTGGTTAACCGCTTAGCTTGGTTGCGAGCTCTGTGGTATGGCGGCCTTGAAAGCGCGCCATTTCGAGTTCCACGGCACTTGGCTGACGAGAACCATCGTTGCCCGCGATGGTGGTGGCCCCATAGGGGGTGCCGCCTTTGACTTCCTCTATCCCCGTCTGAGCCTGGCAGCTGTACGGCAAGCCCACCACGACCATGCCGAGGTGCAGCAAGGTTGTATGGAAGCTGGTGAGGGTGGTCTCTTGGCCGCCATGTTGAGTATTGGATGAGGCAAAAACGCTACCCACTTTACCGATCAGCTTACCCTGTGCCCACAGGCCGCCGGTCTGGTCGAGGAAATTACGCATCTGACCGGCCATGTTGCCATAGCGGGTCGGGGTACCGAAGATGATGGCGTCGTAGTCGCCCAGGTCGTTCGGTTGCGCGATTGGATAGGGCTGTTCGGTCAGACCGCCCGACTGCTTGAAAACATCCTCAGGCACCAGTTCCGGCACGCGCTTGATGTCCACCGTAGCGCCGGCTTCCTGGGCACCTTCGGCAACCGCTTCGGCCATCGTCATGATGTGACCGTACATGCTGTAGTACAAAACCAAAACCTTCGCCATGCCGTTGTCCTCTTCCGGTGTTGATCGTCAAACATGGAGGTGAGGTTGGTTTTCGAGCGCGGCAACTTGCGAGCGCTGAAACGGGGTGCTGCACGCGACGGTACTCGGGGGCATGGCGCGGGCGGAAGACCTGCCTGTAAGGGCGCTGAGCGGCATCTGTCGGCCGATCGCGCTGTTAACGCGGGGCTGGGCTCAGTACAATACGGCGCGTTCTTACGCGATCCATTCCAGCGCGACCACGGGTTATCCGATAAATGTCTACCCCCGGCGTGTACATGAACGGACCAGACTGGATGACAAGTTTTGGCAAAGAGTGAAGTTATCAATCACATCCGGAATTTTTCCATCATCGCCCACATCGATCATGGCAAATCGACGCTGGCTGATCGCTTGATTCAGAAGAGCGGGGCACTCAGCGACCGGGAGATGGCAGACCAAGTGCTCGACTCCATGGACCTGGAGCGTGAGCGAGGCATCACGATCAAGGCCCAGAGCGTGTCGCTGGAGTATGAAGCCTCCGATGGCGAGACCTATCAGCTGAACTTCATCGACACGCCCGGCCACGTCGACTTCTCCTATGAAGTCTCGCGGTCGCTGGCCGCGTGCGAAGGCGCGCTGTTGGTGGTCGATGCCTCGCAGGGCGTGGAGGCGCAAAGCGTCGCCAACTGCTATACCGCCGTTGACCAGGGCCTCGAAGTCATTCCGGTTCTGAACAAAATCGATCTACCTGCAGCCGACCCAGAGCGCGTGATCACCCAGATCGAGGAGATCATCGGTTTGGACGGCTCCGATACTCTGATGATCAGCGCCAAGACTGGCCTGGGCGTGGACGAACTGCTGGAAGCGCTCGTCAAGCGGGTGCCACCGCCGGTAGGCAACCCCGACGCGCCGCTCAAGGCCTTGATAATCGACTCCTGGTTCGATAACTACCTTGGTGTCGTATCCCTAGTGCGCATCGTGGACGGCGAGCTCAATAAGGGCGACAAAATCCGGGTGATGTCGACAGGGCGCGAGTTCCAGGTTGACGATCTCGGCATCTTCACGCCCAAGCGTACGTCCAAGAGCGGGCTCAAGACGGGGCAGGTGGGCTTCGTCGTGGCCGGCATCAAAGACATCGACGGTGCGCCGGTGGGCGACACGCTTACTCATGCGCACGCACCTGCTGCCGAACCACTGCCCGGATTCAAGCAGGTCCAGCCGCGCGTGTTTGCGGGGCTCTTTCCTGTCGATGCGGATGATTACGAAGCCTTCCGTGAAGCGTTGCAGAAGCTGCGCCTCAACGACGCATCGCTCAGCTACGAGCCTGAAACATCGCAGGCCTTGGGCTTTGGTTTTCGCTGCGGCTTCCTCGGCATGCTGCACATGGAGATCATCCAGGAGCGGCTGGAGCGAGAGTACAACCTGGACCTGATTACTACGGCGCCGACCGTGGTGCACGAGGTACTTACCACCAAGGACGAAACGCTCAATATCTCCAACCCCAGCGAGCTGCCGCCGGTCAATCAGATCGAGGAGATCCGCGAGCCCATCATCGTCGCCAACATCCTCGTTCCACAAGAGTACGTTGGCAACGTGATTCAGCTCTGCGTCGAGAAGCGGGGCGTGCAGAAAGACATGCGCTACGTCGGCAACCAGATCTCGCTGAGCTATGAGATGCCGATGAGCGAGGTGGTGCTGGATTTCTTCGACCGGCTGAAGTCTGCAAGCCGCGGCTTTGCATCTTTCGATTACGAATTCCAGCGCTTCCAGCCCGCGAACCTAGTGAAGCTAGATATTCTCATCAACGGCGAGCGGGTCGACGCGCTGTCGGTCATCGTGCACCGCGAAGCGGCGCAGAGTCGCGGGCGTGAGTTGGTGGAGCGCCTCAGAGAGCTGATTCCCCGGCAAATGTTCGAAGTTGCGCTGCAGGCCGCTATTGGTAACCAGATTATCGCCCGCTCGACCATCAAGGCCATGCGCAAGAACGTGACGGCCAAGTGCTACGGCGGCGATATTTCCCGCAAGCGCAAGTTGTTGGAAAAACAGAAAGCCGGTAAAAAGCGCATGAAGCAGGTCGGCAAGGTAGAGATTCCTCAGGAGGCCTTCCTTGCCGTATTGCAGGTCGATAACAAATGAGCGGTTCGTCCTTGGCGCGAGCCGCCGCGCAGCGGCTCGCGCGCATCGAAGAATAATGGAGACCGCATGAATCTCGATTTCGAAACCCTTCTCGTCGCGTTCACGCTGATTACCGGCATCATTTGGGGCTGGGACAAACTGCGTAGTCGGCGCGGCGAAGCGCCGGTGGGCGACGATGTGCCCTGGTGGCTGGATCTGTCTCGTTCGCTGTTTCCGGTCATTCTTGCGGTGTTGGTCATCCGCTCTTTTGTTGTCGAGCCTTTTCGGATCCCGTCGGGCTCCATGGTGCCGACCTTGCTGACCGGCGATTTCATCGTCGTCAACAAGTTCTCTTATGGAATCCGCTTGCCGGTGACCCATACCAAGATCATCGACGTAAGCGAGCCCGAGCGCGGTGATGTGGTCGTCTTTCGCTACCCGCTCGATGAGAATCAGGACTACATCAAACGTGTCATCGGTCTGCCCGGCGACCTGATCGAATATCGCGCCAAGCGCCTCTACGTCAACGGCGAGGCCATCGAGCAGCAACCGGTCGGGCCTTATCGTGACGCGGGCGCAGAGCCGGACTCGATGGAACACCTTGAGACGCTTGATGGCGCCGAGCACCGTATGCTGGTCAATACCGAGAGCCCGTCCCGGGATTTTCGCTACCGGGTGCCCGAAAATACCTATTTTATGATGGGCGATAACCGTGACCGCAGCAGCGACAGTCGCTTCTGGGGGCCGGTGCCCGAGAGTCATCTGGTCGGAAAGGCGTTTATGATATGGATGAGCTGGGATTCCGAGAATTTCGGAATCAATTTCGGCCGCATTGGGGACGTGATTCGTTGACGGAGGGGGGATAGATGAATCGTCAGCGCGGAGCGACATTTTGGCAGATGCTGCTGATCGTGGTTCTGCTGGGTTTTGCCGGTTTGATGGCGGCCCGGCTGGTGCCGGTTTACATGGAGGGATACTTCGTCAAGTTTGCCCTGGAGCGCTTGGAAAAGGACCGCACCCTGAGCAATGCGACCAATGGAGAGATTTGGCAGGCGCTCAACAAGCAGCTGCAACTCGATAACGTGGACAGCGTGAAGCGGGATAATCTGCGCTTCGAGGAAGTTACCAACGGTAGGCGGGTAATTGTCGACTACGAGAGGCGGGTGCCGCTTATCGGAAATCTCGACGGAGTGGTTCACTTCGAGAACAGTGCGGTGATTACACGTTGAAGGATGACCCGGCAAAGCTCCAGCAAACACTGGAGTACCGTTTCAAGAACAACGACTTGTTGGATGAGGCCTTGACGCATCGAAGCGCGCAGGGCCGCAACAACGAGCGTTTGGAGTTCTTGGGCGATAGCATTCTCAACTTCGTCATAGCTGCGGAGCTGTTCGAGCGCTGCCCTGAGGCTCCTGAGGGCGTGTTGAGCCGTCGACGGGCCAATCTCGTCAATCGCAGCAGCCTGGCGGAGCTCGCTCGCGAGCTCCAACTTGGGCACTACGTCAAACTGGGCGGCGGCGAGATGAAAAGCGGCGGGCACCGTCGTGATTCCATCCTCTCCGATACTATGGAGGCCGTACTCGGCGCGGTGTTCCTGGACGGAGGCTACGAGCCGGCAAAGCAACTAATCCAGCGCCTCTACCAGCCGCGTCTCAAGGACTTGGCGACCGCAACCGAGCTCAAGGACCCGAAGACGCGTCTGCAGGAGTATCTGCAGGCACGCCGCATCCCCTTGCCCAGCTACCGTGTGCTCACCATTACCGGTAAGGCGCACAATCAGGTGTTTCGCGTGGAATGCTGCGTGGAAGGCTCCGGTGTAACCACCGAGGGGACCGGCGGCAGTCGCCGGCAGGCCGAGCAGCAGGCGGCCGAGCAAATGCTGCAACAGCTAACGGATGCTTGAATGAACGATACAGAGCTGCATTGCGGTTTCGTCGCGCTGGTCGGGCGCCCTAACGTCGGCAAGTCGACCTTGCTGAATCGGTTGATCGGCCAGAAAGTCAGCATCGTCTCGCGCAAGCCGCAGACGACGCGGCACCAGATTCTGGGCATCCATCAGCGGGACGATGCGCAAATCATCTATGTCGACACGCCCGGTCTGCACGGCAATGCCCGCCGTGCTATGAACCGCTACATGAACCGGGCGGCCGCCACCGTGCTGGCAGACGTCGACGTCATTGTTTTCGTGGTCGAGGCGCTGCAATGGACGCCCGATGATGAGCTGGTTCTCGAGCGCTTGAAATCGGTGCGTGCGCCGGTGATTCTGGCCGTGAACAAGGCCGATAAGGTTGCCGATAAAGCGCGTTTGCTGCCGTTTTTGGCAGAGCTCGCCGAGAAGCGCGACTTTGCCGAAATCATCCCGATTTCCGCCCGCCGAGGCATCAATCTCGAAGACGTCGAGCAGGCGGTAAAGCAGCGTTTGCCCATGTCACCGCCGCTTTTCCCGCGCGAGCAACTGACTGATCGCAGCGAGCGCTTCCGTGCCGCAGAACTGGTGCGCGAGCAGTTGATGCGTCACCTGGGGCAGGAGTTGCCTTACGCGACCACCGTGGAGATCGAGCAGCTCGAGCAGGAAGGCAATCTCTATCGTATCGCCGCGGTAATCTGGGTAGAGCGCGCCGGCCAGAAAGCCATCGTGATCGGCAATCAGGGGCAGACCCTCAAGCGCGTCGGCCAGGACGCACGGCAGCAGATGGAGCGCATTTTCGGTCGCAAGGTATATCTCCAGTTGTGGGTCAAGGTTAGGGAAGGTTGGTCTAACGATGAGCGCGCGTTGCGCTCGCTCGGCTACGAATGAGTTAAGTGG
Source organism: Ectothiorhodospiraceae bacterium (assembly GCA_029268285.1). Lineage (GTDB taxonomy): Bacteria > Pseudomonadota > Gammaproteobacteria > Nitrococcales > AK92 > JAJUGG01. The sequence goes on along the minus strand of JAJUGG010000001.1, from coordinate 18,395 downwards.
AACGGCAAAGGGAATTCCTGCAGGCAGCCTACGTGCTGCATGCGCGACCCTACGGCGATACCAGCAGCTTGGTGGAGGCTCTGACACGCGAGCACGGCCGGGTCGGGCTCGTCGCCAAGGGGGCACGCAGTCCCAAGGCGCGTCGACGGGGTTTGCTGCAGCCGTTTCAGCCGCTAACCATCTCCTGGACCGGGCGCGGCGAGCTGTTCACGCTCACCGACGTGGAGGCGGCTGGTCGCCCTCTGGTGTTGGGTGGCGATGCCCTCATCAGCGGCTTTTACCTCAATGAACTCGCCGTGCGGTTGCTGCGACGCGGCGACCCTCACCCAGAACTCTTCGACGACTATCGCGACGCGCTGGCGGCCTTGACCGAACAGGCGGCGCCAGGCCCGGTATTGCGCGTGTTCGAGAAGCGACTGCTGGAGCACTTGGGCTACGGCGTCAGCTTTGCGCACGACGTCACGGGCGCAGAGGTCGATGCCCAGCGGCATTATCGCTACTTGCCGGAAGAAGGTATTGCCCCTGCGGCGCAGGCCTCTAGCGGCAGCGTCAGCGGCGCGGCTTTGCTCGCGCTGGCTGCCGAGGACGCCAAGGCGCTCAAGGCCCACGCACGCGAAGCACGCGATCTACTCCGGCAGGCGCTTTCTCCCCACTTAGGTCCGCGCCCCCTGAAAAGTCGCGAGCTGTTCCGCTATAGTCGGAGTCCCTCGTCTTCGGAAGGTGACCATGAATCAGAATAAGGCCCCCGTGTTTCTGCCCGAGCTGCTGCTAGGCGTCAACATCGATCATGTGGCGACCTTGCGCCAAGCTCGCGGCACCCGATATCCCGATCCCGTGTACGCGGCGCAGCTCGCGGAGGAGGCCGGGGCGGATTTGATCACGCTGCATTTGCGCGAGGACCGGCGGCACATTCAGGAACGGGATGTGGAAGTCCTGGCCGACCTGCTGCAGACGCGCATGAACCTAGAAATGGCTGTAACCGATGAGATGCTGAGCTTCGCTGAGCGCGTGCGCCCCGCTGATTGTTGCCTGGTGCCGGAACGGCGCGAGGAGTTGACGACCGAGGGCGGCCTCGACGTTATCGGGCAACGGGCGCGGCTTGCCGACGCCTGTCAGCGGCTTGCGGCGGCGAGCATCCGCGTGTCGCTTTTCATCGATCCAGAGCCGGCGCAGATCGATGCTGCGGCAGAGCTCGGCGCGCCGGTGGTGGAACTGCATACCGGACACTATGCGGAGACCGGCGATGAGCAGGAGCTCGAGCGGCTGCGTAGCGCAGCGCGTCGGGCCCAGGGCCTGGGCTTGGTGGTTAACGCCGGCCATGGGCTGCACTACCACAATGTGAAAGCAGTAGCTGCCATCCCCGAATTGGTCGAACTCAACATCGGTCATTCCATCATCGCACGCGCCGTATTCAGTGGGCTACCGGAGGCGGTGCGCGAAATGAAGCGCCTCATGCGCGAGGCCCGTCGATGAGCATTGCCGGCATCGGCACCGATATCGTCGAAATCGCTCGCATGCAGGCGGCGTTGGAGCGGCACGGTGCGCGTTTCGGCGAGCGCATTCTGAACGCAGCCGAACTGGCGGCGTGGGAGCGTCGGGATCGTTCGGCAAGCTTTCTCGCAAAACGTTTCGCTGCCAAGGAGGCCGCGGTCAAAGCGCTAGGCTGCGGCTTCCGGAACGGCGTCCGCTTTCGCGACGTTGAGGTTGCCAGCGATGCGTTGGGCAAGCCGGAGCTGATTTTGCACGGCGCAGCCTTGGAACGCATGCAGGTGCTGGGCGCAACGGCCAGCGCCTTGAGCATTAGCGACGAGAGACTTTACGCGGTTGCCTTTGTGGTGCTGTATAGCGCCTGAGGCTTTGTCAAAGCGAAGCCGCTTCTACGAAACGGCTGCGAACAGGCACTTTAGGAAACCGCGGTCGGCTTGGTGATCAAGGCGTCGATGGCGCTCAGTAGTTTCTTCGTCTGTTCCGGCACCAGCACGCGCTCACCGCGCTTCAAGCTCTGCTCCAACTCCGCACAGCAGGTTTTTAGCTCTTTCAACCGGCAGACGCTGGCGGCCCCGTGCAGTTTGTGCACGGCATCCTTCAGTTGCTCGAGTTGATTGCGCCGGAACGCCTGTTGGATCGCTTTGCGGTGTTCGGGCAGCTCGCTCAGCAGCATGTCGCGCAGATCGGCCGCCAGCGCCTGCTTGTCCTTTCCGCTCGGCGGCGTGGTGGGCACCTCCGGTGACGGCGCCAGCCCCAGGATCGCTTTGGCGACTTGCTCTTCGGTTATGGGCTTGATTAAGCAGTCGTCCATGCCTTCGGCAAGCAGGCGCTCGCGCTCGCCCGGCATAGCATTGGCAGTGAGCGCGATAATGCGCGGTTGGGGACCGTCCAGCGCGCGAATCTCGCGAGTGGCCATCTCGCCGCTTAGCGTCGGCATATGAATGTCCATGAAGATCAGGTCGAAGCGCGTGCTGCGTGCGGCTTCAACCGCTTCCTTGCCGTCACGCGCCTCGTGCACGGCCACGGCATAATTCGAAAGGATGGTGGTTACCAGCTTACGGTTGATCTGGTTATCGTCGACAACCAGCACCTTCAGCGCGCCGTCCGCGGGCTGCTGTTTTTTGCGTTGCGGCGGCTTGGGGGCAGGGAGATTCAACTCCGGTGGTGCTGTCGGTGCCTGCAAGGGCTCGGGCGAGAGCACGCGGCAGAACTCCCGATACAGGGTCTGACGCCGTAAGGCCTTGGTCAGGGCAACCTGGGCGCCTTGCTGTAGCAGGCTGCGCAATTCCGCCCGATCCACCGTGCTGGCCAAGGCCATGATAGGCACGCCGGTTTTCTTCAGTTGGGTGGCAAGGCTCGGAAATATATGGTTGTTGAGGTCCGCGCGCGACAAGCCTAGAACGGCGGCATCGATGCGCGCAGTCCCTGCCATCGGCAACAGGCTATGCCGGTCATCCACCTCAATGGTGCGCGCACCCCACGCCTGCAACACGTGCCGCAACGCAAGTCGCGCAAGGGGTTCTTCGTCGTAGATCAGCACGCGCCGGCCCTGCAGGGCGTTCTCATGGCGCTCGGCCGGGGAGCCAGGCACATCGCGCTGCTTCAGGCAGCGCAGCGTGAACCAGAAGGTAGAGCCGTGGCCGGGCTCGCTTTCCAGGCCGATGCTGCCGCCCATTTGCTCGAGCAGCTTACGCGAGATGATCAGGCCGAGCCCTGCGCCACCGAAACGGCGCGTAATCGAGGTGTCGGCTTGGCCGAATGCCTTGAACAGGCGCTTTTGATCGGCTTCGCTCAGGCCGATGCCGGTATCGGTTACCGAGATGCGCAAGGTGGCTTCCTGGTCGGTTTCTTCATCCAGCATCACCCGCACCACGACCCGGCCGGAGGGGGTGAACTTGATGGCATTGTGGGCGAGATTGGTCAGGATCTGGCGGATGCGTACCGGGTCGCCATAAAGTTTCAGCGGCACGTCGGCATAGATGAGGTGAACGAGCTCGAGGCCTTTGCCGTAGGCCGTAGGCGCAAGCAGCGAGAGGACTTCTTCGACGCAATCGCGAAGATCGAAGGCTACGTTGTCGATCACCATCTTGCCGGCTTCGATCTTGGAGAAATCGAGAATATCGTTGACGATGGCGAGCAGGCTGGAGCATGACTCCTTGATGGTGTTGACGTAATCGCGCTGCTCTTCGTCCATTTGGGTGTTGGTGAGCAGATCGGCGAAGCCGAGAATGCCGTTGATCGGTGTGCGGATTTCATGACTCATATTGGCCAGGAACTCCGACTTCACCTTGCTTGCTTCCAGCGCCCGTTTGCGCGCAAGGTCGAGCTCCACGTTCTGGATTTCCACCGCTTCCAGCGTTTCGCGCAGTTCGGAGGTTGTCTGTTCGACTTTCTGTTGCAGCTCGAACTGATCATGCTGGAGCGAGCGCGCCATATGATTCAAGGCGCGTCCGACGCGGCCCAGTTCTCCGCCGGCGCCGCTTTTCACCCGCGCCTCCAGGTCTCCTTGCTGAAAGCGGCGTATGGTTGCGACCAGTTCATCGGCGGTGCGCCCGATGGCGAGACTGCCGAGCAGGGCGTAGGCGCCGGCAATGAACAGCGCGATCAGCATGGCGAGCGTGCCCGCGGCCAGGGTGCCTGCCTGCTGCGCAGCCAGCGGCGTCACCGTGAGATCGACAGTCACCCAGCCGAGCAAGGGTGCTTCACGGTCGGCAGTAGGGTCGGAGTAGACGGCTTCACGCAGCGACAAGGGCAGGTCGGAGTCCAGGAATAGGCGCAGCAGATAGCTTGTCAACGCGTCCTGGTTGTGAGCTTCACGCGCTCCGCTGCGCAGCAGTGTCTGGCCTTCCAGGTCGCTGACTGCGACCGCGGCGATAATAGGACTCTCTACCGCGGTGGTTGCAATGCTTGCGAGCGCGGCGTGGTTGCCGGTACTCAGCGCGTGGGAGGCTGTCGCAGTCAGATAGGTTGCGGCCATGCGGCCTTCCGACATCAGCTGCTGCTCGAGGTGCTCGATGCGGCTGTAGGTCAAATAGGCTCCCAGCAGCGTGCTCACCATTAACGATGGCAACAGCATGATCAGGAGCACGCGGCCGCGAATACGATTTAACATGACGCCCACAGGCCGGAATGCGGCGCTTGGACGACGATGAGTCGCCCGCGTCCGTGCATCGCGCCTTCTTTCGGGGTTGGCTTTTGCATTAAACTGCGCTCATGAACTATCCGACGATCGAAGACTTTGTTGGCAACACTCCGCTGGTCAGGCTGCAAAGGCTTGCCGGCAATAGTGGAAATACTATTCTCCTCAAGCTGGAAGGCAATAATCCGGCTGGATCGGTCAAGGACCGGCCGGCGCTGAGCATGATCCACCAGGCCGAGGCGCGCGGCGCCATCAAGCCGGGAGATACCCTTATCGAAGCCACCAGCGGCAATACCGGCATTGCGCTCGCTATGGCCGCGACGATTCGCGGCTATCGCATGATTCTGATCATGCCGGAGCACATGAGCGCCGAGCGTCGCGCGGCGATGCGCGCCTACGGTGCGGAGCTGATCCTTGTCTCTCGCGAAGGCGGCATGGAAGAAGCGCGCGACCTGGCCGAGCAAATGGCTGCCGAGGGCAAAGGTGTGATATTGAATCAGTTCGCTAACGCGGACAACCCGTTAGCGCACTACGAAAGCACCGGCCCGGAGATATGGCGCGACACGCGGGGCACGATTACCCACTTCGTGAGCTCCATGGGCACCACGGGCACGATCATGGGCGTCTCGCGCTACCTGAAGGAACAGAATCCAGACGTGCAGATCGTCGGCGTGCAGCCGGAGGACGGTTCCAGCATTCCCGGCATCCGTCGCTGGCCGGAAGCGTATCTGCCCAAGATCTACGAGCCGGCCAGGGTCGATCGCGTGATTGACATCTCACAAGCCGAAGCTGAGCACTACATGCGCGAGCTTGCCGCGCGTGAGGGTATACTCGCGGGCGTATCGTCCGGCGGCGCGTTGGCGGCGGCCTTGCGGATCAATGCCGAGGTCGAGAACGCCGTAATCGTCAGCATCGTGTGCGACCGCGGCGATCGTTATTTGTCGACGGGCGTGTTCCCGGATTGACGACGGCCGTCGGCGACCGAAGACCTATCTAATCATTGTGGCTGCTGATCCGGGGGGGACGTGAGCCTCATTCCTCAGAATATCTTCGTGTTCGACATCGAGACCATTCCCGATGTCGTGGGCGGTCGTCGTGTACACGACTTGGACGGCCTGACGGATGCGGACGCGGCTCAAGCCATGTTCGCCCTGCGCCGGCAGGAAACGGGCGGCTCCGACTTCCTCAAGTTGCACCTGCACAAGATTGCGGTCATCTCTATTGCGGCACGCATGGGTGAGCGCTTTAAGGTGTGGTCGCTCGGCGAGGCGGATGGCGATGAACGCGACATCATCGCGCGCTTTTTCGAAGGCATCGAGCGCTATACGCCCACCCTGGTGTCGTGGAACGGCTGCGGCTTCGATCTGCCCGTGCTGCATTACCGCGCTTTGTTGCACGGGGTTTCCGCCCCGCGCTATTGGGAGAACGGCAATACCGATCAGAGCTTCCGTTGGAATAACTACCTCAGCCGCTTCCATGAGCGGCACACGGACCTGATGGATGTACTGGCCGGCTACCAGGGCAGGGCAGTTTCGCCGTTGGACGAGATTGCTACCCTATGCGGTTTTCCCGGCAAGATGGGCATGAGCGGCGCCAAGGTCTGGGATAGTATCCTCGCCGGCGACTTCGCCGGGGTCAGAAACTATTGCGAGACGGACGTACTCAATACCTATCTGGTTTATCTTCGTTTCGAGCTGATGCGCGGCCGCCTGAGCCCGGAGGAATATCGGCGCGAATGCGCGCGGGTGCGCGAAAGCCTGGAAATGGAGAACAAGCCTCACCTTACCGAATTCCTCAATGCTTGGCGTGAAAGCGCCATGGAGATCGATGGCTAGACATACACGCAAGGCGCGACTGCCTCAGGAGCCGGTCGAGGCCGAGATTACAGGTCTCTCCCATGAGGGGCGCGGCATCGCCCACGTCGGCGCGGAAACCGTGTTCGTGGATGGTGCACTGGCGGGCGAGCGAGTGCGTTTTCGTTACACGCGGCGGCGGCGGGGCATCGGCGAGGGGCAGGTGGTTGAGGTGCTACAGGCTTCGCCGGACCGCGTGGAGCCGGCCTGCAGCCACTTTGGTACTTGCGGCGGCTGCAGCATGCAGCACCTTCCGCCTGAGGCGCAAATTACCTTCAAACAGGACGTGCTCGCCGAGCAGTTTGCCCGCATCGGCCGTGTCGAGCCTGAGCAGTGGCTCGCTCCTTTGACCAGCGATGTCTGGGGCTATCGGCGCAAAGCCCGGCTGGCGGTCAAGATGGTGCCCAAGAAGGGCGGGGTGCTGGTGGGTTTTCGCGAGCGCTACAGTCCTTACGTGGCGCAATTGGACAGTTGTGCTGTGCTGGATCCGCGCGTCGGTGAGCGGCTTGCCGATTTGGCGGCGCTCATCGAGTCGCTTTCCATCCCTCGGCAGATTCCCCAGATCGAAGTGGCTCTCGGGGACGACGAAGCTGCAGCGTTGGTATTCCGCAACCTCGCGCCGCTGTCGGCGAGCGATAGAGACGCGCTGACGCGCTTTGGTCAGGAGCATGGCTTTCAGATCTACGAGCAACCCGGCAACGAGCAGACGGTGAAGCCCGTATGGCCAGAAGCGCCAAGGCTTAGCTATAGCCTGTCGGAGCATGAGGTCGAAGTTGAATTCCTGCCCACCGATTTCACGCAGGTCAATGCGGGCATCAATCGCAAGATGGTGAACCGCGCATTGGAGCTGTTGCATCTGACGGGGCAGGAGCGCGTGCTCGACCTCTTCTGCGGACTCGGTAATTTCACGCTACCCATGGCACGTCGCGCCGCACGAGTGGTCGGCGTTGAGGGCGAAGCCGGCTTAGTGGAACGAGCACGGCAGAACGCAGTGCGTAACGGAATCGGGAACTGCGAGTTCCATGTGGCCGACCTAAGTCAGGATGTGGCCGGCCTGCCCTGGCTGCGGCAGAGCTACGACCGCGTCCTGCTGGATCCGCCCCGTTCTGGAGCGCTGGCTATGATCGCGCCGGTAGCGCGCCTCGGGGCCGAACGCATTGTCTACGTTTCCTGCGGGCCGGCCACGCTGGCGCGCGATGCCGGGCTGCTGGTCAACGAGTTCGGCTACAAATTGCGTGCGGCCGGCGTCATGGACATGTTCCCGCACACGGCGCACGTGGAGAGCATCGCGCTATTCGAGCGCTGAGCGGCGCAGCTCAGCGCTATAGCGGCGGGATGACCGCCGCGCTTGGCATCAGAAGCGCTAGGGGAAGGAGCCCGAGCATGAACGTCGAGATCGTCAATACTAAGATTGCGTATCAGGGGTTCTTCAAGATCGAGAAGTACCGCCTGCGGCATAGCCTCTTCGGCGGCGGCATGAGCGCTGACATCGAGCGGGAGATGTTCCGGCGAGGCGACTCCGCCGGCGTGCTGCTCTACGACCCCGAGCTCGACAACGTCGTGTTGCTCGAGCAGTTCAGGATCGGTGCGGTAGAAGATCCGCGTGGGTCTTGGCTGTTCGAGATCGTTGCCGGCATGGTCGAGCCCGGCGAGACGCCGCAAGAGGTCGTGCGGCGGGAAGTGCGCGAGGAAGCCGGCTGCGCTGTGGAAGAACTCATGCCCATCAGCACGTACTACGCCAGCCCCGGCGGCAGCGACGAACGCATCAGTTTGTTCTGCGGCAAGGTCGATACGCGCGGCCTGGAGGGCGTTTTCGGCGTTGCCGACGAATCCGAGGACATTAAGCTCCATGTCGCTAGCTTCGAAGAAGCCATGAGCATGGTCGAATCCGGGGTTATTCGTGCGGCCATGCCTATCCTGGCGCTGCAGTGGCTCGCGCTGAACAAGGATAAAGTGTTATCGCTCTGGACCGACTAACATCCTCGACAAGGGCGAGGGTGTGAACGCGCGAGCGACACAGGGTTTCTGAGAGCCCAGCGGACGCTCGCGCTGAGCCAGTCTAATCCAGTCTGTCGACCTTGATCCACGTCTGGTGGGCGCGAGTACGCGCATCACTGCTGCGAACGGTCAGGCCTTGGCTGTTGATGGAAGCATCTTCCGTGCTAGCCGCAAGCGGCAGCCATTCACCGAGCGGGCCGCGCAACTGCGTCAGCACTTCGTGTTGCTCCAAGCCCTCACGGCTCGCAGCGCTGATGTCGAGCAAAACCTGTTCGCCTTGAATGCGGGGGCGAACGTAGAAGCCTTCCTCGAGCACAAGAAAGCGGGTTTCGCGCGCGACGCCCTGGCTATGCCGGCCGCGCCAGGCACGTTGGTCCGTAACGGGTAAGTAAAGTCGGCTATCGAATCGCGCTGAACGGCCTTCCAAGACACGCAGTTGGCGCAACTCGTCGGCCTCGCGCGCCGACTCAGAGCGGTAAATGCGAATGCGCCCACCGATTCCTTCCGGTCGTATTTCTCCATCGACGCCGCCGCCCTGGCTCTGGATATCGTTTTGTGTGCCGGTGCGCAGGCTGATGAGAAGATTTACCGGAGGACGATCCAGTTCGCTCAGCAACTTCTCGAGCCGCGCGTGGTCCTGTGGGCTGCCGCTCAGTACCAGTTGTTGCCCCATGCCGCTGAGTCTTGCGGTCTCGCTCAGGTGCGGGTACACCAGGGGTATAATTTCCGCGGCCTCGCGAAAACTCAAGCGGTAGGTTTCCATTACCTGCTGGCCCGTGGCCGCCGCCACGGGGCCGAGCAAGATCAGACTTAGAAAGAGGGCGTAGAGCTTGGTTTTCACAGGTGCAAGCGCCTGACTTCGGGATCGAATTCGGCGCGCTCCCAGAGTTCCCGGAAGCGCTGATCCAGCTCGCGCGCCCGCGCGCGGTCTTCGGCGTACTCGCCTTGGGGACGATCTCCGTAGATACGGTGAACCACGAGCCGCCGGTCGGCAACGATGAAAGCTTCGGTAAGCTCGCGATCGTCCGGACCGAGACGCCGAATCTCGATGAAGCTCGACAGGCGGCGCGCGAGTTCGATTAGACGATGCGTTGTTCTAGCCGCCGCGGCGGGGTCGTGCGCCAGAATCTGCACCTCCGCGCGGCGGTTCTCCAATACCAGGCGCTTTACCGCTTCGCAGAACTCGCCGGTGCCCAGGACGCCGGGCTCCAAGTCTCGGCTCAGGATGGCGAGGCTGTGTCGAGCCTCGCCTGCGAGTTCCAGGTACGCATCGCGCAGATCCGTGCCGTCTTCAATGCGCCGCATGATGAACCTAAATGTCGCCTGCTTGCTGGGTCGCGTTGCCGATGTAGTCCCACGGCGTCAAAGCCTTGAGCCGCGCCTTGACGTCTTCCGGCAACTCGAGGGTATCCACGAAAGCCGCGAGGCCGACGCGGTCGATACGCTTGCCGCGCGTCAAGGCCTTGAGCTTCTCGTAAGGCTGCTCGATGCCGTAACGACGCATCACCGTCTGGATCGGTTCGGCGAGAACCTCCCAGTTGGCGTCGAGATCTTCGCGCAGACGCGCAGCGTCCACGTCCAACTTGCCCAATCCCTTTTCCAGGGCGCGATAGGCGATCATGCTGTGGCCGAGCCCCACGCCCAGCGTGCGCAGCACCGTGGAGTCGGTCAGGTCGCGCTGCCAGCGCGAGATGGGCAGCTTGCCGCCGAGGTGGTTGAACAGGGCGTTGGCCACGCCGAGGTTACCTTCGGCGTTTTCGAAGTCGATGGGGTTGACCTTGTGCGGCATGGTTGACGAGCCGACCTCACCCTCGACGGTGCGTTGCTTGAAGTAGCCGATCGAGATGTAGCTCCACACATCGCGCGCGAAATCGATCAGCACTACATTGAGCCGGCTCAGAGCGTCGAACAGTTCGGCCACATAGTCGTGCGGTTCGATTTGCGTGGTGTAGGGGTTCCAGCTCAACCCCAGACCCTCAACAAAGCGGCGTGCAAGGGCCGGCCAGTCGACTTCAGGGTACGCGCACAGATGGGCGTTGTAGTTGCCCACGGCACCGTTGATCTTGCCGAGAATCTGGACCGCCGCGATCTGGTCGCGCTGCCGCCGCAGGCGGTAGACCACGTTGGCGATTTCCTTGCCGAGCGTGGTTGGGGAGGCCGGCTGGCCGTGGGTGCGCGAGAGCATTGCGAGGTCGGCGTATTCGCGCGCCATTTGCGCCAGTGTTTCGATGAGGCGATCCAGCGTCGGCAGCAGTACGGTGTCGCGCGCGCCGGCAAGCATCAGCGCATAGGACAGGTTGTTGATGTCTTCCGAGGTACAGGCAAAGTGAGCGAACTCGGCAATGGCAGCCAGTTCCGGATGCCCCTGCAGCTCTTTCTTGAGATAGTACTCTACTGCCTTGACATCGTGATTGGTCGTCCGTTCGATGGCCTTGACGCTTTCCGCGGCGGCAACGTCGAAACGCTCACCGATGCCGTCGAGGTAAGTCAGTGCCTCGGACGAGAGCGCGGGCACCTCGGCGATAGCCGGCTGCGCGGCCAAGGCCTTGAGCCAGCCGATTTCGACCAGCAGGCGATGGCGGATGAGGCCGTATTCGCTGAACAGCGGCTGGAGTTCAGCGCATTTGTCGCCGTAGCGGCCGTCAACGGGAGCAATTGCGGTCAGTCGAGTCAGTTCCATCGTCACAGACACCTGAAAGATACTTGTTCGGCGCCGATTCTACTCTGCGCGGGGGCAGGGCGCACCCCGTTGGCGCTCGGCGCACGCGGCGTAAGAAGCAAAGGAGGCAGCGGATGGCAGGTTCACAGTTTCGAATCGAGAAAGACAGCATGGGCGAGTTGCGCGTGCCGGCGGATGCTCTGTATGGAGCCCAAACCCAACGCGCGGTGGAAAACTTCCCAATCAGCGGTCTGCCCATGCCGCGCGGATTCATCAGGGCCCTAGGGTTGATCAAGGCAGCCGCGGCTCGTGCCAACCAGCAGTTGCTGGGGCTCGACGCCGCACTAGCCCAAGCGATAGTGGCTGCGGCTGAGGAGGTCGAGCGCGGCGATCACGATGCGCAGTTTCCGATCGACGTGTTTCAGACCGGCTCGGGCACCAGTAGCAACATGAACGCCAACGAGGTGATCGCCACCCTGGCCAGTCGCCGCTGCGGTCAAGCCGTGCACCCCAACGACCACGTCAACATGGGCCAGAGCAGCAACGACGTGATCCCGACCGCGATTCACGTCAGCGCGACGTTGGAGGCGCGCGAGCGTCTGCTGCCCGCGCTAACGACGCTGGCCGAAAGCATCGAGCGGCGGGCGCAAGAGTTAGCGGAGGTCGCCAAAACCGGCCGTACTCACCTCATGGACGCCATGCCCGTGACGCTGGGCCAGGAGCTGGGCGGCTGGGCGACGCAGATCCGGCACGGCATCGAGCGCATTGAAAGCGCCTTGCAGCACACGCAGCAGCTGGCGCTCGGCGGCACCGCGGTAGGCAGCGGGATTAATGCGCACCCGGAGTTCGGCGCGAAGGTTGCGCAGCTGCTCAGCGAACGCACCGGGATCGCCTTCCAGACCAGCGGTAACTACTTCGAGAGTCTTAGTAGCCAGGACGCGGCGGTGGCCCTGTCCGGCGCGCTGAAAACCGTGGCTGTGAGCCTAATGAAGATCGCCAACGACCTGCGCTGGATGAACAGTGGGCCGTTGGCCGGTCTGGGGGAAATCGCGCTGCCGGCTTTGCAGCCCGGCAGCAGCATCATGCCAGGCAAGGTCAATCCGGTGATTCCGGAGGCCACCGCCATGGTGGCTGCACAGGTAATCGGAAACGACGCCACTATTACCGTAGCGGGGCAGTCCGGCAATTTCCAGCTGAACGTGATGTTGCCCGTGGTGGCCTTCAACCTACTTCAAAGTGTGGAGTTGCTAGCTTCGACCAGCGAAGTGCTGGCCCGAAAGTCCATCGACGGTTTCACCGTCAACCAGGCGCAGCTCGATGCGGCGCTGGGGCGCAATCCCATCCTCGTCACGGCTCTGAATGCCGTAATCGGCTACGAGCAGGGCGCCAAGATCGCGAAGGAGGCATATCGCCAGGGGCGCCCGGTGCTGGATGTGGCCGAAGAGATGACCGACTTGTCGCGCCAGGAGCTCGAGCGCCTGCTGGATCCACGCGAGCTCACCAAGGGCGGCATCCGGCGCTAGCGGCGGCGGTCATAGCGTGCCAGGGTTTGCTGCGGATCGTTTGTAACGTCTAGGTACAGGCTACGCAACACGAAGTCGGCTGGAGCCTGCAGCGCGCCGTGGTGGAGCGTGCGGGCGGAGTCGCCGCCGATAATTCGATGCACGGTGGTTAGAAACAGCGCATCCACGACATCGTCCTCAAGCAGGCTGTTGAGCACCCGCGGTCCGGCGACAGAATACAGCCGACGATAGCCGGCTTGCTCAAGCCATCCCACCATCCCGCCGGCGATGGTTTCGGGCGCATATTCGATAACGGTCGCGCCAGCTCGGCGTAACCCCGCTACCGCCGCGCGATCGGTAGAAGGGGTAAAGACGTAGATCCTGCGCTGCTGTTGGAGCAGGACGGCCGGCAGTTCAAAGTCCAGGCGGGCGCTGAGGACGGCGACGTCCGGTTGGGACGCCAGTCCGCGCGCCATGCGCCAGTCGTGAAGATCCTGGAATTCGGGTTTCGCGCTGAGCGGTAGCACGGATTTCACGCGCGGGTTCTTAAGGCGGCGCAAGTGGCTGCCGTTGGTCAGCAGGACATCGGATTGCGCGGCGAGCTCCTGGAAGAGGCGCCAGTCACGCGGGTTCGCGATGGCCTTCGGCACCCCGCTGGCGTTGGTGCTCGAGTCTTCTGTCGTAATGCGTCCGTCTATACTAATCACGAAGTTGCTGTATACGAAAATACCGTTGTCCCAGTCGCGTGGAAGCAGTGGCTCGCGCAGGTAAAGACCACGCAGGGTCGCGGGGCCGGGCGTCGGATAAAGCTGTTGCAAATCTTTCATATCGCTTTAATAGTCCCTTGCAAGCCGCGGAAGCTAAAGCAGACCGCGACGAGCGGCGGTGCGGGGCCAATGCCACCGTGATGTGGGGGCGGTTTCTGAGGGAATGACGAATCGCGTCGCCTGAGCTACGATAACGAGGCGATAACCGCACAGGGAAAGAGCCTATGATCGTGGCTACGGGGACCGCTTCCATGCCGACCGGATCTAGGCTCCGAGTGCTTCATATTCACGCCGGAGTTTCATTCAATGATCAAGGTCGTCCTGGTTGATGATCACCAGCTTGTGCGCAGCGGAATCCGTCGGCTGCTCGATGATGTCGAAGACATCACGGTCGTTGGTGAGGCATCGTCCGGTGAGGAGGCGCTGAATCTCGTCAAGCAGAGTAGGCCGGAAGTCGTTCTAATGGATGTCAATATGCCGGGCATCGGGGGGCTAGAGGCGACCCGGAAATTGCTTCGCATCGACGAGAACCTCAAGATCATTGCGCTCACCGTTCACGTGGACGAGCCCTATCCCAGCAGGCTGATGGAAGCGGGTGCACTCGGCTATCTCACCAAGGGCTGTGATGAGAGCGAGATTGTTACCGCCATCCGCACCGTTCAGCGCGGAGAGCGCTTCATCGGCGCCGATATCGCGCGGCAGATGGCTTTGTCGGGCCTCTCGGGCAAGAACAAGAATCCCTTCGACAAGCTGTCGCAGCGCGAAGTCCAGGTCATGATGATGATCACGCGCGGCCACAAGGTGCAGGAGATCTCGGATGTGCTATGCCTGAGTCCGAAAACGGTAAGTACCTACCGCTATCGCCTGTACGAGAAGCTTGGGGTCGAGAACGACGTCGAGTTGACCCACTTGGCATTGCGGCACGATATGATAGATCGCATCCAGTAGCTGTCCGGCGGGTCGGGCAGGCGGCCCGCGCGCCTCGATACAGCGCGTTACATCCTCGTAAACCGCCGAACCTCCTGCGGTTTTCTCGGTCTTAGCTGTTATGACGGATATCTCCGACACCGCCGCATTCGACGGCAAGGCCTTCGTTCGCAATCTACCCGAGCTGCCGGGCGTATACCGCATGCTGGATGGCAGCGGCGTGGTTATCTACGTCGGTAAGGCGCGCAACCTCAAGCGCCGGGTGGGCAGCTATTTCAATCGCACCCTGCGGGAACGCAAGACCATCGCACTGGTCAAGCAGATCCGGGCCATCGAGTTCACCGTCACCAATACCGAAGCCGAGGCCCTGATACTTGAGAACAATCTCATCAAGCAGTATCGGCCGCGCTATAACGTACTACTGCGTGATGACAAGAGTTACCCCTACATCCACGTCACGACTCATCAACGCTTCCCACGCTTGGGTGTTTACCGCGGAACCCGCAAAGGGCCCGGTCGCTATTACGGGCCTTTCCCGAGCGCTGGGGCGGTACGCGAAACGCTAAATTATTTACAGAAAGTTTTCCCGGTAAGGCAGTGCGATGACAGCTATTTTCGCAATCGCTCGCGGCCTTGTCTGCAGTATCAAATTAAGCGCTGCACGGCGCCTTGCGTGGGCTACATCGACGAGGAATCTTACGCGCAGGACGTACGGCACGCCGAGATGTTCCTGGAAGGGAAGAGCGGCGTCGTCATCGACGAGCTCGTGCGACAGATGGAAGAAGCCGCGGAGAGGCTCGAGTTCGAGCGCGCGGGGCAGATTCGCGACCGCATCGCCGCGCTGCGCAAGATTCAGGAGCGGCAGTACATCTCCGGCCAAAAGGGAGACCTGGATGTTGTCGCCTGCGTGACCCAGGACGGCATCGCCTGTGTACAGGTGTTTTTCTTCCGTGGCGGGCATAACATCGGCAACCGCGCCTTTTACCCCAAGGTTCCCGACGATACCACTGAGACTGAGACGCTGGCGGCATTTCTCGCGCGCTACTATCTGGGCCGCAAGGTGCCGCGGGAGATTCTGGTCAGTCACCCTATCGAAGAGCGAGAGATACTCGAAGAGGCGCTGTCGAAACAGGCCGAGTACAAGGTCAGCGTGCGGGCTAATGTGCGCGGCGAACGTCGGCATTGGGTCGAGCTCGCGCGCGATAATGCGCGTCACGCGCTCGCCGCGCACCTGGCGAGCAAGGCTAGCGTGGATCGTCGCTTCATCGCGCTGGAGGAAGCGCTCGGCGGCGTGTCGATAAACCGAATCGAGTGCTTCGATATCAGCCACACCCGCGGCGAAGCAACGGTCGCGTCCTGCGTTGTGTTCAACCGCGAAGGGCCGGCCAAATCCGAATATCGGCGTTTCAATATCGAGGGGGTGACGGCCGGGGATGACTACGCCGCCATGCGGCAGGCGCTCAAGCGCCGTTATACCCGCCTAAAAAAAGGCGAAGCGCCTATTCCGGACCTGCTGCTGATAGACGGCGGCAAGGGGCAGTTGGCTCAAGCGGTCGAAGTGCTTACAGAGCTAGGCATAGAGGGCGTGCTGCTCCTCGGCATCGCCAAGGGGCCGGCGCGCAAGCCCGGCGAAGAAACTCTATTCCTTGCGGGGGACAATCAGGCTTATCGCCTGCCAGCGCACTCGCCGGCCTTGCATCTTCTACAGCAGGTGCGCGATGAGGCGCACCGCTTCGCCATTACCGGGCATCGCGCACGGCGAGGCAAGGCGCGCACCGTCTCCGTGCTCGAGGATATACCCGGGCTGGGCCCACGCCGGCGGCAGAGTCTGCTCAAACAGTTCGGCGGCTTGCAGGGCGTAACCCAGGCCGGCGTCGAAGATCTAGCGCGCGTGCCCGGCATCAGTCGTGCTTTGGCCGAGAAAATCTACGGAGTATTCCACGGCGGCTAGCTTTTGTGGGCCCACTTCGCCTGTGGGCGTGGTAGGCTTGCGGCGGATGGCGCGGCTGTCGCCGCAAGCTTGCTGCAAGAGAGTAAACGGCAGCATGCGAAGAGGAGGGCGGTCAACCTGCTTCGCGCGCGTCGTAAAAGGCTCCATGGAGAACGAGTAAATGCCTTTCAACCTGCCGAACGCCCTGACCTTGATGCGCATTGCGCTGATTCCGGTGCTGGGTTTGGTATTCCTTTTGCCTGTCCCATGGGCGAACTGGATTGCGGTCGCTGTGTTTTCGGTCGCGAGCATCACCGATTGGCTGGATGGGTACCTGGCGCGTCGTCTCGGCCAGACCTCGGCGTTCGGAGCCTTTCTAGACCCCGTGGCGGATAAGCTGATCGTCGCAGTGGCGTTGGTCGCCTTGCTGACCTATCACCCGGCGCCGTACTTCGCCGTGCCCGTGGCCATCATCATCGGCCGAGAGATCGCTGTTTCGGCGCTACGCGAGTGGATGGCGGAGTTGGGGATGCGCGCCAGCGTTGCGGTCAGCATGGTCGGCAAGATCAAAACAACCGCACAGATGGCGGCGATTATAATTTTGCTTTACGGTAGCGATCTTGGCCCCTTGCCATTACAGGATATTGGGGTGGTGTTACTTTATGTAGCTGCGGTATTGACCTTGTACTCCGCCATACTGTATCTTCGTGCGGCGTGGCAGGTACTGCGGCGTTCAGAAGCCTCTCCAAGCGAGAAGATGAAGAACGCAGGGGGTTGACAGCCACAGCGACTTGAATAGAATATGTCGCACAGCAAGCGGGAATAGCTCAGTTGGTAGAGCACAACCTTGCCAAGGTTGGGGTCGCGAGTTCGAGTCTCGTTTCCCGCTCCAGATTTAGAAAGCCCCGGCCTAAAAACCGGGGCTTTCAAGTTTCTGAAGGATGAAAACAACAGACTCGCCAGGCGGCGTGGGTGTTGGTATCATCTCCGCGATGGCTAGGTGGCAGAGTGGTCATGCAGCGGCCTGCAAAGCCGTGTACCTCGGTTCGATTCCGGGCCTAGCCTCCATTCCTTCCGTCGTTGCCCTAGACGACGGGCCCGCGCCCGGATGGCGGAACTGGTAGACGCAAGAGACTTAAAATCTCTCGCCCGTAAGGGCGTGCCGGTTCGATTCCGGCTCCGGGCACCAACTAAATCAAGCATTTACCGAATCGCTCCTTAGCCTTGAATTTGGGGGCAACCCTCTCAGGTACACCCCCAGGTACACTTTGGCAGGCGCTGGATTTTACGCGTTTTTCGCGTCTTCCTCGGCAGCCTTGCGTTCTTCCCAGGCCTCAAGCTCTTTGATGTTCCAGCGCTTGCATCCTGGCCCGAGCGTGCGGGGCTGCGGAATCGTCCCGTTTTTGATCCAGCGCCAAATGGTCGAGCGATGCACGTCGTAACGTGCCGCAAGATCGGTGTCCCTAATATAAAGCTTTTTCGCGACGGCTACTGCCATTTTTCATTTCCTCGTTTAGATCACTTTTCATCGGCGAACAACTCCGGGCGCGTAAAGCGCAGGAGCCGGTCGCTTGCTGCATGTTTCGCCTCTGTTGAGACGTACTTGTATAAATCGTCCATAGCGTGTTGCAGTCCGGCCTCGAGAACATGCTCGGGGAGCGGCGGGGTTGTCTCGACGGCGAGCGAGAGCGTGCGCTGACCGTCGATACGCGTTGCCAGTCGACGCAGCCAATAGGCCACGCGCTGGCGAGGGGTTCTCCGATCATCCATACGCAGGCAGGTACGCCACTCAACCTTTAGCGTGCTCATGCTTATGCCGCTCTTGCGCTGATGCGCTGGTCGATGCGCGTGCCGAGCCAACGCATGACGGGTACGGCCATCGAGTTGCCCAAGGCGCGATAGCGTGGGCCATCGGCAGCCAAGCGACGTGCCTCGCTCTCGGTCAGTTCCGGGTGGTGCTCGCGCAAGTATTCAAGAAAGTCGCGCTCGATTTTGCGGGCACGCTCGGTCGGGATGAGGGTGTAGTCGTCCGCAAATCCCTGTAGGCGCTCGCACTCTCGCGGCGTTAACCGGCGCACGGCCATGTTGTAGTGAACCGCGCCAACGCCGATCCCGGCGCGACCCCCGTTCGG